>JBAXXD010000047.1:0-28303 GCA_037128135.1 Verrucomicrobiia bacterium
GAGCGATTCGAGCGAGCCGACGGCGCTGTCAAGCCGGGCGATCGCGCGTCCGGCGGGCGCTTTATTTTCCGCGAGGAGAGAGCGGGCATCGGCGGCGGCGGTGCGGGCATCGGCCAGCGTGGATCCGGCATCGGCCACGACCAGCTTCAGCGCGGCGAGCAGCTCTTGGGTTTCCTCCACGAGCCTGTGAATCCGGGAAAAGATTTCCGTGTCGGCGGATCCGCCTCCGAGCACCTTCCGCAGGCCCTCGATGGCACCGTCCACATTTCTCGTGAGCTTGTCGAACGAGACAGGCGGGATGCCCTGGAGGAGATCTCCCTTCGCGAGCGCGGCACCCCCCGCGGAGGTGTCCTCGATGAGGACAAATTTGTCGCTGAGCAGCGTGTCGGCGGAGATGCTGGCGAGGGCATTTTTTGAAAGCTGCGGCACGGCAGGGAAGAGATCGAGCGTGATTTCGACGAGGTTCTTCGGGTCGGCGGCCCGCTCGGCCGCGGTCAGGATGCGGATCTTCGAGACGACGCCGGCGCGTGCCCCGGCGTATTTGACCTGCGAGCTTTCCTTGATGCCGGACACATCGGAGAAGCGGGCGCGGACGCTGCGCCCGTCGGGCACGAGAAACCTGCTACTGAGCCCGAGGGCGAGTGCCGCGAAGAGCACGATGCTGCAGCCGATCACGGAGAGAGCGATCCAACTGTCCGACGCTCTCGTTTTCAATTTCCCGACGCCTCCATATCCCGCGATGTCTATGCCGCCGGCACCGCCGTATCAAGGCTGAACTGGATTGAAACGCCGGAACCTGTTTAGGTTGGGCCGAGATGCCTGAAAACAACACCGGTCCGATCCGCCGAAGGAAGCCTTCTTGGAAGCTCTGGGCCTTCCTGTTCCTGGCCGCGGTCCTCGCGGTCTGGCTGCTCCACGCGCCCGTTCTCTCATGGGGCGCGCGACAGGCGATGGACGCCTGGTGCACGGCCAACCGGTTGACGTTCTCGGCCGAAAGGGTCGATGTGCGCTTGGACGGCCCTGTCGTGATCGAGGGTGCGCGGTTCCGTTCGGTGCCCGGCAACGGACATCTTACCGTGCTCGACATTGGCCGGATCGAGTGGCGGTGGGGCTCCGGCCTCTTCTCGGAAAACGGGCGGCTGATCCGCGAGCTCTCGGTTAAAGGCGTCTCCGGCATCTGGGATTTTTCCGGGGAAAAAGGATTCCGCGAGGCGCTTGGCGCGACGGGAGGACTTCTCCGCCTGATCCCTCAAAGCATCGCGCTCGACGTGGCCTCGCTCGACATTCTGGACAAAGACCGGAAGCTGTCGCTGCGCGATTTTTCCGCGAACTTCAGCGAGGCCGAGGCCGGCCAGCTTTCTCTCGGCGGCCTCGCGGTGCGGACGGATGCGTTCTCCAAGGCCTTCGGGCCGATCCGCGCCCGAACCGCTTGGAAATACGGCACTCTTTGGCTCGCGGCGATGGAAGTCCTGCCGGGGATCACAGTTGAGAATCTCTCGGCGGATCTCCTCCACAGCGGCGGCCCGGCGATTTCCCTCACGGCGGATTGCTTCGGCGGATTGCTGCGTGCCGATGCCGGATTGGCCACGGAAGACGGGACGCTGGACATCGCCGCGTGGGCATCGAATATCCCGCTCGACAAGCTGGCGGCACTCCTGGGAGTTGGAGGGAATACCGAGGGCAAGCTCGCCGAGGGACGCTTCACGTTCCGGGGAAAACCCGAGCGCCCGGCGGATGCCGAAGCCTCCCTGCGGCTGGTGGCCGAAGGATTCCAATGGAACAAGCGCGGATGGGAATCTCTCGAGGTCGGGGCCAGCCTGATCCATCGCCGGCTCGTCGTCAGCGAATTCGAGCTGCGCCAGAAAGAAAACCGGGTCGTTTTCAGCGGGGAGATTTCACTGGCGGAGGGCTGGTCGGAGATCGCGCGCGCCCCGTTCATCCTCAGCCTGAAGGCCGACATCCGCGAGCTCGGCACCCTGGCCGGCCTGCTGGGAGGCCCTCTGGACGAGGCCGGCGGGCGGATGACCGCCGCCGGATCGGTGAGCGGGCAAGCGGGGCGGGTGGACGGATTTTTGAGCGTCGAAGCGTCGGGCATCACCTTCCGCTCGCTCCCGCCCAGCTCGTTGCGCGCCGAGGCGGTCTTCCGCGAGGGCGGCGTCGAGATCGCCCGTTGCGATCTATTTTCCAATAAGGACACGACCTCGTTGCGGGGAACGCTCTCGCAGACCGCGCCGTATCAGTATGCGGCGGAAGTGGACGCCCGGATCGCGGATCTCGCCACCTACCTTGCTCCCTTTCACGCGCCGGGGGCCGAGAAAATCTACGCGGGGGCGCTGGACGCGCGGTGGCAGGGGGACGGCACGGCCCAATCGCATTCCGGCGCGTTCGACGTGAAGATCAAGGACTTCGTCTCGGGCGCGACCCCCGCTGGCCTCACCGGAGAATTCACCGGAACCTACTCGCCCCAGAACCTCTATTTCTCGAAGCTCCGGATCACAAAAGGCCCGCTCCGGCTCGACTCGCGCGCCACATTTGCCAGCTCCGGAATCACCCTCAAGGACGTGGAGCTCCGCACCGGAAATAATTCCCTTATCGAGGGCTCGGCGTTTGTTCCCATCAACCTCTTCGCCGTCCTCGGGGGCCGGGACTGGCGTGCGGCGATCGATCCCGGACGCGAGGCCTACCTGCGGGCCGTCACTCCCAAAGACATCAGCCTCCGCTCACTCATCGAGCTGGCCGGACAGAATTTTCCGGTGGAGGGGCAGGCCCGTTTCAACCTCGAAGCCGGAGGCCCGCCCGCGCGGTTGACAGCGAAGGGCGACCTGACCGCGCACGATATCGTCTGGAAGCAGCCGGGTGTCCCGCCGTCCCGCCTCGGCATCCATTTCAGCGCCTCGGAAGGCAAGGCCTCGCTCGACGGGATGTTCGAGTCCAAAGGTCTCCCTCCCCTCCAGCTCTCCGCGCAGATGCCGTTCGGGCTTGTGCGCACGGACGCCGGCGACTGGCGCTGGATCAATCCCACCGGTGCGTTCGACGCTTCGCTCGATCTCCGCGCCGATCTCGCCGCCTTCCGTCCGCTCCTCCCGAACCTGCGGCAGCTGAAGGGCTCGGTCTCCGGAAAACTCGCTTTCTCCGGCACCATCGGCGAGCCGAAAACAAGTGGATGGATCGCGCTCCAGGACGCCTCGCTCGATTTTTCCTCCCGCACCCCGCCAGCGACTAAAATCCAGGCCTTGCTCGCTTTCGACGGAACCCGCCTGGAGGTGGAGAAATTCCGCGGCGAGATCGAGGGTGGGCCGTTTGAAATCTCCGGGTCGGTCGGGCTCGCCGACCCAACGAATCCGGCATGGAGCCTGCGCCTGCTGGGGAAAAAAATCCTGCTCGTCCGGGCTGAGGGGATCCGGCTGCACGCGGACGCGGATCTCGCGGCCGCAGGAAACAATGCGTCCGGCGCGCTGCGCGGGACGGTGCGGCTTGTGGACGGGCGGATCTCCCGGCGTTTCGAGATCACGCCCTCTCTGCTCGTGCCGTCGGAGGAGCCGGGCGAAGCCGTTTTTCATCCGCCGTCCGCCGCCGTCCCCGAGCCATTCGCGCGCTGGGAACTCGACGTGAAGATCTCCAACGAAACCCCGTTCCTGATCCGCGGCCGCATCGCCGACGGCGAGATCATCCCGGCGGTGACGCTCGCCGGCACGCTGAGCCGGCCGGTCCCCATCGGCCGCATCACGCTCAAGGACGTGCAGGCGTTCCTGCCGTTCGCGACCATGACAATCCCCGACGGGCGGATGGACTTCCTTCCCGACGCGCCGTGGGTGCCGCTGCTCGACGTCCGCGGCACCGCGCAGACCGGCGGCTACAAAATCCAGGCGTATGCGTTCGGGCCATTCGACCAGAACAAGCTGATCCTGCGCTCCGAGCCGCCGCTGCCGCAGGAGTCGCTCGTGCTTCTTCTCATCACCGGCACGGCCGGCCCTGCCCCGGTTTTCGGCTGGGCCGCGGATGGCCGGAGCAGCCTTTTTCTGACGGAGCCCTTCGCCGGGCAGCTCGACTTCGCCGGGCTTGCCGCCAACTGCACGCAGGCATCGCCCTTCCTCGGAGCCCCCCCGGCCATGCGCGTGCGGCTCCAGCTCGGAAACGGCCCCGTCAACGATCGCGACGGATACGGCTTCTTCCATGCCGGTGTCACCTACACCTGGCGGTTCCAATAGAAATTTTCAGAGATTTTTTTCGTTCGCACGGGCGTCAGAGGTCTGGCAAATTCTGCGGGGATGTATCGCTGGACACGCCTCAGTTCGCAGAAATGGGAGGACGCCTGGGAGGAGCGGCTGCGGTTTCTCGGGCCCGGCCGCGTCGCGATGCTTGCCTGGCCGAATTCCCGGGCGCTGAAGGTCGAGGCGTTCTGCGACAGGCTGACGGCTGAGCTCCTGGCAAAGCGGTTCGGCGGGCGCGCTGAAAAAATCCCGGACCATCTCCTGGCCGGCGGGCCGTCCCGTCCGCGCGCCCCGCTCGCGATCCGCGGAAAGCTCCGCATCTTCTCCGGGGAGGAGGGCTGGAGGAAGTCCGGCAACCGGCCGGGCGACATCTGGATCCCCGCCGGAATGGCTTTCGGCACCGGCGAGCATGCCACCACCGCCACCTGCCTCCGCCTGCTCTGCGATGCCGCCGGCAGCCTGCCCGCCCGATGGCGCGCGATGGATGCGGGGACCGGCAGCGGGATCCTTGCGATCGCCGCCGAGAAGCTCGGTGCCGCAGCGGTCGAGGCGTTCGACTTTGATCCCGCCTGCGTCCGGATTGCGAAAGAAAATGCAAAAAACAACCGGTGCCGGCGCATGAAGATCACCCGAGCCGACGCCCGGAAGCTTTCCTCTTTCCAGCGGGCCGACATCATCCTCGCGAACCTCTTCAGCGAACTTCTTCTCGCCTCGGCCGCCGGATTTGCCCGCAAGCTCGCCTGCGGCGGGCATCTCATCTTTTCGGGAGTTCTCCGCGAACAGGCCACAGAAGTCGCCGCCGGGCTCGCCCGCGCCGGCTTCGAGCCACCCCGGATCATCGCCCGCGGAAAATGGATCGCCGGGCTCGCCCGCAAGGCACGCGCGAAGCATCCGTCTCTCGGCCTGGAGAAATCGCGGAAGCGATGAGGGAGGTTGAAAAATCCGCGTTTGCCGCGGCCAAGCGAGGCTGCGAGGATCTCGGCATGTCCATTCTTGGCAGACGCCATCAGCTTGCCGTGCTTCGCGAAGCCCCGCCGGGATATTTTCTCGACGGAGGGCCGCTCGGCGAGATCCTCCTGCCTGGGCGCTACATCCCGCCGGGCACCGGGCCGGGATCCGCGATCGATGTGTTCGTTTATCGGGATTCGGAGGACCGGCTGGTGGCAACGACCGAGACGCCGCTCGCGATGGTCGGAGAGTTTTGTTTCCTGCGCGTCGTGAGCGTGAAGCCGAGCATCGGCGCCTTCCTGGATTGGGGGCTGAGCAAGGATCTCCTCCTGCCACGCCGCGAGCAGGTCAGCTTGGCCCGCGAGGGCGAGGGGCTGGTCGTCCATGTTTTTATTGATGAAAAATCCGATCGCATCGTCGCGAGCGAGCGGCTGGATCGCTGGCTGGATCTCGCGCCTCCGCCCTATGCCGCCGGGCAGCCGGTGAAGCTTCTCATTGCACGCGAGACCCCGCTCGGATACAGCGCCATCGTCGAGAACGCCCATTGGGGGCTGCTCTACAAGTCGGACCTCGCCTCGCCGCTCCGCGCGGGCGATGCGCCGGACGGCTTCGTGCGTGCCGTGCGCGCCGACGGCAAGATCGATCTCTCGCTCGACCGCGCCGGCTTCGCCCGCATCAAGCCCCTCACCGCGCAAATCCTCGACGCCCTGACCGCCGCCGACGGACGGCTCCCCTTCCACGACAAGAGCACCCCGGGAGAAATCCGCGAAACTTTCGGTGTCAGCAAAAAAGCCTTCAAGCAAGCCCTCGGCTCGCTCTACCGCGATCGCCACATCGCGCTCGACCCCGACGGAATCCGCCTCCTCCCGAAACGCTGAACCCGGATCCTGTTTTCTCTTTGAAGTGGTTAATCTCTTGACCTGCGGAGGGTCGCCGGACAAAAACGGCCTTCCTCATGAAGCCAAAAAAGCCCGCAAGAAAACCCGGCGCGCCCGGCCCCGTGCTGCCACCTCACACCGATTGGCGGACGACCGATGCCGACGAGTTTGCGAAAAGGAATCCGCCTCCGTCCCGCTCTGCGCCTCTGGAAAGAGGCCCGCAGGCCTGGCACGACGGATCTCCCTCGCGGAGCGCGATTGTGACAAAATTGTAACATAAGACGCATTGGAGAGAGAAAATTTCCCTATACCAACACAGTTCTCAACTATGAAACCCTTGTCATTCCTCATTATCGGAGCGGCCCTCGCCGGGCTCTCGGCAACCTCGCAGGCCCAGAAACTCACCGGAGCGGGAGCATCATTTCCCGCCCCGCTTTACCAGCGCTGGGGAGTGGAATACAAGCTGCTGCACCCCGCCGTGGAGGTGGACTACCAGTCGGTCGGAAGCGGAGCGGGCGTAAAGAATTTCACGGCCGGGGTCGTGGATTTCGGCGCCAGCGACGCGGCGATGAGCGATGCGGAGATCGCCAAGGTCGCCAAGGGGGTCGTGATGATCCCGGCGACCGCGGGCGAGATCGTCTATGCCTACAATCTTCCCGGCGTAGAAAATTTGAACCTCTCGCGCGAGGCGATGGCCGGCATTTACCTGGGGAAAATCACAAAATGGAACGATCCGGTGCTCGCGAAGGCGAACCCCGGAGCGAAGCTGCCGGATCTCCCGATCCAGGTCGCATTCCGTTCGGACGGCAGCGGCACGACATATGTCTTCACCCAGCACCTCTCGGCGATCAGCAAGGAGTTCAATGAAAAAATCGGAACCGACAAGTCGGTGACATTTCCCGTCGGGGTTGGTGGGAAAGGCAACGAGGGCGTGACCGCGCTGGTCAAGCAGTCGCCCGGGACGGTCGGCTACGTCGAATTCGGCTACGCCAAAGGCAACGGGCTCGCGATGGCGAACCTCGAAAACAAGTCGGGAAAATTTGTTTCGCCGAGTCTTGAGAACGGTGCGGCGACGCTCGCGAATGTGGTGCTTCCCGCGAACCTCCGCGTGTGGCCGGTGGATCCCGAGGGGGCGGGCGACTACCCGCTCGTCAGCTTCACCTGGCTGCTGCTCTACGGGAAGTATGACGACTCGGCGAAGCTCAAGGCGCTCAAGGAATTCGTGACCTACGGGCTCACCGACGGCCAGAAGCTCTCGGGCGAACTCGGCTACATCCCGCTTCCCGCCCCGGTGGTCGAGAAGGCGAAGGCCGCGCTCGCAACCGTCCAATAAAACCCGCCCGCCATGTCCCGCGAACCTTCAGAATCGCAGCCGATCGCGGAGGTTCGCGTGGGACCCGACTTTTTCCATGCGCTTTGCTGGGCGGCCTCGGCCGCAGCCGTGGCCATGCTGGCATGGATCGTTTGCGAGATCGTCTCGTCCGCATGGCCGGCGGTCCAGAAGTTCGGCTTCGCGTTTCTCTCGGGTTCCTCGTGGGCCCCGAACCGCGGGACATTCGGAGTCCTTCCGTTCATCGTCGGGACCGCCGCGAGCTCGTTCATCGCGATCCTCATCGCCCTCCCCCTCGGCCTCGCTGTCGCGATTTTTCTCAGCGAAAATTTCCTGCCGCTTCCCGTGCGGAGCACGATCCGGTTTGTGGTCGAGATGCTGGCGGCGATCCCGAGCGTGGTTTACGGGCTCTGGGGGATTTTTGTTGTCATTCCAATCGTCAAGGTTTTCGGGGATTGGGCGGCGGCCCATCTCGGCGGGATCCCGATCTTTGCCGGTCCGGCGTATGGAAATTCGCTATTGACCGCGAGCATCGTGCTGGCGCTGATGATTCTTCCCACGGTCACGGCGATCTCCCGCAACGCGCTCACCGCTGTTCCGAAAACCCTGCGCGAGGGGGCGTATGCGCTCGGAGCGACGCGCTGGGAGGCGATCCTCGGGGTCATCCTTCCCGCTGCCGCGCCGGGCGTGGTGGCGGCGACGATCCTCGCCCTCGGCCGAGCGATGGGGGAGACGATGGCCGTCGCGATGCTGATCGGGAACAGCTCACGCCTCTCGTGGTCGCTCCTCTCGCCCGGCGGCACGCTGGCCGGGCTCCTGGCCAACCAGTTCGGCGAGGCCGAGGGCCTGCAGGTCAACTCGCTCATGTATGCGGCCCTCATCCTCGTGGGCATCACCCTTTTTGTGAACCTCATCGGCGAACTCGTCCTGCGCCACACCCAGAGCCGGACAGCCGGCATCCGCTGACATGATGGACAGCTTCCAAGCCCCGGATTTTTTCAGCGCCAGCTCCGCCGAGTCCGCGAAAGCGGGCGCCCGTTCTCTGTGGAACCGCGTGCTGAGCGCGGCCTGCATCGGCCTTTCGCTGCTCACGCTCGTCCCGCTGATCTCGATCATTTATCTGCTTCTGAAAAACGGCCTGCCGCTTCTGGGCACGTCGGTTTTCACGCGACTTCCCCCGGCGGCCGGCATGGCTGGCGGGGGGTTCGGCAACGCGATCCTGGGGACGTTGGTGATGGTCGGGCTCGGCCTGCTGGCGGCCGGCCCGCTGGGAATCCTCTCGGCGATTTACATTAACGAATATGCGCCGGCGAGCCGGTTGGCCCGCGCGGTGCGGATCGTCGCCAAGCTCCTCACGGGAATCCCCTCGATCATCTGCGGGGTTTTTGCATTTGCCGTGGTGGTTGCGACAACCGGCGCGTTCTCCGCCTACGCGGGTGGTGTGGCTCTCGCCGTGCTGATGCTGCCGACGATCCTCCTGACATCCGAGCAGGCCCTCCTCGGGGTGCAGAGCGCGTATCGCGAGGCGTCATACGGGCTCGGTGCCACGAAATTTCAGACGATCGTCCGCATCGTTCTTCCCGACGCGCTGCCTGCGATCATGACCGGGATCATGCTGGCCGTCGCGCGTGCGGCCGGCGAGACGGCGCCGCTGATTTTCACCGCCCTCTTCAGCCAGTTCTGGGCGAAATCCCTCTGCGAGCCGACCGCCTCGCTCTCGGTGCTGATCTACAATTTCTCCACCGTCCCGTTCCCTCACCAGATCCAGATGGCCTGGACGGCCTCGCTGGTTCTCGTGGCGTTTGTCACCCTCGCCAACATCACCGCCCAGCTTGTCTTTTCGAAAAAGCATTAGCCCGAAGACTCCATGACTATGACAGACGAATCCGCCCCATCAGACGCCGCGCCGAAACCCGGGCGCCCGGATTTCCTGACCGTGCGGGACTTCGATTTTTTCTACGGGAAGAAGCAGGCGCTTTTCGGCATCAACATGGACATCCCCGAGCGGCAGGTCACCGCGTTCATCGGGCCGTCGGGATGCGGGAAAACCACGCTCCTGCGAAACTTCAACCGTATGAACGAGCTGATCGAGGGCGTCCGCCACGAGGGGGACATCCGGCTCCTCGGGCAGAGCATTTACGACAGGAGCGTCGAGGTGATCGCGCTCCGGCGCAGCATCGGGATCGTTTTTCAAAAATCGAACCCGTTCCCAAAATCCATCTACGAGAACATCGTTTACGGGCTCCGGATCAGCGGGCAGAACAGCCGGAGCATGCTCGACGAGGCGGTCGAACGCAGCCTGCGCTCGGCCGCGCTTTGGGACGAGGCCAAGGACCGCCTGCACGAAAGCGCGCTCGGGCTCTCGGGCGGCCAGATGCAGCGGCTCTGCATCGCCCGCGCGATCGCCAACCAGCCGAAGGTTCTGCTCATGGACGAGCCGTGCTCGGCGCTCGACCCGATCGCCACGGTCAAGGTCGAGGAGCTCATCCACGAGCTCAAACAGGAGTTCACGATCGTGCTCGTCACCCACAACATGCAGCAGGCGACGCGCACGTCGGACAAAACCGCTTTCTTCTACCTCGGCAAACTCGTCGAGTTCGCCGACACCCAGAAAATCTTTTCCAACCCCGCGCAGAAGCAAACCGAGGACTACATCACCGGGCGGTTCGGGTGAGTTCGTTGAAGCCGTGGTTCCTGAGAAGGCCAACACCCATTTCAAAACCATCAATTTCCGCTCTCCCAGACTCCGTCAATACGCGGGCCTGACCCGCGCTCCCGCGACTTCACTCTCGCACGGCTTGAATCGGCAGGCGCGAGGTGTCGACGCTCACTTCGAAGCCCTTGGGCGCGTCGATGTGATAGAAGAAGGTGCCGTTGGCTTTGCGCCAGTTGACCTTCACCGCAGCGGAGCCGACGGGCATGGAGCCTGAGCAGGTCTGCAGCGGCACGTCGGCAAACCCGAGCTGAACCTTCTTGTTGACCGCGTCGATCGAGCGGATGCCCAGCACGTCGCGGTAGAGCAGCCGCTCGACGTGGCTCGCGAAGCCGTGGCAGCAGCTCGCCTCCGTACTGTCATGCTCCCACAGGGTTCCGGTCAGATCGGCCATCTTGAGGAAGTAGCCTTTGGTTTCATCGAGGATCTGTGCGGACAGCCCCTGCCGCGAGAGCAGCTCGAGCCGCAGGTAGTTTCCGACGAAAGCGTTGGCGAAGTAGATTTCCGGGTGCTTGTTGTTCTGGTGGCGGCCCGGCCCAAAGTCAGCGCGCAGCGTCTCCCACAGCGCGGCGTGGGTCTGCGGCGTGGCGGTGTGGAAGAAGAAGGCGTAGTATTGGCACACCTCGGTGCGCTCGCCGGATGACTTCAGCGTGCCGTCAGGCTGCCGCTTCGCGTTGTCCACGAAGAACGTCCCATCGAACGACTGCTTGCGGATGGTCTCGCGCATCGCGTCGGCCTCGGCCTGAAGTTCAGGCATGCCGTACATCCGCGCGACGCACGCGAGCGCTTCGGCGTAGGTCATGTTGGACGGATAGTTCACGTCCTGCGTCAGCGCGTTGGCGTGCGACCATTCGACGAAAACCCAAGAGGGAAGCTTTTCAAGCAAGCCGTCGCTGTTCTTGTAATTTTTGAAGAAATCCAGCAGCGCCAGCACACGCGGCTTGAGCGCGTCCACCGTGGCGCGGTCGCCGCTGCGCTGCAAGTATTCGTCGAGCTGGATGACGAACCACATCGCCCAGTTGGGGATGAAGACGCCGTCGTTGTGGTCGGCCGGATAGCACATCGGCAGCATGCCGTCGGGCAGATGATCAAATTTTTGCGGCAGCAGGAAGTTCTGGAAGAACATCCGCTCCATCCGCGTGTCGCCGCACAGGTCAGAGGCCACTCGGCCGATGAAAAAACTGTCGCACAGCCAGCCCGCGCGCTCGCGCGAGGGGCAGTCTGCGAAGACGTCCACCACGTTCTGCTTGAACGTCGAGCGGGCGGCTTCGAAGATGCGGTTGAGCACGTCGTCAGAGCTGGCGAACACGGCGCGCTCGGTGGCGGAGTTCACGTATTCGCGGAAATGCAGATCCGAGACCTCGCAGCCTGCGCCAACGGTGATGACCTTGAGGTAGCGCAGCGTGTAGGGCTCAAAGCATTCGACGCGGTAAGTGCCCGTTGCGGTCAGGTCGTAGGCCACCACGTTGCAGCAGCCCAGGCGCGTCAGGCTCACGTCGTTTTCGTTCAGCATCTCATCGAAGACAAAGTAGACGCGCGTCGGAGCGGCGCAGCGGAGCGTCGCGCCGAAGAAGCCCGAGTTGTTCTGCCCGAAGTCGATGATGCGGAACTGCCCGTCCGCGAGCGTGAGCCGGCTCTGGGCGTCGAGCGGCTTGTCCGTGCGCTCACAGGTCGCCGTTTCCAACCGCTGCACTTCATAGAACGGGATCGTCGTCAGCTCCGCTTCGGGATAGCCCGCCAGCATCGGGCCGATGTTCTTGATGGTGCGGTCGGCCAACACCTTCTTGTCAGGGTTGTTCTTGACCGTGCCATCAAACACCTCGCGCTGGGGCGGCTGCACGACAAAGGCGGGATAAGGCGCGAGGCGCGGCAGCAGGGCGCGTGGGGGCAACACCGCCAGTTTCTGCGCCTGAAATGTGCCGCCCGTGCGCCACGCGTCAGAGTCGGGCTTCAGCCGGTAGACCTCCGAGAAGGGACGCTGGAAGCTGTAGCGCTGCACCTTCTGCACGCGGCTGTCGAGCGCCTGCGCCTCGAAGGGTCCGCCTGCGCCCGCAGTGGAGGCGAGCACGGTCGCGCCTGCGACGACTTCGGCCTGAAGGAACGAAGGCTGGTCAATGAAGTAGTAGCTGTTGGAGTTGTAGCCGGCGACCTCGATGGCGATGACGTTCGAGCCGGGTTTGCAGCGCCCCTTGAGCGGCCACTCGTCCACGCGGTAGAAGCCGTGCGGTCCGCGTGCGGGGCCGTAGCCCACATGCTCGCCGTTCACAAAGAGCCGGCAGATGGTTGCGCCGGTCAGCCGCACCACGGCCTTTTCGGCGGCGGCACCGTCCACGGTCGCGCGGAAGCCGACGAAGACGTTCCGTTCCTTCTCGCGGCCCTCCAGCCACACCGGCTTCGCGGACACGAACAATGCCGTCTCCTCTTCGGCCGCCGCATAAGCGCTCGTGACCCCCAGCGGTGACAAAATCATCGATTTCATAATAGTGACATCCCGACCTCTCTACGGAAAATTGTTGTCGTCTTCGAAAGAGGGAATGGGAACATTAAAAGATGTCCGGCAGATTTTTCCAGGCTTTTCGACGGCTCTCGGATTGAGCGGGTGAGCGGCTTCACTGGAGCACCATCTCCTCGGTCGAGAACCGGCGCTTGAGGAAAATCAGCGCGTCGATCGCCTGGGTGAAACGCCCCGGCTCGTTCGCAAAAACTCCCGAGCGCGCGTCGTCAATGAACCGCGCGAAAAACTGCAGGACCTCGGCCGTCGCCACCCGTCCGCCGCTCTGCAGCGAAAGGTCGCCGTAGGGCCAGATCTCCCGGAGCCTCTTCCCGACCGCCCCCGGATCCGAGAGCAGGTCTTTGATGTCCGGGGCCCAATCCAGCAAGACATGGGCAGGATGCCCATGCTGCCACAGAATATTTTCGACGCAGCATTTTCCTGTGTCCCCCCGTTTTCGATGCAATCACTTTCCCTGTTTCTCCCGGACCATTCCGATTGCTTCTTCAGTTTTTCTTCTGATTTTCTACTGCACGAAAAGTCAAACTTTGAGAGCCTCCCCGGCAGAGCCGGGGGATCTCCTATTGGACTTTAGAGCAAGGAATCGCTGGCCCGGATCCATAATGGGATGTCCGAACACCGGGCGGCATGGCCGGAGAGCAGGGCTTTGAGTGTTTGGGGCAACTGCGCCACATCACCGCCCTCAAAATAGGACAGCGCCCGCAGCGCCACGGACACCGGGAAGCCCGGATAGAGGGCCCGAGCCGCACCCAATCCGTCCTCCAAGCGCAATCCACTCTTCAGGAGAACGGATAAATCCTCGTAATCCTTTCCTTCACTCCGCACTTGGATCACCTTGAGTTTCTGCACCATCAAATCCATGTCCGACGCGACCTTGAGCGGATGGTCGGGAATCACGGAGGGATCGGCCACACGACCAAACCGGAGGCCGCCAAAAAACGAAAGCTTCACCGGACCCAGCTTCGTGGGTTTGCTGCATGTGAGAGTATTGGCCGCTGTCTGAAGAATCTCACTGCCCTGCAACACAGGGTCGTCCGCATAGAAAGCAAAGGGATCAAACGGCCGGTCGGAGAAAAAATCAAAATCCACAGACTGCCGGTGCCCGTGCCGCAATGCGATGGCCGTTCCCCCATACAGCACGAAACGATCCGCCCAGCGGACAGTCTCCGGCCAGAGTGCAAGCTGGGCCGGGGGAAGAATCTCCAGTTTGGGCAAAAGCGGCGGCATGGCTTGTCAGGATGACAAAACTTTACGTGGCAGCTCGGGCACTTCGGTCCAACCCAGGCGGTAGTGCCAGTAATGCCAGGAAGCAGGATCAAACACCCCAGCCGCCGCTCCCCGCAAAGCTGCCCGCAGACGCTCTGCCGTGAAGTGCTTCTCGACCCAGGATTGATCCTCCCAAGTTGCCCGGTTCATGACATGTCCAAGAAAGAGATCCGGCGCAACCTCCTTCGCAGGCTTCCACCAGATGTATTTTTCGGCGAGCTTCATCCACCCTTCCGCACCCTGATTATCATTCATGCTCATTGGGGAAAAGTACCACAAAACCAGAGATGAAACCACCCATTGTTTTGCGCGGGGCGGACGCGGTCGGCCGCCATTCACAAAGTTTCTCGCCAGGAAAGGACGGATGGTAAACTCGGGGAATTCGTCGCGGAGGACGGCGGAGGCCTTTTCGAGCGAGAGGTCAGCGCGATTTTCTGAGAAACAGATAATAGGAGTAGCCCATGCTCCAAGCCGCAAATCCGAGGATGTAGGCGAGGAAGACTTTCATGAGTTGTTCGCTGTTGAGAAAAAGTTGACCCGGCAGCAGGAGAAGTGCGCCGTAGACCATGATGCGTCCGCCGACGCGATGGGTGGCCCGCCAGATCTCCGAGTCGTCCAGCGTCCACGGCGTCCGGATCCCGGCGAAGTAATTGGGTCGCAGATTTCCCAGGAAATTTCCCAGCGCCAGAAACAGAATGAGAACGCCATTGAAAACGGCGCGGTTCATATCCACCGGAATTCCACCGGCGACCGCAAGCACCAGCAGCGACAGGAAACACAAAAACGCCGTGGTCGCCAGTCGCCAGATCTTCAGCACGGCCAACGTCCGTTCGTAACCGCCGACATTCAATCGAATCTTCGGGTCCAGCCACGGCAGACACATAAAGAGTGCCCAGATCCCGAGGTTGACCAGCGGAAGAAGCAGGAGCCCCGCCTCTTTGCCCATCCAACTATCCGGACGGCCGCTCAGGCCCCAGTGGGTCGCCACGCGCCCGGGAAATCCCGTCCAAAACACCCCCGCCAAAATAAACGGGATCGCCAGGATCAGGACTTGCAGCAATTGGCTCTTCAGAATCCGCAGGATTTTCATTTTTTGGGTTTTGGTTTGGGTTTTGGTGAAAGCAGGTCCGCAATCCAGACGAGCGCTTCGTCGAGCACAGTGCTTTCCAGAGTGTAGCGAACGAACTGCCCCTCTTTCTGGGAAGAAATGAGCCCCGCTTGCTTCAAGAGATCAAGATGGTAGGAAATGCTCGGCTTGCTGATGTGAAAGGCCGCGGCAATTTCCCCTGCAGTCAAATCCCGCTCCCTGAGCATCTTGAGGATTTTTCGGCGGGTATCATCTTGAAGCACTTTGAAAAGAAGATCCATTGCAGACGGTTAGATAATTAGACATTTATCTAAACATGTCAAACGCTCTTTTTCATCAGCCTCGGACAGCGTCTGACTTCCTGACCTCTCTACGGAGAATCGTTGTCGGCTTCGAAAGGGGAAATGGGAACATTCAAAGCTGTCCGGCAGATTTTTCCCGGCTTTTCGACGGCTCTCGGATTGAGCGGGTGAGCAGCCTCACTGGAGCACCATCTCCTCGGTCGAGAACCGGCGCTTGAGGAAAATCAGCGCGTCGATCGCCTGGGTGAAACGCCCCGGCTCGTTCGCAAAAACTCCCGAGCGCGCGTCGTCAATGAACCGCGCGAAAAACTGCAGGACCTCGGCCGTCGCCACCCGTCCGCCGCTCTGCAGCGAAAGGTCGCCGTAGGGCCAGATCTCCCGGAGCCTCTTTCCGACCGCCCCCGGATCCGAGAGCAGGTCTTTGATGTCCGGGGCCACCGCCGCCCTGCCCGGGCCGCATCCGTGGGTGATGAGCTGGAGCGCGGAGACGGCGAGAAAGAAGAAGTCCGGCAGCTTGTCGAGGTGGGAAAACACCCGGCTGTAGGAATCGATGTCGATCGCCTTGAACTGCCCGCGGCGACTCATCATGACATTCCCATTTTTCAAATCGTTGACCGCGAACCCGAGGCCGTGGACCTCCTCGATCCAGAGCGCCTTGCTCGTCAGGAGGTCGAGGATCTGGCTCAGCCCGGGCAGCGCGGTGAAGGGCGGGGATTCCCGGTTCCGCCGCCACGCCTCCCCGGCGCTGCCGCTCAGCGATTTCAGAAATTCGCGGCGCGCGTCGTCCGGCGAGGAACGTCCGGCAAGCGGACGCAGGATGCTCGCGTGCTCGCTGCCCGCGATCCCGAGCAGGTGGTCGAGCGTGTCCCCCTCGACAATCTGCAGGATGTGGTAGTTCGAGCGGGGGTTTTTCATGTAGCCGGCATCGAAGGCCCGGATGACATGCGGCGATTTTGCGAGCCCGCGCGCGATGTCCATGATCGTGTCCGCCGCCTCGATCGCCTCTTTTTTATGTCCCTTGCGGATGCGGTCCACCTTCACGGCCACGCGGGCAGGGATGCTGCCATTGCCGACATTGATCGCTTCGTAAACGCGGCCGAACTGGCCCATGCCAAGCTGCCCGATAAGCAGGTAGCCGATGTCTTCGAGCGGGCCGCTCATCTGCTTCCACGCGTCCTCGTCCTCGTCGTCAATGATCCCGTAGCGTCCGGCCTCGGGCGGCGGGGTCTTGATTTTCCGAGGGCCCTTCCACTCGACCGGCATCGCCTCCTGCCAGTCCGGCTTGTCGGGCATGAGCCCCGCGATGCTGAGCCGCAGGTAGCGGGAATCCAGATAATCGCGCACGATGACCGCCGCCGTGTCCCACAGGCTCTCGACCCCGCGCTCGCGCAGCAAAAACGACAGGTCGGAAAGCAGCCGGAAAAACGGATCCCGCGCGAACAGCTCGCGGCGCTCGAGCTTCCCACGCTTCGCCCGGATTTTTTCAAACGCCTCGCCGGCATCGTTCGGGTCGGGTCGGCCGTCTTTCTTCCCGCTGTAAAGCACATGAAGATTGACCAGAGCCCACTTGGTCGTCAGCTCGATCCGCTCGGTGAACCGGTCGCGCGGGTAGCTTCCATGGCCGAGCTGGAGCAGGATCTGGCGCAGAACTTCCCAGATTTCCCCGAGGTGCTCCATCGGCTTGCCGGGGTCGTCCAGGCGCGGCTCGAACTCCTCGAGCAGGCCGGTGCGCACCAGGATCCTCGTCTCGGCCGGCGAGAGGTTGTCGTTCACTCGGATCTCCCGCGTCGCGTCCGCCGGAAGCTCCGCGCAGGAAGTCAGCTTCAGCGCGGAATTCGAGGGGTTCCCGAAAACCATCTCGTCGAACACCCGCGCGGCGGCAGGCGTCTTTTCCAGCCGGGAGCGGGCCTGGGCGAACCCGCGCCCCAGCGCCTCCGCCCAGCGCGCGGAGCGCTCGTTGAGCGACACAAACCCGATGTGCCTCTGCGGGGGATCCAGCACGATATCCATCGCGAACACGCCGTCCTGGCGCCCGCTCCACGGGCGCTGCAAATACGGCTGCCAGTCGCCGGCCTCGCCGGAAAAAACCGTCGTGCTCCGGTTGGTCGGGATCGTGCGCTCCGCGCCGGCCGGGACCGCCACCTTGCGCCGCACAGGCTCTTCCGGCATTACGGAAAGGCCCATCGCGGTAAAAAAATGCCGAAACAGATCCGCCATGTCGGAGCGACATTGCGCCGGTTCCCCCCCGCCTTGCAAGCCGCGTTCTCAGGAGTGCCGACGGGCGGGCGCGCAGAGGCGGATGGTCGGAACCGGCATCATGCGCGAGGTCTGTTTCTCCGGCCGCAAAACCGCGCGATGCACATCGGCGCATCCCGTTCAGACATCCCGACCTGGGAGGAAAGTGATCCCGCCCGCCGCTTCCGCGGACGAGCGGCGGATTTTTCGATCAAATGCTTTTCACGGAATCGGGAAGCGGGCAGGATGAGACGATGGGAAAAAGTGAGGAGGTTTACTGATGCCCGCGCTGCCCGGATTCCGTGATTTTTATCCCGAGGATTGCGCCCGGAGGAACTATGTCGTGGAGACATGGCGGGCGGTTGCGCGGCGTTATGGTTTTGTGGAATACGACGGCCCGACGCTCGAGGGCGGCGAGCTCTACCGGAAGAAGAACGAGGAGGGGGCCGAGATCCTGGAGCAGCTCTACTCGTTCTGCGACCGCGGGGGCCGCGAGGTCGCGCTGCGGCCCGAGATGACCCCGACGCTCGCCCGCATGGTTGCGGCGCGGGAGAAGCATTTCCGGAAGCCGATGAAGTGGTTTTGCGTTTCGAATTTTTTTCGCCACGAGCGCCAGCAAAAAGGCCGCCTGCGCGAGTTCCTGCAATTCAATGCGGACATCGTCGGGGAAAGCTCGCCGGAGGCAGATGCCGAGATCGTGGCCCTGGCGGTGGATCTCATACGGGGGTTCGGATTCGGCAGCGAGCATTTCGTGGTGAGGCTCAGCGACCGCCGGGCGTGGAGGGATTTTCTCTCCTCGCGCGGATGCGACGAGGCCGGGTCGCGGCTGGCGCTCGAGTGTGCGGACAAAATCGAACGCGAGCCCTCGGAAAAACTCGATGAAAAGCTGGCCCCGGCAGGGCTCACGGTTGCGGATCTTCGCGCGTTCATTTCCGCCGGCAGCCCGGCCGCCTTCGCCCCCGTGCTGGCCGCGCTTGAAGCGCGTGGGCTGTCGGAATTTGTCGAGCAGGATCTCTCGATCGTGCGCGGACTCGCTTATTACACGGGCGTCGTCTTTGAAATCTTCGACCGCTCAAAATCCCTGCGGGCGCTTGCGGGGGGCGGGCGCTATGACGGCCTGATCAAGGGGCTGAGCGACGGCGCGGCGGATCTGCCGGCCATCGGATTCGGCATGGGGGACGTCGTGCTCGGCCACCTGATTGATGGGACGCCGGCGGCGGATGAGCGGCGGCGGTCGGCGAGTCCGCCGGCCTGCGAGATCTATGTGGTGATTGCCGACGAACCGCGGCGCGCCGACGCGCTACGGGTGGTGCAGGAGGCGCGCGATCTCGGGTGGCGCGTGGACTTTTCGTTGAAGCCCGCAAAGGTCGGGCGCCAGTTTCAGGATGCCGAAGCCCTCGGCGCGGCGCGGGCCGTCCTGGTCGGATCCGAGTGGCCGTCCGTAAAAATCAAGACCCTTGCCACACGGCACGAGGAAGCCTTCGATCAAACCGAACTGACCGCGCGCCTCGGAAGACCGGGCGCGCGCTGAATCAGAAATCCTGGGTGCCCCCCGGGAACGGGATCTCCTCGACAACCGCGAGCGAGTCGATCCCCGCGAGCATGTCGAACGCGCGGTTGAACTCCGTGTTGTCGGCAAGAGACGTCGGGCGCACGGGCGACAGGCAGAGGAAGAATCCCGCAGTGAGAACCGCCAGCGCGCCGGCCGGCAGCCAGCGGAGAAGGAATTCCGGCAGCAAAGGACGTGCTGGCGACCGCCGGATCTCCCGCAGGACGCGCCTCGAAAAATACGGCGAGGCGGAAACCGGCCGGGCGCGCCCGATCAGATCCCACACCGCATCGTTCTCGAAATCCTCTTTCATCTCACAAATAAAACACCCGCGCCGCGGAAAAGTCGCGAAAGATAAGTATCTGGCCGGGGACGGTTCGTTCTGATAGCCGTTTTTGAAGAAAATGAAGAAGACATCCAGTTCGGTCGCCTCCGTGCGACTCGGCATCGCCGGGGTGGGAAACATGGGTGGGTATCACGCTCGCCTGGTGCTCGCCGGGCAGGTTCCGGGCTGCGTTCTCGCGGCGGTGTGCGACACCGATGCCGCGAAACTGCGCCCCTACACGGACGCGAACCAATTCACCGACAGCCGCGAGATGATCCGTTCGGGGAAGATCGACGCCATCCTGATCGCCACGCCGCACTGTTCTCACACGCCAATCGGCGTGGACGCGCTCCGGGACGGGCTCCATGTGCTCGTCGAAAAACCGATCTCCGTCCAGAAGGCCGATGCGGAAAAACTCATCGCCGCCCACCGTTCGAAAAAGCAGGTCTTCGCCGCGATGTTCAACCAGCGAACGGATCCGGTTTTTCAAAAGATCCGGTCGTTGGTGAACGGCGGGGAGCTGGGAGAAATCCGGCGGGTGCAGTGGACGATCACCGACTGGTTCCGCAGCCAGTCCTACTATGATTCCAGCGGTTGGCGCGCCACCTGGGCTGGGGAAGGCGGCGGGGTCCTGCTCAACCAGTGCGTCCACAACATCGATCTTTTCCAGTGGATCTTCGGGATGCCCGCGAGTGTCAAGGCGCTCTGCTGTTTCGGGCGCCACCACGACATCGAGGTCGAGGATGATGTCAGCGCGATTTTTGAGTTCGCGAGCGGGGCCACGGGCGTGCTGGTGACCTCCACGGGAGAGGCGCCGGGCGTCAACCGCCTCGAAGTCTCCGGCGACCTCGGACGCCTCACCTGCGAGCAACGCACACTTTCATTTGTCCGGAACGAAAGCGGAACAGCAGAATTTTTGCGCTCCACCCGCGAAGCGTATCTCCCTCCGGCAACCTGGCGGGTCGAGATTCCGGTGACCGGCGACGCGGGGAACCAGCATCTAAAAATCCTCCAGAACTTCATCCGGGCGATCCTGCACGGCGAGGCGCTGATCGCGCCGGCGGCGGAGGGGCTGAATTCGCTGGAGATCATCAATGGCATCCAGCTTTCCTCGTTCAAAGACCGCACGGTGAAGTTCCCGGTTTCTTCCGCGCAATACGCCGCATTTCTCCGGGGCCGGATCGCCGGTTCCAACCCCACAAAAAAACCGGTTGCCTACCACGGGTCGCCGGGCAACTACCTCGCTTGAAAATATTATGAAAGACGGAATGAACTACGCCCCCCAGGGCAAACCTGCGCCCGTCGTGCGACCGGGCGAGTTTCCGATCGCCGCCGCGTTCCTCGATCACGGCCATATCTTCGGCCAGTGCAACGGCCTCACCGAAGCCGGCGCCGACCTGCGATTCGTTTACGATCCCGACCCGAAGAAGGTCGAGGCGTTCTGCAAGACCTTCCCGCAAGCCCGCCCGGTCGATTCCTTCGAGCGCATCCTCGATGACCCGTCCATCCGGATGGTCGCCGCCGCCGCCATCCCGTGCGAGCGCGGGCCGATCGGCTGCCGGGTCATGCAAGCGGGTAAAGATTATTTCACCGACAAGACGCCCTTCACATCGCTGGAGCAGCTCGGCGAAGCGCGCCGGATCGCCGCGGAAACCGCCCGCAAATACATGGTCTATTTCAGCGAGCGCCTGCACGTCGAATCCGCGGTCTTCGCCGGGCAATTGATCGCCGGCGGTGCCATCGGAAAAGTTGTCGAGGTCGTCGGGTTCGGCCCGCACCGCCTGAGCGCCTCCACCCGGCCGGCGTGGTTTTTCGAAAAAGCCAAATATGGCGGGATCCTCTGCGACATCGGCAGCCACCAGTTCGAGCAATTCCTTTCCTTCAGCGGCGCCACCGACGCCAGCGTCTCCTTTGCTATCGCGGCCAACAAAAACAATCCGGAATATCCGGAGCTCGAGGACTTCGGCGAGGCCCACCTCACCGGCAACAACGGGGCCACGAACTTTATCCGCGTGGACTGGCTCACCCCGGATGCCTCCCGCACCTGGGGCGATGGGCGCACATTCATCCTCGGCACCGAGGGCTACATCGAGATCCGCAAATACGTCGAGGTCGGACGCGGCGAGGGCGGCGACCAGCTTTACCTCGTCAACGACCGGGTCGAGGAACATCACTCGCTTTCCGGAAAGGTCGGCTTCCCCTTCTTTGGCGAACTGATTCTGGATTCCCTCAACCGCACCGAAAAGGCCATGACGCAGGCCCACGCGTTCAAGGCCGCTGAACTCTGCCTCCTCGCGCAGGAAAAAGCCGAACGCTCCTGATCCCTCGTCAGGGATCCCAACTGCGGAGCGCGGCGAATCAGCCTTCGTTCAGCATCTTGTCGTAAAACGCGAGGAGATCTCCGTTTTTTTCGCTCTCGCAAAACGACATCGCGTTACGGGGGTGGGCGTTGAGCGCACCGGTGATCAAATAGGGAATGTTCGGCCCCCAGTCGAAGCGCTGCTTCATGGGCATGATGGTCTTTTGGATCAGCTCCAGCACCGGGCGGAGCTTGAACTTCGGGTTCCTCAGGAAGCTGAGGAGGATTTCCATCGGGCAATTCCCGGCGCCGCGCCCGAGCCCCATCATCGTGGCGTCCACGCGGTTGCATCCGAGGATGATGGCTTCGATGGTGTTTGCGAAGGCGAGTTGGAGGTTGTTGTGGGCGTGGATGCCGACCTCTTTTCCGGTTCCCTCGAGGGCCTTGCTGTATTTGTTGACGAGGTGGTCGATCTGCTCCCGGTAGAGGGCGCCGTTGCTGTCCACGACGACGACGGTTCCGACCGGAGTCCCGCGTGCGATGTCGAGCACCTGGTCGATTTCGACGTCATGAACCGTCGAGATGGCCATGATGTTAAGGGTCGTCTCGTAGCCGAGCGCGTGGCAGTGGTGGATCATCTCGACGGCTTCGGAAATCTGATTCGCGTAGCAGGCCACCCGAATCATATCGAGCACGCTCTCCTTGGCCGGGAGGATTTTTGTTTGCCAGTCGCACTTGCCGCCGGCGTCTGCCATCGCCGCGAGCCGCAGCCCCGTGCGCTCGAACGTGTGGTCGCCGACGACGCGCCGCATGTCTTCCTCGTCGCAGTGCCGCCAGGGGCCGAACTCGGAATCCGGGAACTCCTCGTGCGAATTCTTGTACCCGATCTCCATGTAGTCGATCCCGGACGCGATGCACGTCTCGTAAACCGCCCGGACTTCCTCATCGGAAAACCGGGAGTTGTTCATGAGCCCGCCGTCGCGAATCGTGCAGTCCAGCACGCGCAGTTCCGGGCGAAAGGTGATCCAAGGCGCTTTGTTGCTCACAATATGATTTGTTTTTGTCGGGGTTTCCGTTCTGGAACCGCGCATATTACAGGCGCGGCGCGGCAGGTCAAACCGTTCTTTGAAGGATGATTTCCTCATTGCCAGCGGCGGGTTTCTCACGGAATCTTTCCAGCCTCCCGATCCCGCGCCGCGCGGACAGTGGAAAAAACCCGAAGGATCCATGAGAAAAAAACCGCAAAAAGCGAAGGAGCCCGCCGACTATTCGAAGTCCGCGGTCAACGCGTCGCTCGCGCCCGGGGAGAAGATCCGGTTTCTGACCGAGATGATGCGGATCCGGAGATTCGAGCAGACGGCTTTGAAGTTTTATAACCAGGGGAAAATGGGGGGGTTCCTGCATCTTTACATCGGGCAGGAAGCGGTTGCGGTCGGCACGGTTTCCCTGATGGGGGCGGACGACCATGTGATCACGGCATATCGCGACCACGGCCATGCGCTGGCAGTGGGCATGGACATGAACGCCTGCATGGCCGAGCTCCTGGGCAAGGCGACCGGCTGCTCGCACGGCAAGGGCGGCTCGATGCACTTCTTCGCGCCGGATAAAAACTACTGGGGCGGACACGGGATTGTCGCCGGGCAGACCCCGCTGGGCCTCGGCCTGGCCTACGGGCTCAAATACAAGGGCCTCAAGGGCTGCTGCCTGTGCTTCCTCGGGGACGGGGCGGTCAACCAGGGATCGTTCCACGAATCCCTCAACCTCGCCGCGCTCTGGAAACTCCCGGTCATCTATGTCATCGAGAACAACCAATACTCGATGGGCACGAGCATGGAGCGCTCGTCGGCAATGAAAAACTGCCTCGCCGAGCGCGCCGAGGGCTACGGGATCGCATGGGATGCCGCCAACGGCGAGGATCTTTACGAGGTGCGCGCGAAAACGTGGCACGCCATCCGGCGCGCCCACGAGGAATGCCTCCCGTTCGTTCTCGAGGTCGATACCTACCGATACTACGGACATTCGGTCGCGGACGCGAACGCCAAAAAATACCGCAGCGCCGAGGAGATCGAACGCTACAAAATCCACCACGATCCGATCCGGATCTGGCGGAAGCAGCTCGACGACGAAAACATCCTCACCGAAGAGGCGGCCGACGAGCTGGACAACAAAATCAAACAGGAAGCCGCTGCGGCCGCACAGTTCGCCCTCGACAGCGAACCGCCTGCACCGGAGACGATCTTCGACGACGTCTATTGGGAGGCGGATCACCAGACCGAGGCCGGACAGACCGGACGCCACTTCTTTGGAGATTAGAAAATGAAACGGCCTTTCTCATTCCGCATTCCGCATTTCGCATTCCGCATTTTCTAATGCCACTCATCACCTACCGCACCGCATTGAACCAGGCGCTGGCCGAGGAGCTCCTCCGCGACGGGAACGTCGTCATCCTCGGCGAGGAGGTCGCCCAATACAACGGGGCCTACAAGGTCACCGAAGGGCTCTGGGAGAGGTTTGGAGACAGGAGGGTCGTGGACGCGCCGATCAGCGAGGCCGGATTCATCGGCATGGGCATCGGGGCCTCGATGCTCGGGATCCGCCCGGTCATGGAGCTCATGTTCTGGAGCTTCGCCTACGTCGCATGGGATCAGATCATCAACAACGCGGGACAGGTGCGCTACATGAGCGGCGGGCTGATCCACTGCCCGATCGTGATCCGCGGCCCCGCCAATGGAGGGACGAATGTCGGGGCCACCCACTCGCACACCCCGGAGAATTTTCTTGCGAACACCCCGGGCCTCAAAGTCGTGTGCCCGGCGACCGCCTACGACGCGAAGGGTCTCATGAAGTCGGCCATCCGCGACAACGACCCGGTGTGCTTCATGGAAAACACCCTCCTCTACGGCGAAACCTGGGAGGTTCCCGAGGAGGAATACCTGATCCCGCTCGGCGTGGCCGACATCAAGCGCGAGGGGACAGACCTCTCGCTGATCGCCCACGGGCGGGCCGTCCTCACCGCCTTGCGGGCAGCGGAGCGGCTGGAGGCCGAGCATGGCATCCGCGCGGAAGTCCTCGATCTCCGCTCGATCCGCCCGCTCGATGAGGAGGCGGTTTTGCAGACTGTCCGCAAGACCCACCGCGCGGTGCTGGTGGACGAGAACAAGCCGTTCTGCGGGATCTCCGCACAGATCGCCGCGACGATCCAGGAGAAGGCATTCGACGACCTGGACGCGCCGGTCCAGCGGGTCTGCTCGCTCGACGCCCCGGCGATCTACTCGCCCGCCCTCGAACCGATCCAGCTCCCGACCCCGGAGCGGGTCGTGGCCAAAGCACTGGAAATCTGCTGAACCCAACCCTCCATTTTTTCCACTTATGCCAGAAATCACCATGCCGAAGCTGAGCGACACGATGCTCGAGGGGACGCTCGTCAAATGGCTCAAAAATGCCGGAGACAAGATCGAGATCGGAGACGTCATCGCCGAAGTGGAAACCGACAAGGCGACGATGGAGATGGAGTCCTTCGAGGAAGGGATCCTCACGGACATCCTTGTCCCCGAGGGCGGAGTCGTCAAGGTGGGCGAGCGCCTCGCGGTGCTCGATGGAAACCGGAATGCGGCCCCCGCAAAACCGTCCCCCAAACCGGCCGCGAATCCCGCTTCGATGCCTGCGCAAAAACCCGATCCCGCCAAGCCGGCCGATCTCAAGCCCGCCGCTCCCGCAACACCCAAACCCCGCCCGGCTGCTTCCGCCGGCGGACCCCGCATCAAGGCTTCTCCTCTGGCAAAAAAAATTGCTGGCGAGCGCGGGGTGGATCTTTCCGGCGTGGCCGGCACCGGTCCGGGCGGGCGCATTCTGGCGGCCGATGTTCCGATGGCGGGCGGCGCGCCCCGGCCCGGCCCGTCAGCGCCCGCCGCGCGGATCGAGGTCCCCTGTTCGGCGGCGGACAAGCGGGTTCCGCTCTCCGGCATGCGCCGCACGATCGCCGAGCGGTTGCTCGCCAGCAAGACCCAGATCCCGCATTTCTACCTGTCGCTGGAGATCGACGCCGGCCCGCTCGTCCGGCTCCGCATGGAGCTCAATGCCGGGGCCTCCGGAAAAATCACGGTCAACGACTTCGTTCTTCTGGCGGCCGCCCGCGCGGCCGCGCAGCACCGGAAAATCAACTCCGCCTTCGCGGGCGACGCGGTCGTCGAATACGCGACCGTCAACCTCTCGGTCGCCATCGCGGTGGAGGACGGCCTGATCACGCCGGTGCTCCGCGACGCGCAGCGGATGTCCCTCCGCGAGATCAGCGCGGCGGTCAAGGATCTCGCCGTCCGCGCCCGAGGAAAAAAACTCAAGCCCGAGGAATACCAGGGCGGCACCCTCACGGTCTCGAACCTCGGCGCGTACGGCGTCGAGAGCTTCTACGCGATCATCAACCCGCCGCAGGCGGCGATCCTCGCGGTCGGAGCCATCGTCAAAAAGCCGGTCGTCAACGGGCAGGATCAGATCGTCGCCGGAGACCGGATGTCGCTCGGCCTGAGCTGTGACCACCGGGTCGCGGACGGCGCAGCCGGCGCCGGATTCCTGGCCGCGCTGAAGACCTCCCTCGAGTCCCCCGCGACATTACTCGTCTGACCGTGCGGGGCCGCCGTCATGGCGGCTCGAATGGATGTAGTGGAGCAGCACGTCGTCGGTGAACTTCAACCGGCGGGCGAGATCCCGTGCGATATTCATCATCAGCAGCGCAAAGAGCGGGATGTCCTCGTGCTGCAACGCGATGAGCGAATGCTTGGAAAAGGCGAGCACCTCGCTGCGTTCCAGGGCGACGACGTCCGCCGAGTGCCGTTGCATGGACAGCAGGGATGCCTCCCCGAAGCTTTCTCCGACATCGAGCACCTTCCTCTTGACCACCGCATGGTCGTCGCCGGTGACCAGAAGCTCCAGCCTCCCCGACTTCACGATGTAGATATGCGTGGGCTCGCTCCCCTTCTCAAAAACAGCGGCCCCCTTGCTGAACGATGCGATCTCCAACCGGCCCACGATCTTTTTCCTCTGGGAATCGGAAACCCCGCCCAAAATCGAAATCTTTGAAAGAATCCCCCGCAGGGATTCCGGATCGGCCAGCGGAGCAAAAGCATTCATTCCGAAAACGGGTTTTCCTGCAGCGAAACACGCCACGCGTTTCTTGGAGCTTTTTTCTGGCTCATAATTTCCGTGCCTGCTGCGCGAGATGATTGCGGGATCAGGGCGCGGTGCCGTTAAAGGCGTGCACGGCATCGGTCATCGCGACAACGTTCTCTGTCGGCGTGAGAGCTTGGACGTTGTGGATGGCATTGAAGACGAATCCTCCGCCGGGGGCAAAAGTCGCGCAACGTTCCAGCACCTCGCGGCGAACCTCCTCGGGCGTTCCGAAGGGGAGCGTCTTCTGCGTGTTGACTCCGCCACCCCAGAAGGTGATCCGGTCGCCATGCCGTTCCTTGAGGGTTTTCGCATCCATGCCTTTCGCGGAACACTGCACGGGATTGATGACGTCGAACCCGGACTCAATAATACTTGGGAGAAAGCCCTCGATCGCCCCACAGGAGTGCTTGAACGTCTTCCACGAGGTGTTCTTGTGGATCCAGTCGTTGATTCTCCGGTAGCGGGGAAGCCAGATCTCGTCGTAGGTCGAGCGCGAGCAGAACGTGGATTCCTGGGTTCCGAAGTCGGTGCCGCAGACGATCACCACATCGATCACGTCGCCCGCAATGGCGTGCAGCCTGGCGAGGTTTCCGAGCGCGATCTCCACCTGCCTGTCGAAGAGACGCATCACAAAATCCGGATCCGTGGCCACCGTCATATACCACTGGGCGATGTCGCGGACGCCTTTCGGCGCCGTGAGAAACGGAGCGGGGACGAGCGCGATGTCCCCGAGAGCCGTGCCGTTCAGGTGCGTGACCACCGCGCGATCACTCCCGCGAAACGCCTCGGCCTGCTCGCGCCAGTAGGCTTCCTCGGCCGGCTTCATCGGCCCGAATTCCTCCAGGTTGTCCTCGACCCGCAGGTTGTCCTCGTCGATTTCTTCCTGCCGGACGATCGAGTCAAAAAAATACCCGGTCTTCGGCAGATGCCCGCTGGGAGGGGCGGAGCGGTCTCCCTGCGGATAAATATAGGTTCCGTCGGCCCTCTCATCAACGGTGAAATGCCCGGAAACCAGGACGTCCTGCCCCCACGGTGTCCGCCACGGTTTCCAGTCTTCGTTGACAAATCCAAAGATCGTGCGGTTCGGGAAGATCGGCGCCGTATCGATCCCCATGGCCGCCTTCAGGTCGTCCTCCACCAGACCGAGCATCTGGTAGGGCTCGCAGACCTTCACCGGATGCGGATCCAGCTTGTAATGACGGCGCAGGTTTTCCACCACGCTGCAGTGGATGCCCGTGATGAACGAGGCCCCAAAATCCATAGGCAGCCGGTCGGGCTCGCGGTGTTCAATGGCGGCCCGGATACGCTCTTTTGAGTTCATCGTCAACCCCCTGACAGGAACTTACAGATCCTGAGCTTCGAGGAACCCCTCGAGCTGGCGGATGCGGGTCGGGTGGCGCATTTTTCTCAGGGCCTTCGCCTCGATCTGGCGGATGCGTTCGCGGGTGACCTTGAACTGGCGGCCGACCTCTTCGAGCGTCCGGC
>JBAXXD010000048.1:0-28160 GCA_037128135.1 Verrucomicrobiia bacterium
ATTCCCGCATTCTGGAAGCGAACGGCAAGCATGTGCTCACCGACTGTTGGACGAGTCTGGCCGTGCTGGTCGGATTGCTTCTGGTGCTGACGACGAAATGGCTGCCGTTTGATCCGATCTGCGGCATTTTGATGGCCTGCAACATCCTGTGGTCGGGCGGCGGTCTCGTGAGGTCGGCCTTTTCCGGACTGATGGATCAGGCGGATCCGGAGGCTCAGCGGGCATTGGTCGGGATTCTGGATCGCGAGACGCAACAGCGGGGGCTTACCTATCACAACCTCCGCCACAGGAATCTGGGGGATGCTCATGGCGTGGAGGTTCACCTCGTGTTTGGGGAGGGGGAATCCCTGTCTCACGCCCACCGCACCGCCACCGAGATAGAGAACGCGATCGGGCAATCCCTCAAACCCCGTGCGTTCGTGACCACTCACCTGGAGTGCGCTTCGGATCACGCGGAGCTCCATCCCTGAGCTCCCGCCGGGCGACTCCCGATGTTTTTCTTTTCCAATCCCGCTCCGGCGGGTAGGTAAAAGAACCGGATGAAGAAGCTCCCCAGTTATTTCTGTCTCCTTGTCGTGCTCCTCGCCGGGTGCGCGACCCCGCACCAGCTCGTCACCGATCCCGCCCCCTCGCGCGAGGCCGGCGACACCGAACAACTGCCATCGCTCTACCAGCCGAAACCGGTTTCCGTCCTCCAAGGGAAAGCCTCCTACTACTGGAAACCCCAACCGACCGCGAGCGGCGAACGCTTCAATCCCAAAAAACTCACCGCCGCCCACAAGTCCCTGCCGCTGCACTCGGTCGTCCGGGTCGTCAATGTCCGGAACGGGAAAAGCGTCATCGTCCGGATCAACGATCGCGGGCCCTACGTCCGCGGCCGGATCATTGACCTCAGCAAGGCCGCCGCCGAGCGGATCGAAATGACCGGCTCCGGGGTCACGGCCGTGAAGGTGGAAGTCCTGAAAAAAATTGGCGTGATCACGAAGCCGAACAGAAAAATCAAGCTCGCGCATTGAATCCGCCATCCTCCGGGGCCCTCCCGATCTACGACCTCGACGAGGAGATTGTCTCCGCGCTCGCCTCCGGCAACCGGCTGGTTCTGCAGGCTCCGACCGGCTCGGGGAAATCCACCCAGGTTCCTCAGATCCTGCTCGACGGAGGGGCGCTCGGAGACGGGCGCTGCATCATCCTGCAACCGAGGAGGCTGGCGACCCGGATGCTCGCAGCGCGCGTCGCCGCCGAACGCGGGGTGCGGCTCGGCAGCGAGGTCGGGTATCAGATCCGCCTGGACAATATTTCGTCGCGGGAGACGCGCATCCTTTTCGTGACCGAAGGGATCCTGCTCCGCCAGATGCTTGCGGATCCGGCGCTGCGCGGGGTCTCGACGCTGATCTTCGATGAGTTTCACGAGCGCCACCTCTACGGTGACATCAGCCTCGCCCGCGCGCTGACCCTGCAGGAATCCGCCCGCCCGGATTTGCGCGTCGTCGTGATGTCGGCGACGCTCGATCGCACGGGACTGGCCGGCTACCTCGCCCCTTGCACGGTGCTTCAGTCGGAGGGCCGCGTCTTCCCCGTGGACATCGAGTTCCTGAGCCACGAACCGAAAGACGACCCGCCGTGGGAACTCGCGGCGGACGCGGTCGCGAGCCGCTTCGACCGGACCGGCGGAGACGTTCTGGTCTTCATGCCGGGTGTCTATGAAATCAACCGGACGATCCGCGAGCTGGGCGGACGCCTCGGCAACCAGTGCGCGATCCTCCCGCTCCACGGCGAGCTCCCCGCCGCCGATCAGGATCGCGCGGTGAACCGCACGTCCGGGAGAAAAATCATCGTCTCGACAAACGTCGCGGAAACCTCGCTCACGATTGACGGCGTCACGTTCGTCGTGGATTCCGGCCTCGCCCGCGTCGCCCGCTACGACGCCCACCGCGGGATCAACACGCTCCTCATCGAAAAGATCAGCCGCGCCTCGGCGGACCAGCGGGCGGGGCGCGCCGGACGGACGGCTCCCGGGATCTGCCTCCGGCTCTGGACCGCGCGTGATCACGAACGCCGCGCCGACCGCGAGCTGCCGGAAATCAAGCGGCTCGACCTCGCGGAGACCGCACTCACGCTGAAGGCCGCCGGCGTCCAGGATCTCGCGGGATTCCGTTGGATCGATCCGCCGGACGCGCAGACGCTCGCGCGCGCGGAGACCCTTCTCGATGACCTCGGGGCGACGCATCATGGCACGATCACGCCCACGGGTCGCCGGATGCTGAGTTTCCCGGTGCATCCGCGCTATGCCCGGATGTTCCTCGCAGCGCAGGAACTTGGCTGCGTGCGGGCAGCCGGGCTCATCGCCGCGATCACGCAGACCCGCCCGATGCTCCTGCGCGTGGACAAGAGGGTCGAGGAGGAACGCGCGGAAATCTTCGGGGCCGGGATTTCCGATTTCCTCGTGCTCATGCGGGTTTTTTTCTGGGCGAAGCAGAAGGATTTTCACACGAACGAATGTCGGCAACTTGGCATCCATGCGGACTCCGCCCGGCAGGTCGGCAAGCTGTTCGAGCAGTTTCTCGACATCGCACACGCGGAGGCGCTCGACATCGATTCTGCTCCTCCTCCGGATTCCGCCGTTGCGCACTGCATCCTCGCGGGATTTGCCGATCAGGTCGCCAAACGGAAGAGCGGAGGCACTCTCGTCTGCGACATCGTCCACGGACGCCGGGGGCTCCTCGCCCGCACCAGCGTCGCGTCGAACAGCAAACTCCTCGTCGCGGCAGAAATCACGGAGATCGAAGGCCGCGGCGGTGACGCACAAGTCCTCCTCAGCCTCGCCACCGAAATCGACGAACCCTGGCTCCGCGAGTTGTTCCCGGACGATTTCTCCGAGTCATCCGAACATATTTTTGACTCGTCCCAGAACCGCGTCGTCGTCCGCCGGGAAAAACGGTTCCGCGACCTCGTGATCGAAAACCAGGATCGCGATGCCGAGCCGGGTCCGGCCGCCTCCTCGTGCCTGGCCGGGCAGATCCTCTCCGGCGCGCTCCGACTGAACGGATGGGATGACGCGGTCGAACAATGGATCCACCGCGTGAATTTTCTCGCGCGGACGCTTCCGGAGCAAAACCTGCCGTCGCTCGGAGACGACGAGCGCCACCACATCATCCTTCTCGTCTGCGACGGGGCCGCCTGCTACCGCGACATCAAGGACTCCCCAGTCCTCCCGCATGCCCGCTCGCTCCTCACCTGCGTGCAGCAGCAGCTCGTGGACAGGCACGCGCCCGAACGCCTCCCGCTCCCCGGCGGGCGCAAGGCGAAGATCACCTACGCGCAAAATGCCACGCCGTTCCTCGCCGCACGCATCCAGGATCTCTACGGGGTGGAGGACGACCTAAAAATCGCGATGGGCCGCCATCCCCTCACCCTCCACATCCTCGCCCCAAGCCATCGCCCGGTGCAGATCACCACAAGTCTCCGCGCGTTCTGGACCGATACCTACCCGAAGCTCAAACAGCAGCTCCAACGCCAATACCCGAAACACGAATGGAGGTAGAAAAAACAATGCCTAAAGAACCCGCTCCGCTCGACGACGCCCTCGACAAGTGCCTGAAGCATGCGGCGGCGGATGGGATCCTCCTCGGTGCGATGCTCGCACGGCTCGGGCGATCCAGCTTCTGCTTTGCGGCTCTGCTTCTCGCGGTTCCGTTCGTCCAACCCTTCTCGCTCGGACCTCTGACCATGATGGCTGCCGTCGCCCTGATGATCATCGGCTGGCAGATGGGAACCGGGCAGGAAAAGCCCGTGCTTCCGCAAGCCTCGGCGCGGCTCATGATCCACGGGAAAGGCTGGATCGGCGCCCTCCGCTTCTGCAAGCGCCTGCTGGCCTTCTGCCGAAAATTCACCCGCGTCCGAATGTCATCCTGGGTTTCGGGGGCAAAGGGCGAGCGCTTCGTCGGCTGGCTGATCTTCACAGGAGGCGCGCTCATCGCCGTCCCTGCGGCCAACCTTCCCTTCAACAACACCCTGCCCGCTCTTATGGTCGTCTTCGCCTGCATCGGCTGGCTGGAACGCGACGGCCTCATGATCCTCGTCTCCCTCGCTTGGGGTGCCGCCACGGCCCTCTACTTCCTCGGCGTGGCCGCCGCATTGTATTTTTTTGGTTCGCAAGTTTGGGGATGGATCGGGCATCTGCCGTTTGCCCGCTGACACTTTCCGCGTTTTCGTCCGGCGCCTCTGTTGCCGGATGCCCGCGCTTCGTTATTCCGTCCCGTTGCGGGCGATTTGCTTGCGGAGGGCCGCGGCGGTGATGCCGAGGAGCTTGGCGGCGCGGGCCGGGTTGCCCTCGGCCTCCCGCAGGGCGCGCAGCGTGAATTCGCGCTCGATCCACGGAAGAAGTGCAAGCGCGGGATCGTCCGCCGCAATCTGGAAAAGGGCTTCGAGCGCGCGCTCCTTGTCCGGGAGCCCGATCACTTCGCCGGCCTGTGGGGAAGCCCCCGGGGTGGGCAGGCCGAGCGGGATGTCCTTGGGCAGGAGCACGTCCGCGGTGGCGAGCACAGCGGCGCGCTGCATCGTGTTCTCGAGCTCGCGGACGTTGCCCGGCCACGGGTAGGCCTCGAGCACCCGGATCGCCTCCTCGGAGAGCTTGAGCAGCGGACGGTGCTTCCGGTTGGTGATTTTCTGCAGGAAATATTCCGCGAGCAAAGTGATGTCCTCCACGCGCTGGCGGAGCGGAGGCAGGTGGATGCGCACGACGTTGAGACGGTAAAAGAGATCCTCCCGGAACGTCCGCCGGGCGACTTCCTCCTCGAGGTTTTTGTTCGTCGCGCAAACGATGCGGACGTCGGTCCGGAGCGACTGGTTTCCGCCGACGCGCGAGAACTCGCCCCCCTGCAGGACGCGCAGGATCTTGCTCTGGACCTGCAGGGCCATCTCCCCGATCTCGTCGAGGAAAAGCGTCCCCCCATCGCTCTGCTCGAAGCGTCCGATCCGCTGGCTGTGCGCGCCGGTGAACGCGCCTTTCTCGTGCCCGAAGAGCTCGCTTTCCAGAAGGTTATCCGGGATGGCGGCGCAGTTGATGGCGAGGTAGCTTTTTCCGCTGCGGGTGCTGTAGTTGTGGATCGCGCGGGCGACCAGCTCCTTGCCGGAACCGCTTTCGCCGGTGATCATGACCGTCGCCTCGCTGCCCGCGACGCGCCCGATCATTTTGAAGACCTGCTGCATCGCATCCGACCGGCCGACGATATCCTCGCGGTGCTGCTCGACCGTGAGCTGCGGAGTGAAGGCGCTTGCGCTCTTGAGCTCCGCGGCAGCCTGCAGAGCCGAATCCACGACGATCTTCAGGTTGAACGGGAGCTGTTCCTTGCGAACGAAATCAAACGCGCCCATCTTCATCGCCTCGATCACCGACTGCGTGGTGCCGAACGTGCTCGTGAGGATCACCATCGCGTTCGGCGAGTGCTTGCGGATCCGGGTCAGCAGCTCGAGCCCGGTGAACGGATGCAGATTCGTCTCGGCCAGAACAAGCTCCGGCTGCTCCAGGCAGAACGTCTTGTAGGCGGCGTCCGCAGAGGTTTCCTGCAGAACCCGAACGGCATGCCCTTTCAACTGGTGCCGCGCCCAGTCGAGAAAGTCGGTTTCCCTGTCAACGAGGAGGATCGTCTGCTGGTGCGCCATGTCTCAATACGAACATGCCATCAAGGCGGGTTGCCGCCGAAAATGCACGGTTTTTCCTGTCTTTTTTTGCCGAGTCTGCCCGGTGCCTCAGATCTGAGAGATGGATGTTCCCCCCGGATACTCGTCATCGGGAAAAGATCCCGTGTTCAATCCGGATTTGACCCCTTCGACAAAATTCAACGCTGAGAATTTACCCGAAAAGTCGAATTGTCCGATTTTTAGGATATTTCGCTTGGCCAGAAAAGTATCGCGTTCTATTGCTTCCCCCGTTTACGATATGCAGTGTTTCCTCTGAAAATATGCAAATCTACCTTTACCAGAACGAACAACAGGTTGGCCCATTCACGGTGGAAGACATTCGAAACATGATCTGGGAGGGTTCCGTAGATTCAAACGACTTGGGCTGGCACGAGGGACTGACCGAATGGCAGCCATTGAATTCTTTTTTGCCTGCACCACAAAACCTCCCCGCTCCGGCCAAGCCAGTATCGGCATCTCCAACTTATACCGAAAATCGCGAGGCATCCCCCGCACGTTCCCGCCAAGGATGGCAGCAACAAGAGGTGCAGACGAACGTCAAGCAAGGCGCGATTATTGGTGGATGGGTGTGCTTCCTTTTGGGTGTGCTCACGATGTATCTCTCCATGTGGACGTTCGTCATCTACGGCCCCCTGTTTCTTGTCGCCTTTATCCTCAGTATCGTTGCAATGTCACAACGGAGAGTCCTTGGCGGCATTGCGCTGTTGTTGGCTACGCTGGTTGTGCCTGCAATTCTCGGTTTGTTTCTCTTCAGCACTCGCACGGTCGAATTTGCGGAAAAGATGAGCAACCAAATAGAACCCGAAAGAAAGCCGGAGGGACAGCCATCGGTGCAGCAACAACGAGCTATCCTTCAACGGAAGGCCATGGACATTGCTATGATGGCAGGAAATGCTATCGCGGAGGGATACGATACCTCGGGTTGGACCGACTCCAATGCGGTCATTTCAGACCTGGTCAAAGGAGTCACGGTTGAGAAGAATGGGAAAAAATTGGGGCCATTCAAAGTAAATGGGCTATCTCCGGAAACAATCGCCGCACTTAATAGCAGCGGCTATCTCAAAGTGTCTTACGGATTGCCGATGTACGATCAAAATGGCACCGCCAGCGAGCCAATCACATCACCGTCGAATGCAACCGCTCAATCGTCTATCCGGGTGGAGACTATCGCTGCGGCAACGCCACGGCCCTCGAAGTATCCAGCACTGGACGAAAAAAATGGGTTCCGTAAATATCGTCTTGGCTCCCCCCTCTCAGAGTTTGATATATTTTCATTCGAGCCGTGTAGAGACGCTGATTCAGACAAAAAGACTTATTACCCAAAGGAGTTCGACAAAAAGATCGGCAGCGCGGAAATAGACCATATCTCATTGGAATTCTGCCAAGATATACTGGAAAACATAACGCTGACTGTTAAAGGTGACCAAAACGAGATAGCTCTCAAGGAAGCATTTATTTCCGCTTATGGGGAGCCTACGACCGAGTGGCAGATGCTTGTCTGGAAAGGCGCAAAGACACAACTTCATATGGTGCAGTGTATTGGCTCCACCGCAGCGACATTCTCAAATAAAGATGTTACTGCGAAGATCAATCAACTGAGGCACGAGAAGGCTAAAGAAGGGGCAGTTGATGCAGCAAAGGATCTTTGATCCAAAGTCGCCGTCAAAGAATCTTTCTGAAGCATAATCAAAAAACCAGACGATGAGTTTTAGAACCGCAGAGCCCGCCCTTAAAGATGTGTTGGAAGCTATCGCAAGAGGGGACACCCAGTTGCCAGACTTCCAGCGCGGATGGGTGTGGGACGACATGCACATCAAATCCCTGATTGCCAGTCTGTCGCTCTCATACCCGATCGGTGCGGTCATGTTTCTTGAAGCGGGCGGGGTTCCTTTCAAGCCCCGGTTGTTTGAGGGGGTTTCGCTGCAACCTGAACCCAAACCAAAGACGCTGGTTCTCGACGGGCAGCAGCGACTGACCTCAATGTATCTCGCGCTTCGAAGTGGACTGCCAGTCAAAACGAAAACGGAGAAAGGGGCGGAGATACACCGTGTCTATTTTCTGGATATGGCCAAATGTCTTGATCCAGCCGCGGATCGCGAAGAGGCCGTTATATCGGTTCCCGAAACGCTCCGCGTGACCTCGGATTTCGGCAGAAAGATTGACCTCGACCTCAGCACGGCACCGCTCCAACACGAACAGCGGCTTTTTCCGATCGCATTGATGTTTGATACCCAAGCCTTCATGCAATGGAAGATGGGCTATGCAACCCACCACGGTAACGCCGCCGACGCCATGATGTTTCTCATGCGTTTCGAGCAGGAAGTCTGGTTGCGGTTTCAACAGTTCAAGGTTCCGGCCATTGAACTCACTCAGGACACACCGCGTGAAGCCGTTTGCCAAGTGTTTGAGAAGGTCAACACGGGCGGCGTAACATTGACCGTATTTGAGCTGATGACGGCGACGTTCGCTGCAAACGATTTCCTTTTACGACAGGACTGGGACGCTCGACAGGAACGTCTGACGGCCAAGCACGACGCACTTACCGCAGTCGATGGAACGAGTTTTCTCACGGCTATCACACTGCTTGCCAGTTTCGAGAGACATCTACTCAGCAAATCGGCTGTATCCTGCAAAAGGGCGGATGTTCTGCGTCTCGAATTGACCGATTTCAAGCACCTCCAAGGCCGCGTAGAGGAAGGCTTCAAGAAGGCAGCCGAATTGCTTGCTGAAGAGAAAATTTTCGACGCAAGGAGTCTCCCCTACGCGACCCAACTGATTCCGCTCGCCTGCATTTGTGCGCGATTGGAGGACAAAATCACCCAGCATGGGGTCAAACTGAAGTTGCTGCGGTGGTATTGGTGTGGCGTTTTCGGTGAACTCTACGGCGGGGCCAACGAAACGCGATTCGGAATGGACCTTCCCGATGTTGTCCAGTGGATAGAGGGGGGCACCGAGCCCCGCACGGTGAGGGACGCCAGCTTCGCTCCAACGCGTTTGCTTTCTCTCCAGTCACGGCTTGCAGCCGCCTACAAGGGACTTGCCGCTTTGCTGATGAAGCATGGCAGCCGGGACTTTGTCAGCGGCACACCTATTGACCTCAACACTTACTTCAATAATGCAATTGATATTCACCATGTCTTCCCGCGTGCTTGGTGCGAGGCCAAAACGCTTCCAAGGGAAGTATGGAACAGTGTCGTCAACAAGGCCCCACTTGCTGCGGGAACAAATCGCTTTATCAGCGGTGATGCCCCCAGCCTGTATTTGGCTCGAATTGAGAAGAACAAGCAGGTCACGGGTGCATCCCTCGATCAATTTTTGGTCACACATGTTATTCCCGTAACTGAACTCCGTACAGATGACTTTTTTGGCTTTATTCGGCGAAGGGCGACGGCACTCCTCGAACTGATCGAGGATGCTACCGGCAAAGTCGTATCGGGACGGGACAGTGAAGAAACAGCTAAAGCCTTCGGTGGAGTGCTTGTTTGATGAGTCGGAAATGAGGGCTCCTCTTGAGAATGCGGTCAAGAATGGAACTGGCAAACCAAAGGAGAGTGTTTCGGCCGACCGGAATTGTTTCCTTACTCTCGCGGGAGGGTGCGCATTCGGATCAATGCGTTGTCCACGACGCTGTATTGGCCAGCCCAGTCCGTGCGCGAAGCCAGAATAGTTGAGATGCGTTCGGCCACAGCAGTCGCCGAGGGCTGGGAGATTCGGAAGAGAATGATGCCAGAAGAGGCGTCTGCGCCTTGGCGATAGACGAGATCCCCGAAGTCCTTGTCGAAAGTCAGGAGGAGACGCCCCTCGAACTGAGCCCGGGCAAGAACCGATTCATCAGAGATGCCCGGTGCGGCTTCACGAATCCAAAGCACATCATGGCCAGCCTGCCGCAGGCTGAGCACGGCGTCTTCAGCGATGTTCTCGTTGGCGCAGAGTCGCATGGACATCAGGCGGCCACGGGAAAGACTTTTTGCTCGCTCAGAAGAGCCTGGGCATAGGCGACACACGCGCGCACCTGCTCCCGCTGCAAGTGGTAGTTGCGGAGGATTTCCTCCTCTGGCCAGCCTTGGGAAATAAGGTCGAGGATGAATTCGACGGAGAGCCGGGTGCCCTTGATGAGCGGCTTGCCTACAAGAACGGACGGATCAGACGTGATATAGTCTTGCGAGTTCATGAAGGCAGCGTAGCCGTTCCGGATGATGATTTCACGGATTCTTTTTGCTGGAATTATTTCCGTGTCTGGCCGGTTCCGCGGATCTGGTATTTGTAGGAGGTGAGTTCCTCGAGGGCCATCGGGCCGCGGGCGTGGAGCTTGTCGGTGCTGATCCCGATCTCCGCCCCGAAGCCGAATTCCCCGCCGTCGGTGAACCGCGTGGACGCGTTCCAATAGACGGTCGCCGAGTCCACATCGCGCAGAAAAATCTCCGCCGCCGCCTCGTCCCCGGTCACGATCGCATCGCTGTGGTGGGAACCGAATTTCTCGATGTGGGCGACCGCGTCGCCGAGGCTGTCCACCACGCGGACCGACAGGATAAGGTCGAGGTATTCGGTCCGCCACGTTTGGTCGTCCGCCTCGCGCAGCGGCTCGTAGCCGAGGCCCGAGAGCAGGCGGAACGCAGCCGGGTCGGCGCGCATCTCGACCGGAAACTTCTGGAACGCCGGGGCCGCGAGGGCAAAAAAACCGGGCGCAACATCGCGGTGGACGAGCAAAGTTTCCATCGCGTTGCAGACCCCCGGCCGCTGGCATTTCGCGTTGATCGCGATGGCGCGCGCCATTTCGCAATCCGCCGCTTTGTCCACATAGACATGGCAGATCCCGTCGTAATGTTTGATGACCGGCATCCGGGCGTGCGTGACGACGTTTTCGATCAGCGAATGCCCGCCGCGCGGGATGATGACATCCAGAAACTCATCCATCTGAGCCATGATCCTCACGGCCTCGCGATCGGTCGTCGCAATGAGCTGCACGGCGCCATCCGGGAGCCCGGCGCGCGCGCCTCCCGCCTGCAACGCCTCCGCGATCGCGATGTTCGAGGAGATCGCCTCGGAGCCCCCGCGCAGGATGACGGCGTTGCCGGCCTTCAGGCAGAGAACCGCCGCGTCGCTCGTCACGTTCGGACGCGATTCGTAGATGATCCCGATCACCCCGATCGGTGTCCGGATTTTTGTGATCCGGATCCCGTTCGGGCGCGTCCAATCGCGAAGGATCTCGCCGACCGGATCTTCCAGGCCCGCGACCTGGAGGACGCCGTCCGCCATCCCGGCGATGCGCCCATCGGTCAGCCGGAGCCTGTCCAGCGCGGCATTCGACAGCCCGTTAGCCTCCGCTCGAGAGAGGTCGTCCGCATTGGCTTGGAGGAGCCCCTGAGTGCGCGCGACGAGCTCGCCGGCCACTGCGCGAAGGATGTCCGCTTTTTGCTCGTTGCCGATGGCGGCCAGTTTGCGGGAGGCGGCACGCGCGCGCGCGCCGGCCGCATGGATTTCTTCCTGAAGTGTGCCCATGCACCCACCCTCTCGCACCGGCCGCTGTCCCGCAAGAAATTGTCGAGGATTTTCCGCGTTCCGTCCAGGGGTCGATGGCAAAAAGGCATCTCGCTTGAAGAGGACCTGGAGCGCAACGATCACGCCGTCCACCTGGCACTCATGGCTTGGCAAACTTCAGGGGATTCAACTTCTTAGGCTTCGTGAGGTTCACAGCCGTCCCACAAGAGCGGCTAAAAAAACTGAAACAAAGACAGCTTTTGCTATTGCCATCAGCAATGCCGTTGATGCTAAATAACAACTTCTAATATGGATCTATCACTTATCAACAGCCAATCCCTTCTCCATTTGCTTAGCCTGTCGGAGAAGAAGGAAGAAATCCTGCAGGTCATCGCGGAAATCAATGCCGAGATCGTCAGAACCCTCAAAGGCGGGATCTCCGTCGAAGTTGTCAATGTCGTCCCGGCATCCCGGCCCGCTCTCGCCGCACCGGCACAGATGCTGAACAAGCCGTCGGCCGCACCGAAGAAATCGCCGGCCAAGCCGGCCAAGGCGAAAAAGAGAAGCAAAATGAGCCCCGAGGGACGCGCGAAGATCGCCGCCATGATGAAGGCCCGCTGGGCCGCACGCCGCGCCGCCAAAGAAACCGCCAAGTCCTGAATCTTATGCCAACAAAAAAGAAGCCCGCAAAGAAACCCGTCACGAAAGTCGCGAAAAAGCCTGCAAAGAAGAAGGCCGCCCGGAAGCTGAACCCGGCGCTCATGAAACCAGTGCAGCCTGATGCCCTGCTCGCTCCAATCGTCGGCTCAAAACCACTGCCCCGCAGCCAAATGACCAAGAAGCTCTGGGACTACATCAAGAAGAACAATCTCCAGGATCCCAAGAAGAAGATCATGATCAACGCCGACCCTGCCCTCAAAGCCGTCTTCGGCGGCAAGAAGCAGGTCAGCATGTTCGAGATGACCAAACTCGTCTCGACCCATGTGAAGTAATAAATTTCTTCCATTCCCCGGCAGTCCCGGAAACGGGCTGCCGGGTTTTTTTTGTGGAAAAAATCAGACCGTGCCAGCGCGGCGGCACGTCGCCGCCCCCGCGTATTTTCTGCCGCACGGCCCGGGCCGCTCCCTACGCGACCGCGAAGTCCACCTGCTGCTTGAACATGTCCACCTTCGCGACCACCACGCTGATCTGGTCGCCGACGCGATAAACTTTTTTCGTGGCGCGTCCGACGAGCCGGCCTTTTGCGAGGTCGGGCACAAAAAAGTCGCCGCCGAGCGACGAGATGTGGACGAGCCCGCTGAGCAGGAATTCCGGAAGCTCGACGAACATCCCGAAATTCCGCACATCCATGATCGTCGCGCGGAACGCCTGCCCGGTTCGCTTTCCGCACTGGAGCTGAAAAAACTCGAGCTTTTTCAGGCGCACCGATTCCCGTTCGGCATCCGACGCGGTGCGCTCGGTGGTCGAGATGTGCTCGCAGACTGTCGCGAGTGCGCGCGAGTCCGGGCCGGTCTTCGTGATTTCGAGAAGGCGCTCGAGCGCGCGGTGGACGACAAGGTCGCTGTAGCGGCGGATCGGGCTGGTGAAGTGAGTGTAGTCGGCCTTGGCGAGCCCGTAGTGTCCGGCCGGATCCGGCGCGTAGCGGGCGCGCTTGAGGCTCTTGAGCAGGGCGACCTTGACGGCGGACTCGTGCGGCTGCCCGCGCAGTCCGGCCAGCAGCTTTTGGAGCTCCGCCCGGTTGGTGAGATCCCCGGCGGCAACCCCCTGGCCGGATGCGAACTCGCGGAATTCAAGCAGCTTTTCCGCATCGGGTTTTTCGTGGATCCGGTAGATCGCCGGCTGGCGCTTGAGCTTCAGCTCGCGCCCGACCAGCTCGTTGGCCAGGAGCATCATCTCCTCGATGAGCTGGTGGGAAATATCGTTCTCGACCCGCTCGAGCCGGACCGGCTTGCCGACGGCATCCAGCCAGACTTTGAGCTCCGGGAAATCCAGGTCAAGCGATCCGGTAGCAAACCGCTTTTTGCGGAGGAGCGACGCCACCTCCCAGGCGGTGTGGACGCGCTCGGCGAGCGTGTCCCCGCGCGGGGGGAGGTTCAAAATTTCAAACGCCTGCTTGTAGGTCAGCCGCGCGGCGCTCCGGATCACGGTCTTGGCAAACCGCACGGAATGGACTTTCCCCTGCCGGTTCACTTCGGCAAAAACCGAGAATGCGAGCCGGTCCACGCCGGGCTTGAGGCTGCAGATCCCGTTGCTGAGCGCCTCCGGGAGCATCGGGATCACGCGATCCACAAGATACACGCTGTTCCCGCGCGCATACGCCTCGCGGTCGAGCTCCGACTTCGGCTTCACGTAGTGCGAGACATCGGCGATGTGGATCCCGAGCTTCCAGCCGTCGGCCGTCGCCTCGACGTCGATCGCATCGTCGAAATCCTTCGCGTCGTCGGGATCGATCGTGAAAAGGAATTTCCCGCGCAGATCCTCGCGGCGGGCCGCCTCGCGCGGCTCAACCTCGGGCGACACGCTCTCCGCATCGCGTGCGACCGCCGCCGGAAACTCGACGGGCAGGTTGTGCTTCCGGATGATCGCGAGCATGTCCACCCCGGGTGCCCCGACCTTGCCGAGAACCTCAATGATGTGGCCCTCGGGATTGACGTGCCGCGACGGCCATGAGTCGAGGTGCGCGACCACCTTGTCGCCCACGTCCGCAAAATGCGGCGCCGCCGGCGGCTGCAGATAAAGGTTGTGCACGAACCTCGGATCGTCGGCGACCAGATAAAAAAAGTTTTTCGATTTCTGGACCGTGCCGACGATCGTTTCGTTCGTGCGGGTAAGGATCCGGATGACCCGGCCCTCGCGTCGCGGGGTCGTTCCCGGCCGCCAGGCCGGCACGCGCTCGGTGGCCACCCGCGCCACGACCCGGTCGCCGGGCATCGCCGTGAACGTGTTCTCCGCGCTGATATAAAGATCCGGACCGCCGGCCGTCTCGTTCAGCACATGCGCGGCCCCGCTCGAGTGAAATTGAATGATCCCGGTAAAAAGATCCGCCTCTTTCGGTAGGATATACCGATCCTTGCGGATCCGCGCGATCTCGCCGGCGATCTCCATGTCGCGCAGAAGCCCCAGCAGCTTCGTGCGGTGCGCCGGCTCCAGCTTCAGCGCTTCCGCGATCTCCGCCTTGTCCAGCGGACGCTTCGCCAGCACCCGTAGGATTTCCGGCTTCAAAGTTCCCTCAACCTTCAATCCTCCTTCCGCCTTCCCCAATCCGCTGCGCCCGTGCGTGGCACCGGCTTGGCCGCGCGGATCAGTCTCCAAACGCGCGGGACGTCCGTTCCCCCTGAGGGCCGCAACCTTCGCAGATGCGCCAGCCTTCCCGGCACCTCTGGCTTCCTGGCTTTTCCAAGGAGCATGGGCGCGCCCGTGCGTGGCACCGGCTTGGCTGCGTGGCTCAGTCTCCAAACGGGCGGGACGCCCGTTCCCCCTTTGGCCTTCCTTCTTCTCTTTCCCTGCCGCCACCTGTCCCTGATTGGAAGCCGCTCCCCTGCGGTTCCGCCTCCGCGCTGTATGATGACTTGTTCCGGAACCTGACTTTGCAGACTGCCCCCCTGATTGTTTCCCGCCCCGAGGGCTCTGATGTTTCACAAACCCACCCATCGCCTCTTCCCGGACATTTGGCAAGAAATTGCTTGCCCGACAACAGGGTCACTTTTATTCGCACGCCCGGAAAACGGCCTCGGCATCAGCCGCTTGTCAGCGAGCGGAGAAGCGGGGGGAGTTCGTGGAGGCCGGTGATGGTGTGATCCGGGGTGACCTCGGCATATTCTTCCGAGCCGGGAACCTGGAGCCAGACGGTGCGGGCGAGGCCGGCGTTCCGGGCCCCGGCGATGTCGCGGGCGAGGCTGTTGCCGACCATCGTGGCCGCCCCGGGAGCCGCGCCGAGTTTCTGCAGAAGGATGTGGAAAAGATCCGGGCTGGGTTTCCCGATTCCGTGGTCGCCGGAGACCGTGATGGCGTCGAAAAACGGAGCCAAACCGGAGGCCTCGATTTTTTCGCGCTGGAGACCAGGGTCGCCGTTGGTGAGGAGGCCGAGTTGGAAGGCCGGCTTGAGACGGGCAAGGGTTTCTTTGGCGTTGGGCATCAGGCGCTGGAGCCTTCGTCGCGAGGAGGAGAACTCTGCGGCGAGGGCTCCGTCGTCACCGTGGAGGTCCTGCTCGCGAAGGACGGCATCGAAGAGCGCGTGGCGGAAATAAAGCGCCCACGGCGGAAGGGAGGGAACCGCCTCCGCAGAAAAATCCCCCCAGAGGCATTCCTCGGCGGTGATCCCGATCTCCGCACAATAGGCAATGGCCGGGTTGTCGCGCCAGAGAACCGTCGAGATCCTCCGCGCGTCGGCGAGGAATTGCGCCATGTCCGCGCCGTGAAGCTTCGCGGCCAGACGCGCGGACGCCTCCATGGCCGAACGGGAGACCTCCTCATCCGCGATGAGCGTGTCGTCGAGGTCGAAGAGAACAACATCCATCGCCTATCCTCTCTCAGAGCCGATCCGCCGATCGCTCACGGGAGCGGGAATCTGGAGGTGAACGAGGTGACCTTCTTCCGCAGGGCGGCCAGCGCGGCCTCGTCGTTCCGGGCTTCGAGGGCGGCATGGATGAAATCCGCCACCTGCATCATGTCCTCCTCGCCGAGCCCGCGGGTCGTCATGGCGGGCGTCCCGATCCGGATCCCGCCGGTTTTGCTGATCGGCTCGGTGTCGAACGGGATCGCGTTTTTGTTGACGGTGATCGCCGCCTTGTCGAGCGTTGTCTGGGCCTCGACGCCGTTGAGTCCGCTCTGGCGGAGATCCACGAGCATCACGTGGTTGTCGGTGCCGCCGGAGACGATCCGGTAGCCGAGCATCGACAGCCGGGCGGCGAGAGCCTTGGCGTTGCTCACGACCTGCTGCGAGTAGTTTTTGAAATCCGGCCTGAGCGCTTCGAGGAAACAAACCGCCTTGGCTGCGATGACGTGCATGAGCGGACCTCCCTGCACGCCCGGGAACACCAGGGAGTCCACTTTTTTCGCAAATTCCGCGCGGCAGAGAATCAGGCCGGACCGCGGGCCGCGCAGGCTCTTGTGGGTGGTGGTCGTCACGAAATGCGCGTGCGGTACCGGCGAGGGATGCACCCCGCCCGCCACGAGCCCGGCGATGTGCGCCATGTCCACAAAGAGGAACGCGCCGACCGAGTCCGCGATCGCGCGCATCCGGGCGAAGTCAATTGTCCGCGGGTAGGCGGATGCGCCGGCCGTGATCATCTTCGGCTTCACCTCGGCCGCCTGGCGTTCGAGCGCGTCGTAGTCGATCCGCTCGGTTTCCCGGCTCACCCCGTAGTGGTGGACCTCGTAGAGTTTCCCGGAAAAATTCGCCTTGTGCCCGTGCGTGAGGTGGCCGCCGTGCGCGAGATCCATCGTGAGAATCCGGTCGCCGGGTTGGAGGACGCTGAAATAAACCGCCATGTTCGCCTGGCTCCCGCTGTGCGGCTGGACGTTGGCATGCTCCGCGCCGAAGAGCTTTTTCACGCGCTCGAGGGCGAGCGATTCCACGACATCCACGAACTCGCACCCTCCATACCATCGGCGGCCGGGATACCCCTCCGCGTATTTGTTCGTGAGGCACGATCCCTGCGCCTCCATCACCGCGCGGCTCGTGAAGTTTTCCGAGGCGATGAGCTCGATGTGCTCGAACTGCCGCCCGTGCTCGCGGGCGATGGCATCGGCGATTTCAGGGTCTGTGGTCAGGAGCGGCGAGGCGGGTGGCGTGGTCATGGAGTTGATCTTTATTAATACGGACGGCATGGCGCGGGCAATCGTATCCTTGCATTTTTCGTAAACCGCGCGCCCCTGGCCGATCGGATCCGGCACGTCCGGGCTCTCGGGTTCGTCCTCCAGGAGGAGCGACGCCTTTTCGGCAGCCTCGGGAAAAAACAGCTCGAGGGTCCGGAGATGGTCGCGGGTCATCACGATGACGTGGGTCGCGCGGTCGAGCAATTCCCCGGTGACCGGCTGGCTGCGCAGCTTGGAAATATCGACCCCGTCCGCCGCGAGCACGCGGACCGCGTCGGTGCTCGGCGGCTGTCCGCCCGAGGCGCTGAGCCCGGCCGATTCGATGCGGATCCCCCGGAGCCCCTCGGTCAGCTTACGAAAAAGCCCCTCGGCCATCGGGCTCCGGCAGATGTTTCCGGTGCAGACAAAAAGAATATGCCGGCGTGCAGCGCTCATGAGTGCCCCACAGTAAATGCCGCGCGCTTCAAGTCAACCGCCCGCTCGATTCCCTGAGGAGCGTTTCGAACGCCTCTGCTAAAGACACCAGATCGAATCGTTTCGAGATTTCGAGGCTGCGGGATTTCATCCGGTGGAGGAGGGCGGGATCGGAGGCGAGGAGAGAGAGCTTTTCCTGAAAGGCGGCGGGCGTTGCGATGGGAACAGCGAACCCGTTGCGGCCGTCCTCGATGAGGTCGGAGAGGCCGCCGATGTCGCTGCCAAGGATGGCAACGCCGTGCTTGAGCGCCTCGATCGCCGCTACCGGGTTCCCCTCGGAGGTCGAGGGCATGAGGAGGATGTCCGCGCGGGCGAGAACGTCACGCATGACATCTTCAGAAGTCCAGCCGAGCATGCGGACGCGGTCGCCGAGTCCGGCCGCGCGGATGGCCGCCTCGATTTCCCCGCGCTGCGCGCCATCGCCGATCAGCGTGAGCGCCCACGGGAATCCGCACCCGGCCAGCGTGCGCAGCATCCACGGGAAATTTTTTTGCGGGTTGAAGCGACCGATGGCGGCGAGTGCGATCGGGTGCGCGGGCGGCCGTGCGGTTTCGGCGCGGCCCTGCATCGGGATTCCATTGAGGATGATTTGCGGGGCGACGTCATAGGCGGTGCGCGCGAGTCCTGCGGCGAAGCTGCTGCTCGCGGAAATCCCGGCCGCATTTTTCCAGACCGGGCGGATCAGCGGGTTCAGAATGTGGAACAGCGCGTCGGTCTGGTCCGGGTTCCCGCCCGGCAGGTCGCCGAGGTGCGCGGTGAGGACGTAGGGCTTGCCGGTGAACACGCGGCAGGCGAGTGCCAGCACGCCGGTCGGCACAGCAAAATGCGCGTGGACGATATCCGGCTTCCAGTTGCGGATGTGTGCGAGGGACGGGAGGAACGAGGTGGCCAGATACCCGGCCATCTCGGGAACCGTGCAGAGATCGGCGCGGCGGCGGAATGCAAAGGTCCGGAAAATTTCCACCCCGTCGCGCACTTCGTTTTTCGGCAGCCCCTTCATCCATGCCGTCTGCACGCGAACCTCGTGCCCGCGCCGCACCAGGGCGGCCGCGACGTTATGGGCCATCCGCCCGCCCCCGCCACCGACTGGCGGGTATTCGTAGCAGAGGGTCAGGATTCTCATCGCGCAAACCTCCGGTAAATTCCCTCGACCTGGGCGCACATGCGCGTGGCGGAAAACCGGGTAGCGATTTTTTTCGAGGCGGCCCGTCCGGTTCGCGCGGCGAGCGCCGGGTCACCGAGCAGCCTGCAGACACGATCCGCAAACAGGCCACAGTCGCCGGACGGCACGAGGAATCCATCGGTTCCGTCCTCGACGACCTCCGCGATGCCATCGAGCGCGGAGGCGACGACGGGCACTTCCATAGCCATCGCCTCGAGCAGGGTCATCGGCAGCCCCTCGAAGAGCGAGGGCATCAGGAGCACATCAGCCGCAAGATAAACGGGACGGATATCCGCCAAGCAGCCGGAAAAAACCAGTCGCTCCCCGAGCCCTGTGCCGCATCGCCGCAGGAGTTCCTCCTCCGGCCCCTCGCCCGCCAGCAGAAAAACGGCGTCCGGATGGAGCTTCGAAACCACGGCCGCAACTTCCAGGAAGAGCGTGAAATTCTTCTGCGGGTTGAGGCGGCCGACCCCCACGACGACCGGCGCGCTCGCCGGCAGGCCCAGCGCCCGCCTGGCTTCCGCTCGCGCGCCGCACGATTTTGAATACCGCGAAAGGTCAATCGCATTCTGGACGAGCGAGATTTTTTCCGCCGGCACCCGCTCGCGTTCGATGAGAAATTTCCGGCACGAATCCGAGACCGCGATGAGGTGGGTGGCGAGCCGGTTCGAGAGCGTATCGAGCGCGAGGCGGGCGGGGTTGTTCGCGCGGTGGTCGTCGTTCGTGTGGTCGTGGTTGAGGATGACCGGGACGCGGCAAAGCGCGCCGACCGGCTTGGCGAAGAGGTTCGAGGCGACGAGGTGGCAGTGCAGGATGTCGAACCGCCCGCGCAGCAGCAGGGCGGGCAGGCTCGCGGCATACCATGGAATCAGCTTGTGCGGCGACAGCGAGTGAAGAGGGATGCCGAGCGCGGACATCCGCTCCCAATAGACCCCGCGCCCGTGCATCGTGGCGACCTCGTGATGAAAGCTTTCCCTGTCCCCGCACGTCGCGAGGTTCATCACCACCTCCTGCGCCCCACCGAGATGCAGGCTGTCAATCACATGCAGGATCTTTTTCATCGAGCCTCCTGTCGCACCCGCCACTGCTGCCAAACGTATTCGCACCAGAGGTAGAGCCGCTCGTCCGCGTGCCCGCTCACATGCGCGTCGAGCTTGCCGCGCAGGAAGCCGCCGAAAGGATCGGGGGCGATCCGCCCGGATCGCAGCCAGGGGCCGATCGGCGAGCCGAAGCCTTTTTTCTTTCTTCGGATGATGTCGGGAGGCAGGAGCGGAGCGGCCGCGCGCTTGAGCAGATACTTCGTGGATCCACCGCGGAGCTTGAAACGTCCGGGCAGCCGCCTCGCAAAATCCGCGACCTCGATGTCGAGAAACGGACTGCGCACCTCGAGGGAATTCATCATGCTCGCCCGGTCGGCCTTCGCGAGGATTCCGTCCTGCAAATAGATCTCGGTGAAAAACTGGAGCGAGCGATCCAGCGGGGAGTCGCTGGCGCACTCGTCCCACGCGCGAATCGCCTCGCTGTAGATCTCCTCGATCGGGAAGCGCGAATCCGTGACGCGCGCGAGTTCGTCCGGCTCGAGCGCGCCCATCCAGACCGGATTCCAGAGCTGTGGCGGATAGTTCAGGCCGCGGAGGGTGCGCTTGATTTTGAAATCCATGCTGATGTTCGCATGCGAGACCGGGAGGCGGGCGGCAAGCAGGCGGATCGCCATGTGCAGCGGGCGGGGGACAAGGCGCGAGTAAATCCCGGCGAGTCGCAGCGCCCGGAACGGATCGTATCCGGCGAAGAGCTCATCGCCGCCGTCGCCTCCGAGCGCGACCGTGACCTCGCGGCGCGCGAACCGACAGAGCAGCCATGTGGGCAGGAGCGAGCTGTCGCCCTGGGGCTCGTCGAGAAGATTGAAGATTTCCGGCAGGACATCCACCGCGGCATCGAGGCTCAGCGTCTCCTGGCGGTGGTCGGTCCCGAGAAATTCCGCCATGCGCCGCGCCGGGGCGGACTCGTCGAAGGAGGGCTCGGAAAAACCGATCGTAAACGTCCTCAGTGCCGGGCCGCCGAGCTCGCGGGCGGCCAGGGCGGCGACGAGCGACGAGTCGATTCCTCCGCTCAAAAAAATCCCGAGCGGGACATCGGCCATCAGGCGCCGCCTGGTGGCGCGCCCGACGAGCTCGCGCAGCTCCTCCGCGAGGTCGTCCTCCGTGCCTGCCGGCTCATCCGGCTCGAGGACATACCGCCAGTAGCGGGAAACCCGGAGTCCATCCGGCCGGACGTCGAGGTTGTGGGCGGCCGGGAGTTTCCAGATCCCTTCGATCGCCGAATGCGGGGCCGGGATCATGCCGAGCGCGAGAAATTTCACCCGGGCGATTTCGGATTCGCGGCGCGGGGCGAGCGGGTGCCGGGCGAGGGCGGTCAGCTCGGACGCGAACGCGAACGTTCCGTTCCTTTGAAAGTAGTAGAGCGGTTTTTTTCCGAAGCGGTCGCGGCTCAGGAAAAGCCTGCGCTGATCGCGGTCCCAGATCGCGAATGCCCACATCCCGTTGAGGCGGTCGACAAGGCCCTCGCCCCATTCGCGCCATCCATGGAGCAACACCTCGGTGTCCGAGTGGTCGGTCAAAAAAATGTGCCCCTTTGCGGACAGCTCCGCGCGCAGTTCGCGGTGGTTGTAGATTTCGCCGTTGAAGACAACGACCAGTCTCCCGTCGGCCGAGGGCATCGGCTGCGCGCCGCCGCCGAGATCCACAATCGAAAGCCGCCGGTGCCCGAGGTGCAGCCCCCCCTCAACAAAAAACCCGTCGGCGTCCGGCCCCCGGTGAGCAAGCCGCGCGGTCATCGCCTCGAGATCGCCGAGGTCTCCGGTGCCGAGGAATCCGGCGATCCCGCACATCAGCGGGCTCCCGGCTTGTCCAGATTCCTTGTGCTCCCGACCATGTAAATGGATTTCCCCTGCGACTCGTGGAACGTCCGCGTGATCATCTCGGCCAGCAGGCCCATGAGCACGCAGATCATCCCGGTCATGAACGAAAATACGGCCATCATCGGGAGCGGGGTCGCCGTGAAATAATACCCCAGCGACCGCATGTAGAACGTCCAGCCCGCAAAAACCACCGACGCCACGAAAAATACCAGCCCCCAGAAACCGAAAAGATACATCGGCTTCATCATGTATTTGTCGAGGAACTTCACCGTCACCAGATCCATGAGAACCTTCACGACCCGCTCGAGTCCGTATTTTGAGTTCCCGGAAACCCGGGCATGGTGGTTGACCGTGATCTCGGAAATCCGTGCGCCGTGCCACTTCGCGTAGATCGGCAGGAACCGGTGCATCTCGCCGTAGAGGCGCACGCCCTTGATGACCTCCGCGCGGTAGGCTTTCAGCGAGCAGCCGAAATCGTGCAGATCCACCCCCGAGACCGCCGAGATCAGCTTGTTGGCCATGATGCTCGGGAGGTTCCGCTGCAGGGCGCTGTCCTGCCGATCCTTCCTCCATCCGGAACACACCTCGAACCCCTCGTCGAGCTTCGCCAGCATCCGCGGGATGTCCTCCGGATCGTTCTGCCCGTCGCCGTCCATCGGGATGATCGTGTGCCCGCTCGCGTAGTCAAACCCGGCCATCATCGCCGCTGTCTGCCCGAAATTCCTGCGGAAGTGGACGACCTTCACCTCGGGATGCTCCTCCGCAAGCCGGTCGAGGATTTTTGCGCTGCCGTCGACGCTGCCGTCATTGACAAAGATGATTTCCCACGGCCCGCCCCGGCGATCCATGACGGCGCGCACTTTCTCGAAGAGCGGCAGCAGCGCGTCCTGCTCGTTGTAAACGGGGATGGTCAGGGAAATCATCGGCCCCTGTTTTCCTTCGCCCGCGTCCTGCGGTCAAGGTCAGACATTTCCTCCCTGCCCGCCCCCGACTTAAGTTTTCTCTGTGCTGCGGCACCCGCCGCGGCGGACGCCCATGCGGGAAATTCGGCGGGAACCGGGGCGGTGAAGGCGATCATTTTTTTCGTGACCGGGTGCTGGAACGAGATTTTCCATGCGTGGAGGAAGTGGCGGGCATGCGTGCCGCGGCGTCCGTAGAGCGGGTCGCCGACAACCGGATGGCCGAGGTGTTTGAGATGCACCCGGATCTGGTGAGTTCTTCCGGTCCGCGGACAGCACTCGACCAGCGCCTTGCCCTCGGATGCGGCCAGCACGCGATACTTTGTGAGGGATTCGCGCCCGCGCTCGCTGACCGTCATTTTCTGGCGGTGAACCGCATGGCGTCCGATGCGGGCATCGATCGTTCCATGCGGCATGCGCGGGATCCCCTCCACGAGCGCGAGATAAGTCTTTTCGACATGGCGTTCCGCAAACTGCTCCGAGATCCACCGGTGCGCCCGCTCGGTCTTGGCCACGAGCAGGCAGCCGCTCGTTTCTTTGTCCAGCCTGTGCACGATTCCCGGGCGGTCCTCGCCTCCGACAATCCGGATCCCCGCGCAGTGGTGCAGGATGGCGTTGACGACGGTGCCGCCGGCATTTCCCGCGCCCGGATGCACGACGAGTCCGGCCGGCTTGTTCAAGACAAGAAGCTCCTCATCCTCGTAAAGAATATCCAGCGGGATATCCTGCGCGGCGACCGGCGAGGGGGCCGACTCCTCCGGGATCTCCACGTCCACACGGTCGCCCGCACGCAGGGCCTGCGACGGCCTCGCGGGCGCGCCGTTGAGCAGGACATGCCCGTCCCTGACAAATGCCTGGAGACGAACGCGGGAAAATCCGGCGATCCAGGAACTGAGGAACCTGTCGAGCCGGCTCCCCTCCCCGTCCCCAGCGACGATGCGGGATTCGCGGCTCATTGCGGCTTTTGCATTGCGGGGCGGATGGCGAACAGGTAGATCATTGCGAAACCTTTCTGACCCCTGCCGCGCATGTTGGCAAACGAATCTTCCCAAAACCCCGAATCCCAAAACCAGCCGGAACCCGGCCCGGCAGCGGACGGCGGCACGGAAAATATTTACGAGGCGTGCCCGGCGTGCCAGACGCTGATGGACATGTCGGACGTGATGCCGTTCACCGAGGTCGCGTGCCCGGGCTGCGGGATCACCCTGCGGGCACGCAAGCAGTTCAACCATTTCACCCTGATCGAAAAAGTCGGGGAGGGAGGAATGGGGTCGGTCTACAAGGCTCTCGACAATAATCTCAACCGCCACGTCGCGCTGAAAATCCTGAAAAAGGAAATCAGCGCGAACCAGGAAGAACGCGCGAAGCTGGCCAGAGAAGCCGAAATCACCGCGTCCGTAAACCACCCGAATGTCGTCAAGGTCTACCACTTCGGGCGCGATCACGGGCAGTTTTATCTGGCCATGGAACTGGTGGAAAAAGGATCCCTGGACGATCTGATGGCGATCCAAAAGCGCGTCGCGGAGGCTCAGGTTCTCGAGGTGGGCATCCAGATCGCGATGGGGCTGGCGGCCGCTCTCGAGCTCGGCCTCATCCACCGCGACATCAAGCCGGGCAATATCCTCTTCAAGGACGCGCATACGGCGAAGCTCGTGGACTTCGGCCTCGCGATCGTGATGGACGAGGAGGCGTCCGGGCGCGGCGAAATCTGGGGCACCCCCTACTACATCGCGCCGGAAAAACTGGACAGCCAGCCCGAGGATTTTCGCAGCGACATGTATAGTCTGGGGGGCACGCTCTTCCACGCGCTGGCCGGCCGGCCGCCCTACGAGGCCGACTCGCCCTCGATGGTCGCCCTCAAGCAGCTCAAAAGCCAACCGATCAGCCTGCAGGCGTTCGCGCCCGACGTCTCGAGCGAGACCGCCTACGTCATCAACCGCATGATGGCCAAAAAACCCGAGGAACGATACCAGTCATATGAAGAGCTGATCGGCCACCTGACCTATGCCAGGGAAAAACTTCTTGAGCGCGCTCGGAAGCCCATCCAGCCGAAGCAACGGGTCGTGATGGAGACCGAGGAAACCCGCAAGGTTTCCGCCATTGTCTCGCTGGTTCTCCTGCTCGTTGTCGTCCTCGGCGGCGCGGCGGTTTACCTGATGCGCGACCGCCTGTTCCCTGCCGCCGCCGCAGAATCGGGCCCACGGAAAATCAGCGCCCAGGACGCGAAGTCGCTTTTTCTTTCGGGCGTCTCGACCCTTGCCGGCGGGGACTACGAGGGAGCCAAGACCGAGTTCAAGCAGATCGCCCCCGGCCTCCCCCAACCCGAGAAGAACTGGGCGCATCTGAACTTCACGCTCGCCTGCTTCCTCCTCGGCGAGACGCAGCCGGCCTTCGATCTCCTCAAGCAGATCCAGAAGGAGGGGCTCTATTCGAAGAACCCGGAGGACTCGGCCCTCGCCAATTTCTTTCCCGAAGTCAGCCGGACATTGCTCGAAAAAAAAATGGTGCCCGCATCCCTCAGTTCCCTTTACGACTCGAAGCAGGAAACCTTTGCCCTGCTGCTCTTCGGGATTTGGGATTGGGAGCAAAAGGCCGCGTTTTCCGACGCCGCGCTGCTCCTGGAGTCGTTCTGCGAACGCGCCGACAAAGGCATGTGGGAGGCCTCCTACAAGCCGCTGGCGGAAAAATATCTTGCGGACTGGCTCTTTCTGGAGCCGGTGGAAAACGGGGCGAAAAACATTTCCTCTCCGGACGCGGCCACCGCCCTCCTCAAAGACCTCCGAAAAGCCCGCTCGCAGACCCAGACGGGGAACCGGGTGAACGAGCGCATGGATGCGCTGGAGAAAGAGCTGCGTGCAAAAGGCGCCAAACCGTGACCCCCACCCCGCCCCGGTGTCCGGAACTAAATGGAATTCCTGTGCGTGACTTGCATGAAAGTTTGCCTAACATAAACCATTTGATTCTTCCCTGATCCGCCGCAGCGGGTTGGGGCCGCATTTTCGAGAACCATGAGATACCTGAAAGCCACCATTTTGATCGGAACGGTTTCGGCCGCCGCCGTGTTCGTCCTGTATTCCACCGGATGGCTGACGAACACGCTGAACCCGTTTCTCATGCAGGGCTACCGGCTTGCCCTGACGAAACCGCTGAGGACTTCGGACGGGATGCAGCTTTTTCTGATCGCGGCCCTGGCGTTCGCCGCCGCTTGGACGACGGTGGACATCACGCGGCCGGTTCTGAAGACGATCGTGGCACTGGGGGCGGTGCTCCTGCTGCTCACCGGCTCGATGGTGCTGGCACTCTACAATGTTTTCTTCTCACCCTTCCCCTCGGCTTTCGCCATCCTCACGAGCTTCTTCATCGGCCTCGCCTACGGGCGGACGGGCAGCGGATCCCGAAAGAAGCTCATGGAGCGGCTCTTCGGACAACGGCTTTCCCGCGGAGCTTTCAACGAGCTCGTCAACTCGGATGCCCCGCTGTATTTTCCCGGCGCTCTTCAGGAGGGGACGGTGATGGTTGTGGCGGTCAACAACCACTCGGAGCTCATGGAGTTGCTCACGCCGGAGAACTACGCGGCGATGACCAACCGCTACCTGCGCACGGCATCGGATTACCTCGTCGAGGTCGGCGGGTATCTGGACGAGTGCGGCGGCGAGAGCGTGCGCGTCGTCTTCGGTGCCCCGCTGCCAGACGAAAAACACGCGGCAAAAGCCTGCCGGGCCGCTCTGGATCTGGCCTCGCGGCTGGATGACCTCAATAAGGAATGCGACGCCACGTGGCAGCGACGCCTGGATTTCCGGATCGGAATCAATTCCGGCGAGATGATCGCCGCGGCCTACGGAGGAACCCGGCTGGGAAGCTTCAGCGTGGCCGGACCGGCCGTGGAATTCGCGCGCCGGCTCTGCTCGGCATGCGGGACCTACGGATGCCGGATCCTCATCGGGCCAGAAACCTACGAGCCAGCGGCCGAAACCCTCGAGGTTCGCCCGATCGAAGTCATCAAGTCGGCGGGCGAACGCCGACGGATCGAACTCTACGAAATCCTCTCGCCGAAGCACGGGCTCTCGCCGGAACGCGAGCGCAGCCGCAACCACTTCTGGACCGGAGTCCTCCACTACCGGGAGCGCCAGTGGGACAAGGCGATCGGAGAGTTTTCCAAAGCCCGCATCACCGGAATCCCCGACACCGTTCTCGACTACTACATCCGTCGGGTCGAGCGCAGCCGCCGCGGAGAAGAAGAGGTCAACAAGGAACAAATGCTCCTCTTCCACGCGGCCTGAGGCGCGGGGATGAATCACGGGCCGGAGAATGATTTCGGGATCGGTGAAGTCGGCGCTGACGGAGCAGCGCCCTCCAGGTTTTGCGGCGGGGCCTTGCGTCCCAAACAGGCGGGACGCCCGTTCGCCCTCTGTTTCCCTGGAGGGACGGGCTCTGTCCCGTCCGACTTTTTCATTTTCCATTCCCCATTTCGAATTCCTCATTCGTGCCGGAGGCGGGCAAGGGAAGTCGGCGCTGACAGAGCAGCGCCCTCCATCGCATTATGCCTGATGCCGCTGATGTTGTCGAAGCGGCCGTGCGCCTCTGCGCTGCCTGCGGAATGTGTTGCAACGGGGCGATGTTCCACAGCGTGCCGCTCCTGCCAGGCGACTCCGCCAGGGAGCTTTCCGCACGTGGGCTCAAGGTGAAACGTGGAAAAAAATCCCGCATCTCTCAACCCTGTCCCGCCCACAAGGAATCGCACTGCGCGATCTACGCGCACCGGCCCGCACGCTGCCGGGTTTTTGTCTGCCGCCAACTCGAGGCGTTGGCGTCCGGCGCGGCCAGCGAAGCGGACGCCCTCGGGAAAATCCGGGAGGCGAAGGCTCTCGCTGTGCGCGTGGGCGAGCTGCTTTACGAAGCGGGCGATGCCCGCGAACACAAGGCCTTCGCCACGCGGTGCGAATCCCTCTTCACCGAACCCCTCGATCCCGCACCGCCCGCCGCCCGCCTCCGGGACAGCCTCGCCTCCGCAATGAGCGGACTCGAGCGCTTTCTCGTGGAAAATTTCCGGCCCGGCGGCACGGATGCCACGTCTTGAAAAAGAGGCGTCGGTTTATTTCCGTCAGCCCGGGTAAACTGGCGAGGGAAGCGCGACGTTTCCGGGACGCGAATAAACCGCCTGCGCGACCGTGATATGGCGGGTGCCGAACGCGGCTTCACAATAGCTGAAGTAGTAGCGCCATTTTCTGATGAACGCGTCGTCGAACCCCATCGCCCGCACCTCCGCGAGCTTCGCCTCGAAATTCTTTCTCCAGATCCGGAGCGTCCTCGCGTAGTGCGGGGCCATGTCCTCGTAGTCAAGGAGGTTGAGGTCGCCGGAGGCGAGCATCGCTTCTGTGATCCGCGCGTTGGACATGAGCAGGGCGCCGGGAAAAATGTGCTTCCGGATAAAATCCACGCCGTCGCGGAACGCCGGGTATTCGCGATCCGGGCACAGGATGGTTTGCAGGGCGAGCAGGCCGCGGGGCTTCAGCACCTCGTGAATTTTCGCGAAGTAGCCGTCCACGGAGCGGTCGCCTACGGACTCGAGCATCTCGATCGAAACCACCTTGTCGAAGCGCCCGCGGATCGTCCGGTAATCGCAGAGCAGGATTTCGATCCGGTCGGCGAGCCC
>JBAXXD010000049.1:0-28140 GCA_037128135.1 Verrucomicrobiia bacterium
ATCGGCTCAACCTGCCGCGCGAGCAGGTCGAGGGGTTCGAGCCCGTCGAAACGGAAGTGCCGCCCCCGTCCGCCGCCGGCATCAAAGGCAGGCGCAAGAGCAAAAAGGACAAGCTCCGCGAAGCGGCAGGCTGAAGGGGTTGCCTCCGCTGCTCGTACCAGGAGATTGGCACGATAAACACTGGCGACCTCGACAAGTTCCTGAATGAGCTGAAACTTCGCCGCAACCCCCGTGACGATATTTTTTCCACCCTCTTATCGCTGAGAAATGTTGGCGAGCTTCGCCGCCAGCTCTTCCTTTTTGAATGGCATGGAGAGGCAGTCGTCCATACCTGCGGCGAAGTAGACCTCCCGGGAGCCGGGCAGCACATTGGCCGAGAACGCGATGATCGGAACCCGGGAGCCGGATTCCCGCGAACGGATGATTGCTACGGCCCCGATGAGAAGTGATCCCCGGGAAATCGCGGCTCACATCCCTGTCACTGGCGCAGTCAGCGCCGAGTGCCTTCAGACACGCTTTCCTCGCAGGTCAGAATGACTACGACGTGCGGAACATGAACCCCGTGAGCAGGCGGGTGAGGACGACCTCCTCGGAACCCTGGCTGGTGACGAGTTGGAGGTTGGCCTCGGCGCAGCCCTGGAACGCGCGGAACAGCTCGGCGGTGGTGTAGTGGACGGAATTTCTTGCCGCGATCCCGAGCGGATATGTGTTCAGTGTGCCGTCCTTTTTCCTTGGCAGGTGTTCGATGTCCGAGGGCTTGAGCCGGTTGAGCATCGAGGCGAAGAACTGCGGCTGGGCGGGCGGTTGGAGGCGGTGGCGCGCGAGGAGATCTTTGATCACGAGAAGATTCCTGACGGTCGGCACGATCGAGGCGAGAAGGATCCCGATGCCGGATTCCCGCTGCCGCAGGAGCTGGGAAAGCGTGTCGAGCGCCAAGCCGATGTCGCGCGAGGCGATCGCATTCCCAATGTCAAAAATCCCGCTCTCGCGAGTCGCCGGAACCAGCGCGCGCACGTCCCGGGCCTCGATCGGATGCCCCGGCCCGAACGAGGTTTCCATTTTGTCGAGCTCGTTTTCGAGCTGGCCGGAGTCGAGTCCGATCCGCGCCGCGAGCACCTCGATCGCCTCGTGCGAGATTTTGAGCCCGCGCTCGTGGATCTTCGTGGCCGTCCAGGTGATGATCTCCTCCTCGCCCGTGCCGAACCCGAGCGTCGGCTTGTCGTGGAGGGTCGTCTTACAGAGCTTCGCGAGCTGCTTGTAGCCCGTGCGGACTTTGTAGGGGTCGATCGCGCTCATCAAAAAACTCACGCCGTCCGGCATCGGCAGCTTGAGGATCTCGCAGAGCCCCTCGAGTGCCGAGAGGACGGATTCCGAATTTCCGGTGACCGTGTTGCTCAGGAACGTCGCGCTCTTGAGCCAGATGAGCTTCGTGCCGCCGAGGAACGGCATCGTCTGCAATGCCTGACAGGTGTCATGGATTTTTGAGACGGCCGCATCCACCGTGTCCACCGCGCCGTCAATCGTCTCAAGCCCGAAGGCGTCCGCCCCGGGCGCGATCTGCGCCGCGAGCGCCACGGCAGCCTTTTTCACGGCGGCCTCGTCGGATCCGGCGATGAAGTGCTTCGATGTCATGCGACTTTCCTCCGGCGCGCGACCAGGAGGCAGGACGCGACAAACGTCACCGCGCAGAACCCGAGGGTGACAAGCAGAGAAACCCCGAGCGACGGCGCGCCAGCCGCCGGCTGCCCGCCGAGCGATTCCCGGATCGCCGAAACCCCGTAGGTGACCGGGTTGAGCGCCCCGAGCCAGCCGATGACCGAGTTGCCCGCGGGCAAAGGAAACAGCGCGCCGGAAACCATCCAGAGCGGCATCAGCACGACATTCATGATCGCATGGAACCCCTGCGTCGAGTCCATCGGCCAGGCGACCAGAAACCCAAGCCCGGTCATGCTGAACCCCACGAGCACAAACGCCGCGATCAGCGCGGGAAGCAGGTGCGGCGGGAACGAGACGCCCGCAAACGGGGCCAGCACGCAGAACAGCGCCGCCTGCCCGACCGCAAGCGTCGTCCCACCAAAAAATTTTCCGAGCACGATTGCGGCGGGCGCGACCGGCGCCACGAGCACGCCCTGCAGAAACCCCTCGCGCCGGTCCTCGATGACCGAGATCGTCGAGAAAATCGCGGTGAAGAGCATGATCAGCACGAGCGTGCCGGGGAAAAAATAGGTGAGGTAGGAAACCGCTTCGCCGCCTTCCGGCCGGAACGACGGGCTGAACCCCGCGCCCAGAAGAACCCAGAAGACGAGCGGGGTGACGAGCGCGCTGACGATCCGGTTCCTCTGGCGCAGGAAGCGCACGACATCGCGGTGCCAGAGCGCCGCGGCGGGCCGCCAGAGATAGGTGCTATTCGGCTGACTCATTGAGGCGCTTTCCGGTTTTGAAGAGGAAGACATCTTCGAGGGTGGGCTTCGAGATCATGGTAGATTCGGCCTCGGGTTTTGCGGACGCGAGCCGGGCGGCGACGGCATGCGCGCCGGCCGCGGACGCCCGCACCTCGCCCTCGAGCGCGTGCGGGAAAAGCCCGCATTCGTTTTTCAAAAACTCCGCGACGCCACCTGGGTCGCCTGTGGCGACGCGGAGGATCTCAGGCCCCGCCTCGGCAAGCAGGGCGGACGGCGGACCGGCGCAGACGAGACGCCCGCCGCACATGATGCCGACGCGGTCCGCGCGTGCCGACTCGTCCATGAGGTGGCTCGTGAAGACAACCGTCATGCCGTGCGCGGCGCGAAGGTTTCCAAGGAGGGCCCAGAGATCCATGCGCGCCGTGGGATCGAGCCCGGTCGAGGGCTCGTCCAGGAGAAGGATCTCCGGGCGCGTGAGAAGGCACTTCGCGATTTCCACGCGCCGCTGCTGCCCGCCGGAGAGCGTCTCCACAAGGCTGCCGATTTTGTCTTCAAGCCGCAGCGCGCCGACGAGTTCGGCGATCCGGGCTTTGAGCGGCGCGCCGTGCATCCCGTAAAGCGCTCCCCCATAGACGAGGTTCTCCCGCACGGTCAGCTTGCCGTCGAGGCTCGGCGACTGGAAAACAACCCCGATCTTCGCGCGCACCGAGTCCGGTGCACGGACGGCATCGCACCCGCCGACCATCGCCGTGCCCGCGTCGGGCGCGATCAACGTGGTCAGGATCCGGAAGAGCGTCGTCTTCCCGCTCCCGTTCGGCCCGAGCAGCGCGAAGAGCTCGCCCGGCGGGATCTCCAGATCGAGCCCGTGCAGGACGGTCAGCCCCCCGAACTTTTTCACGATCCCTCTGGCGACGATGGCATTCATTCTGATTCCGGCGGCACCCTCGCAAATCATCCGCGCGGATGCGAACGAAAAAATCCTGCGAGGTGGTCCTCCTGAAGGAAGCGCCCTGATCCGAAGGGTTCTAAGTCTACGTAGAAGCGGCATCTTGCCGCTTTCTCCAGAGAGATCCAAGCGGCAAGATGCCGCTTCTACATCCCAAACCGCCCTTAAGCGCCATTCGTATCTGGCACCTGTTTATGTATCCTCACTGGGGTTTCAGGTTTTTTTTAAGTTCCTCGACGGCGGTTCTCGGGCGGAGGGCGGGCTTTTTGCCGAGGTCCTTGTGGTCGACGTCATCCGGGACGCCGGCCGCGTTGACGAGGCCCTCTTCTTCCGGCGGGAGAAACGTTTTGAAGCGCTGCTTGTCGATCGACTTCATGTAGGCCTCGTGGGCGGAGACCTTGCCAGCGACGAGCTGTTCCCAGATCGCGTCGTCCATGAACTGCATCCCTTCGCCCTTGCCGCCGACAATGACGTCCTGGAGTTTCTGGGTGGCTCCCTCGCGGACGATTGCCGAGACCGCGCTGTTGACGATGAGGATTTCGTTGACGGCGACGCGTCCGCTGACGTCCTGGCGTTTCATGAGGAGTTGGGCGACGACCCCGCGGAGCGAGGCGGCGAGCATCGTGCGCACCTGCGCCTGCTGGTCGCTCGGGAAAACGTCAATCATGCGGTCCACGGTTTTCCGGGAGTTGTTCGTGTGGAGGGTTCCGAAGACGAGGAGGCCGGTTTCGGCGGCGGTGAGCGCGAGGGAGATCGTCTCGAGGTCGCGCATTTCGCCGACGAGGACGATGTCGGCGTCCTCGCGCAGGGCGGCCTTGAGGCCAATCGGGAACGAGGGCGCGTGCTCGGGCACCTCGCGCTGCGTGATGATGCTCATTTTGTTCCGGTGCACGAATTCGATCGGCTCCTCGATCGTCACGATATGGCGGGAGAAGTTCGTGTTGATGTAGTCGATGAGCGCCGCGAGGGTCGTACTCTTGCCGCTGCCGGTCGGTCCGGTGACGAGCACGATGCCGCCGCGCATGTGGCCGAACGTCTTGATGACCGAAGGCACGCCGAGCTCCTCGAGCGTCTTGATTTTTGTGGGGATGATCCGGAAGACCGCGCCGTAGCCGTTTGTCTGCTTGAGGTAGTTGCAGCGGAACCGGGTATCCTCATCCATCTCGTAGGCGAAATCGAGGTCGCCGGTTTCCTCGAGTTTCTGCCACCGCCGGTCGCCGCAGATTTCGTGCAGCATGAATGCCATTTCCTCGTGGGTGAGTGCCTCCTCGCGGATGGGGACGATTTCGCCGTGGCGGCGGATTTTCGGCGGCTGCCCCTCCCCGAGGTGGAGATCCGACGCGCCGGTTTCGATGAGGATCTGAAAAAACTGGTGAATGTAAGCCATGTCAGCGGTGCCCTGTGATCTGCATCATCTGGTTCTTCTGCTCGGCGCGGTAAACCGCCTCCTCGGAGGAGATAATTCCAGCCTCGAAGAGTTCCTGCAGCGAGTCGTCCATGAGCCGCATGCCGAGCTTGCGCCCGGTCTGGATGATGCCCGGGAGCATGAACGTCTTCGACTCGCGGATGACATTGCCGACGGCCGGCGTGTTCATGAGGATCTCGATCGCGAGAGCGCGTCCGGTCCCGTCGACCCTCGGGACGAGCTGCTGGGAAATCACGCCGCGGAGGGATTCGCTGACCATGATGCGGATCTGGTCGCGCTGGTCGGTCGGGAAGACGTCGAGCACGCGGTCGAGCGTGCGGGCGGCGTTGCTGGTATGGAGCGTGCCGAGCACGAGGTGGCCGGTTTCGGACGCGGTGATCGCGAGCTGGATCGTCTCGAGGTCACGCATTTCCCCGACCATGATGACGTCGGGGTCCTCGCGCAGGGCACCGCGCAGCGCATTGCCGAAGGATTTCGTATGGGTGTGGACTTCCCGCTGTGTGACGTGGCAGCCTTTGGAAGGGATCACGTATTCGATCGGGTCTTCGAGCGTGATGATGTGGTCACTGCGCTCGCGGTTGATCTCGTCAACCAGCGCGGCCAGGGTGGTGCTCTTGCCGCTGCCCACCGAACCGGTCACGAGAACGAGGCCGTTTTGGTATTGGGTGAGGAGCTTGAGCTGCGGGGGCAGACCGAGCTCGTCCATCGAGCGCACGCGGCTGTTGATGATGCGGAAAACGAGGTCGTAGCCGGTTCGCTGGCGGACGACGCTGGTGCGGAAGCGGCCCAGGGTGTTCGAGTAGGCGAAATCCACGTCCCCGCGCTCGATCAACTGGTGCTGCTGCTTTTCATCCAAGAATCCCATCGCGAGGCGCTCGGTGTCCTCGGCGGTGAGGACGGGTGCCTGCCGCCAGATCGGCTCGAGGATGCCGAACCGGCGCCAGATCGGCTGGGAGTTCACGCTGAGATGGACATCCGAGGCGTCCGACTCCTTGCCGACGACGAGGTATTGGTCCACATGCGCGAGCGTGTGCACCTCCTGCCGGGTGCCGGCTTCGATCGGGGCGGATTCCTGACTTGCCATGCAATGCGTCTATCAGCCGCGCGCTCCGCCGTCCAAGCCTTTCCTTGTGGGAGAGTTGTTTAAGGCTTTCGGGTTCGGGGGCTGACGGGCGGGGCGCTACTTGCTGGCCGGAATCGGCTCCAGGGGGGTCAGAGCCTTCGAGAGCGAGACCAGGCCCTTGTATTTTTTTCCGGATTTTTTGACCATGCCGCGGGAGACGAGGTTCTGGAGTTTCTCGTAGGCGCGGAGCCGGAGCATTTCCTCGCCTCCGCTCGCGGCGTTCCGGGCGCGGAGCCGTTCGTGAACGACATCAAAAAGCTGTTTGAACTCGAACGAGCTCTTTTTTGTGAGCACGGCGACCAATTCCTCGGTCACCAAATCCGGCAGGCGACGGGAGAAGGCACTTTTCCTTTGCATAAGCATAAGAATGAGAAAGTAGCACAGGAACGGCCGGATTGCCAGACCTATTTTTCAGCGGTTTTTCGGCTTTTCGGCTTCAGACGTTTCCGCAGATGGCGACTTCGAGACCGAGCGCGTTCATGGCGGAGGCCTTCGCGTAGAGGGCGCGCTTGGCGGCGGATTTTCCCGGGGCGTAGGCGACCTGGATGTGGTTGCTCTTGTGGCGGGCCATCATCTGGTCGCGGGAGACGCCCTTGAGGACGGCGTGCATGATCGGCCACTGGGAGGTGGTGAGGTTCCAGCGGTCCTCGGTTTCCGCCAGCGGAAGCTCGACGACCTCGGCGAGGCCGGTGTCGAATTTCAGTTTTCCGTCGGCGACAAAGACCCGGCTCCAGACGATCCATCCCGGTTTGCTGATGCCTTTGAGCGTGCCGCCGCCGAGGCGGAAATACATTGCCGGCTGGCGTTCGCTTGTGGTTCCGGCCCATCCGCCGATGAAATGTTCCGGCGGTGCGGCGCCGCTGATGAGGAAGACCCACACGTATTCGTCGAGTTTTCCGTCGGAATATTGGCGGCCCCAGCGCAGGTCGTGGAGGGTGTTTTCCGGGGCGTATCCGAGCTCGCGCCAGATCCGGTTGGTGATGAGCCCGTCGAGGCCGGCGCACTCGTCCACCTCGTTGAAGTGGGGGATCGCCTCGCCCGGGAAGAGCTCGCGGCCGTCCTCGGAATAAACCGGCGGGCGGTCGACATTGTTGAGCGTGCCCTCGACGAGGTCGGACGCGGGGGCGAGATCCTTGAGGCCCTGCTGGTATTGGATGCCGATCGTGGCGCATCCGAACTCGTCGGCGATGCGGACCGCCGCGACATACATTTTGCACTGCTGGAGGATCTGGTGCTCGGTGAGGTCGGATTCCTCGTTGCCGCCGAGGCGGAACTGCAGGCCCTTTCCTTTATACCAGTTGAAGACGGCCCATGCCTCGTCATCGCGGACCGCGAGCATCTTCGCATAGAGCGACGACTGGCTCAGGCGTTCCTTATAGACCCCGGTCTCATGGAGGAGCTCGTCGGGGATGATCCCATTATACATCCCCATGCATCCCTCGTCGAAGACCCCCATGATCGCTTTTTCTTTGCGGAGCTTGCGCGCGAATTTTTTGCCGAGGGCGGCGGCGCTGTCCGGCACGTCCGCCTTTTTGAACGGGATGACATGCGATTCGTCGTGCCGGATTTTCCCTTTTTTCAGCCAGCGGCGGAGGCCGTCGAGGAAAAAGCTATCGGTGAAATCCTCGCTCCAGAGCGTGCTGTAATTGACCCCGGCCTTGGTGAGCGAGCCGTTGAGGTTGAGCATGCCGACGAGGCCCGGCCAGGTGCCGCTCCAGTTGGCGAGCGTGAGGATCGGCCCTTTGTGGGAGAGGAGCCCGGGGAGGAGGTGGTGGCTGTATTGCCAGACCGCCTCGGCCACGATCAGCGGCGCGTCGGGCGGAATATCGCGGAAGACCTGCATGCCGTATTTCTGGCTGTCGATGAACCCGTGGCCTTTGGCGGGATCGAACGCGTGAGAGCGCTGGACCGACCAGCCTTCTTTTTCGAGGGCCCCGGCGATCTGCTTTTCCATTGCGGCTTGCGCCGGTTCACATTTTTGGTTTGCCGAGGTGCGGAGGTCGCCGTTGGCGACGAGGTAGATGGTGTTCATAAAAACGAATTGGAGATTGGTTTATAGCGTCCGCCTGTCCAAAATAAAACAAATTCTTTATGCCGTGCTTTTCACCATCCCTGCGATCCTGGGCCGAGGTCGATCCCGGCGCGCTGCGGCACAATCTGGCCCTGGTGCGGCGGATGGTCGGGCCGCGTCCGGAGATCCTTGCCGTGGTGAAGGCCGACGCCTACGGGCACGGGGTCGGGCCGGTCGTCCGCGCGCTCGCCCACGACGCCGCGATTTTCGGCGTGGCGAACCTCACGGAAGCCCGCGCCGTGCTCGAGGCCGGGACCGGGCGCGACATCATGATCCTGAGCCCATGCCTTCCGTCCGAGCGCGCGGGGGCGGTGGAGGGCGGGTTCATCGTCACGGTTTCCAGCGCGGAGGAGGCGCGGAGCTTTGCGGGCTGCGGCGACGCCCGGGTGAATTTCAAAGTGGATACCGGGATGGGCCGGGTTGGCGCCTCGCGAGATCAGGCGGAGCACGAGCTGCGGCAGATGGCGGGCGAAGTCCGCATCCACAGCATCTCAACCCATCTGCCCAGTGTGGACGAGGACGAGGAGTTCACGCGCCGCCAGCTCGAGTCGTTCTCCGTCTTGACGGAAGCCCTGCGGGAAGCGGCGCCGGAAGCGAAAATTCACTCGCTCAACAGCGCAGGGATCGCACGGTTTCCCGAACACGCCGCCGACATCGTCCGGGCCGGTCTGATCCTCTACGGCAGTTCGCCGCTGCCGGACATCGCACGCCAGTGCCAACCTGCGCTCACATGGAAAACCCGGGTCTCCCTCGTGAGAGACCTGCCCGCCGGCGCGGGCGTGAGCTACGGGCGCACATTCATCACCGATCGCCCGACCCGCACCGCCGTCCTCGCTGCGGGCTACGCCGACGGATTCCCGCGCCAGGTTTCCGGCAGGGGTGCCTGCGTCCTGATCCGGGGCGCGCGATGCCCGGTGCTCGGGCGGGTGACCATGGATCAAATCGTCGTGGACGTGACCGCGGCCGGAGAAATCGAACCCGGCGAGGAAGCGGTCATCATTGGAAAGCAGGGCGTCGAATCGATCTCCGCCGAGGAACTTGCCGCGCAGGCCGGCACCATCTCGTGGCACATCCTCACCGGCATCACCGGCCGCGTCGCGAGGATCAGCCCCTGATCTCGCGTGGCGGCCGCCCGAGCACGGGCAGCGCGCTGCAGCACGAGCGGTTGCGCTATTGGAAAAACTCCGCGATCTCAGGCTGGCGGACGAATTTCCGGATGGCGGGGTCGTTGACGAGGTAGAAATACAAGTCGGCGGGAAGCTGCTTGCGGGCTGCTGCCAAAAATGTCGCCGCGCGGGTGAAGTCGCCTCCGCGCATTGCTGCATAAGCCGCAGAAAAAACGGATGCGGCATCTTTCTCCGGGTTGATGCCCGTCGGGATTTCGCTGTCAGGCAGGTTTTGCAGATTGAGCAGGGCGATCGTGGCATCAACGACCGTATGGCTGTCCACGGGGTTCAATCTCGAGTGCGCCGCTTGAAGGAGCTGCATCGCTTCCTTGTCCCTCCGCTGGTAGCGAAGAAGCGTGGCCAGCTCGATGCAGGGTGCCGGATTGGCCGCATCGGCAATCATCGCCTGCCGCAGGTATTCCTCGGCGCGCAGGCGTGGATCGCCGAACTTTGCCGCCCGTCCCGCGTTCTGGGTTTCGAGGACGGCCTTCAGCGCGAGCGAATCCGAGACCCGCTCGCGCTTTGCAATCGATTGGCCGGCCTTTGCGGAGGCGATCTCTGGATCGCCGGCCTGCATGGCGGCGAGGGCGACGAGGTAGGTGAGAGACGAGACGGCGGGAATTTCCTTTTCGAGTTGTGCGAGCTGGGCGAGGGCTTTTTTAGCATCTCCGGTCCTGAGCTCCAAGAGCGCCTTGTCGAGCCGGGCTTGGAAATCCTCCGGGATGGCGACCCCCTGCCTGGCGATTTCCGCCAGCATGGCGCTGCGCTGCGAGGAGGCACCGAAAGAAAAGAACGCCCATGCCACGACGGCGGCGGCCGGGAGGAAAGCCGCCAGCGTCCAACCGAGTACGGTTCGCCGGCGCAAGGTTTGCCGGATCCATTTTCGTGGATGGAAATCCGGCATGGACGCGCGCGTTTTTGCCTCGGAGGCTTCCGGCGATGTCGGAAGGCCCGCTTCCGTGACGGGCGCATTCTGCTCGCCGGAGAAAACCCTGGCGGGCTCATTCCCGGGTATGAGCGGTCGCGACTTGGCGCGGGCGACAAAAGGCGTGCCTGGCTGCTTGAGGGGGCCCGCCGGTTTTACGGCGAGTTTCTCTCCAAGCATGAGGGGTTTCCCTTTCTGCTGCCTGGCGGGAAAATGATTCTCTCCGGTCGCTGACTTCTCTTCGCTCATTTTTTTTCCTGAGTCGGCTGGGTTTGCGGTGGGGGATCGGCGTCCTCCGGCTTGATCCTTGCGTCAGACAGCTTGTCGTCGAAGTCCTGGATGAGGTTTTGGAATTTGACTTTTGTGGTTCCGACAAATGGCTCGCGGGCGAGGAGGGCGTCGCCGAGGCCGAATTTCTCATACCGCTTGAGCGTCTCGATCCCGGCCTGATACATCTCGAGGTTTTTGACCTGCTGGCTGGCCGCCTGGCGTTCGAGCTTCAGCGCTTTGGCTTCAAGCTTCGCGCGCTCGGACTCTTTTTTCGAGGCGAACGCCGTGAGCTCGGAATACGATCTTTTCCATTTTTGGAGCATGGCTTCGAGGCCGGTGATGACGGTGCCGCGCTCGTCCAGCTTGGTTTTGAGTTCGGCGATCGTGTTGGCGGACGTGCTGCGTTCGGCCACGAGATCCTTGGTGAGCGACTCGTTTTTCGCGGCGAGCTCCTTGATTTTTTCTTCGGCGGCGATCTGTGCGGCCTGGGCTGCGGCGACCTGGCCCTGGGCATCGCGGAGCTTGATCATCGTGCCGCGCAGGGCGTCGCGGAGCTTGGCTTCCACGGCTGCCGCCTCGTCCGCGGCGTGAAGCGGCGCGGCCAGCATCACGGCCAGCAGGGCGGCCCGCCAGGCGATCCCCACATTCTTGTTTTGTCTTGCTCTCATGGCATTAGAATTTCGCGTTGATGTCGAACTGGATGATGTTCGTTTTGTAAGTCGGGCCCGCGATGCTGTCGGCGCCCATCCAGCGCAGCGAGACATTGACATTTTCCGAGAGCGCGAGGGATCCGCCGACCGTGAATCCCTTCATGTTCGTGCCGCCGAGCCCGAAGTCGGAGTCGGTGAACCCGTCCACCACCGAGTCCGAGCCGATCCAGCGGTAGCCGAAATCCACCGACCAGTCCCAGCGTTTCGAGAGTGAGGGGGTGCCGATGCGGAGCTCCATGAGCCAGCCGGTGGGATCGCCCTCGAACGCCCCGACGGCATTCGTTTGGGTGGCGTCGATCGGGCCGCGATTGTTGACGGCAATCAGGTCGATGGCGCTTTTGTTGAAGGCCAGGTTTTTTACGAATTCGCCGATGAGCGAGATCTGGACCGGCTCGAAGCCGTTGTAATCGAGGCGGGCGGTGAGTGCGAAGTCCTCGAATTTTGTGGCGAGGCCGTAGTATTGCCATTGGTTGATTGCGCCGTAATCGTTGCTGGCATCGGGGATGATGCTGCGGACCGCCATGTAGGAGTTGCCCTTTTGTGCGAACGAGGGACGGCTGTTGTCGGTGTCGCTCGCGTCGTTGATCGTCTGCGGGGTGTAGGGGGTGGAGAGCTTGCCCTCGATGTTTTGGAACGAGTAGTAGGACGCCGCCACCTTGAGCTTCCATTCCTTCGCCGGCTTCCATTCCACGCCGCCCTGGATCGCGTAGAGGTATTTGTCGTAGCTTTTGAATTTGGCCGGCTGGTTCGAGGAGAAGTTGAGGTCGGTGTTATAGACGACGAATGCGCCGCCGGTGACAAACGGCGTGAGGCCGGGAAGCACCTCATACTGGAGCTTGAGCGCGGCGCCGTCGAACCCGAGATCCTCGTCCCAGATCAGGCGCGTGGAAAAAAACGGGCTGTCAAACCGCCCGACCCAGGCCGTCATGAGCGGCTGGCCGTTGAGCGGGAGGTCGTAGCGGAGGAACGCCCGGTCGAGCCAGATCGCATACTTGCTGAAATTCCCGCCCTGGCCGTTCGCATACCCCATGCTCTGGTTCGTCGAGACCGGCGAGTTGTTCTGGCCGGTCGCCACCCGGAATCCGGACGTGAAATTTTCGCCCAGGTTGATGTCCACCCCGAAGCGGGCGCGGATCCGGAACTGGTTCCGGTTCTGGTCGGCATTCAACTGGGGGGCGAACTGGTTGCCTGTCGTGTCGAAGGGCAGGCCGGTATTGATGGCGTTGAAATTCGGGAAGGCGCCGGTGACATCGTTGCCGGTCGGAAATTGGTCGCCCTCGTAGCGGAGGCGCAGGTCAAAAAACGGCTTCACCTGCTCCACCCATTTCGGGATCAGAATCCCGCCCGCCCACTTGCTCGATGCGCGATCCGCCGCGAGCTCGAGCTTGATCTCCTCCTTGATCTGCATTTTGACGGGCTCGGGAATATAGGAGACCCTGACATCATCCGGCGAGGCGGGTGCGCTTTGCGCCTGGGCGATCGCGAGCTGATCGGAGGCCGCCTGCCCCGCCGCCACATGGGCAACCGCAAACATGTCAGCCTGCGCCTGTGCACGCGCCGCCTCGGCCTCGGCCTGCGCCTGCACGATCATTTCCTTCGCGTCTTCCTTGGTGAGGATCCCGCGCTGGACGAGCTTGTTGATCAGGTTGATCGTGACGCTCTGCGAGGGAGCCGGGGGTTCGATGGCACGACTTGCCGGTGCGAGGTTCGGAGCCGTTTCGACAACGTCTTCGACGGCCGGCGGGGCGGGCGATTGCGGCTGGCGGCTGGCGGCTGGCGGAGCAAGCGGGGTCGGCTCGGGGGTTGGCGAAGGTGTGGGAGTCGCTGCGGCGATGGTCGCGGGAGTCGGCGAGGGGGTTGCAGTGGCGATGATTGCGGGAGTTGGCTCTGGAGTTAGCGAAGGGGTTGGCGCGGGAGTTGCGGCGGCGACGGGCGCGGGCGTTGGCTCTGGAGTTGGCGAAGGTGTGGGCTCGGGAGTTGCAACGGCAACGGGCACGGGTGTCGGCTCAGGGGTTGGCGAAGATGAGGGCGCGGGAGTTGCAACTGCGACGGGCGCGGGCGTTGGCGAGGGCGTTGGCGAGGGCGTTGGCGAAGGAGTGGGCGAGGCAGTTGGGGCGGCACCGGTCGCAAGCGAATCCCGTTTCAGGTTTCCCGTTTCAGGTTTCAGGTTCCCGGCCTCCGGCCTCTGGCTTCCGCTTTCTAATTTTTTTCCCGGAACCGTTTCTTGGAGGTTGTCAAAAACGATCCGGTTTTTTTTTCCGACCGGCGTGGAGTCGGCCGCCTGGGAAGCTGTTATTAGGAAAATGAGAAATGAGAAATGAGAAATGCGGAATGCGAGGGAGAGTCCCCGGGAAGGCACTCGTCCTGCGTGTCGGACATCCTGCATCCTGCCGGATGCCCAAAAGACAAACTGTCGCAGAATCAGCAATCGTCCGGTGGCGTGCGTCAAATAGTTAACGAAGAAACTCATAAAAATCAGTTGGGCCGGGTTGCCGAGATGCGCATGACGATCGGCATCGGCATGCCATCCGGCGGTGGAGCCTGCAATTGCAGGCCGGTTAAAATCTCGTCGCGGATCGTGCGATCCAAGGCGGCGTCTCCGGACGTTCCGGCGAGGGTGGCGCGGGTGATGCGTCCGGTGGGATCCGCCCAAACGCGGACTTTGACATTCAGCGCGGCCGCGCGGGTTTTCTTGTGGTTGCGGAGGGCATCGACCACTCGAGACTGAACCTGTCCGGCGTAGGATCCGAACTTTGAGCCGCCGGGGCCGCCCCTGCCCGTGCCCGAGCCGCCGATCATTCCGCCGCCGCCGCCTTTGGCGAGCCCGAAGGCATCCGGGGCGCCGTCGCCTTGGATATTCGTGCCCATCGGCGCGGGATCCGGCTCGGCGGCGACCGGAGCAGCCTGCGGAGCCTCCTCGGGGGTGAATTTTTCTTCCTTCGTCGTCTCCGGTTCGGGCGGGCGTTCCTTGGGCAGCGGAGGAGGAGGAGGCGGCGGGAGAGGCGGGATGATGTTCACCATGCTCACCGAGGATTTTTTCTTCGGTGCCTCCTTCGGCGAAACGACAAAAAAAGTGACAGCACCGACAACGAGGAGGCCTGCCATGATCAGCTTGACCTTGTGTTTTTCGAGGAACCCCTCCTCGTCATCGTCGTCGGGAGAAACCATGATTTTTATTTCGGCCCCTGGGTTGCGAGGCCGATTTGGGTGACTCCGACGCGGCCGATGACATCGAGCACGTCCATGATCATCTGGTATTGGGTGCCGCGGTCGCCGCGCACGACGATCGGGAAATCCGGATTCTTCGCCTTGTGTTCGGCGAGCTTGTTTTCGAGTTCGGCGAGCGTGACCGGCACGGTGTCGAGGAAGATTTTCCCCTCGTTGTTGACGGTCACCGCCTTGCTTTTCGAGCCGCCGACCGCCGGAGCCTTGCTGCCTTTCGGAAGATCCACTTTCACCCCCTGCACGCCGGCGGTTGTCATGATGATGAAGATCAGCAGCAGCACGAGGTAGAGATCCACCATCGGCGTGACGTTGATGTCATCGTAGGCTTTGTCGTCGCCGACTGTCATGCGTCCTCCCGGATTTCCAGCCGCGGCACCGGGACTCCCATCTCGCCGGACGGCGGATAGAACTCGGCCATCTTCGTGATGAACTCATCAATGAAGAGGTTCATGTTCGTGGAGGTGTCTTTGATCCGGCTGCTGAGGTAGCTGTAGATAAAGAGCGCGGGGATCGCGACCAAGAGGCCGGCGACGGTGGCCAGCAGCGCGCTCGCGATGCCCGGCGCGATCGAGTTCACCTCGACCTGTCCGGTTTTCGCGATGACAGCGAACGTGATCATGACGCCCATGACCGTCCCGAGCAGCCCGACATAGGGGCCGCCGGCGATGCTGATCGTGAGGTAGATGAGACCGTTGCTCAGGCGGTGCATCTCGTGCATGAGCCCGGAGTCGAGGCTTGCCTTGATCGCCTGGATCGAGCGCGCCGAGAGGCCGTTGAACCGTTTCTTTTTATCCTCCATCCGGTGGCGGATTTCCTCCGAACCGATGTGGTAGATGTGGTAGAGCGGCGACTGCTTCATCAGCTTTTGAACCTTCGTGCTCGCCTTGCCGCCGAGGCTGCTCACGCTCTCGGCATTCGAGTGGTCGAGCGCGGTGAGGTCGCTGGCCATGTGCTTCCACTGCCGCAGGAACTCGTCGCTGCCCTTCTGGATTTTGTTCAGGTAAAGAAATTTCTGGATCGCGACCGTCCAGCCGACGATCGCCATGATCGCGCAGAAGAACACGACCAGCCAGCCGTCGAACATCATGTTTTTAGCGATGTCGCCGAAGAGCATGATGTGTTCGAGAGCCGCGTTTTTTCCGCCGCCGTGGCCGCCTTCGTCCTCGCCCGTGACGACCAGCTTCGTGCTCGCGTCGTTGCCCGCCTGGCTGGTGTAGGCGAACTGGACCCAGCCCGCGCCGCGCGCGGCCTTGGAAATTTCGAGCTCATCCATCTCGCCGACGAGGCCGTTTTTTCCCTCGTTGTCCGCCCCGAGTGTTGCCCCGGTTGTCAGCGTCGGCAGGGGCACATCGAGTTTCGCGTATTCTTTTCCATCCAGGTAAAGCGTGGTGGAGGCATTCGTCGCGACGACGGCGAGATGCTTCCAGACGCTGGCTGCAAGCGGTTCTCCGGGCGGGGTGCGGTGGGTGCCCGTGCCGTCCTGGATTTCCACGTAGGGAATCCCGTTCGCGATGCCGGTCTGGAAGCGGTTCGTCCCGTCGCTCCAGTCGAAGAGCACGCCTTTTTCATTCAGGGCCGTAGCCTTGACCCATGCCGAGAGCGTCATCGGCTCGCCTTCCTTCCACTGGAATGTCGCGGAAGCCGGGATTTTTATCGCGGTATTTCCGAGCAGGCGCATGCCCGGGCCGATCAGAGCCCCCTCCGAGAGCGTGCCGCCGGAGGTCGCGTTGTTGGCATTTTTTGTGGCGTCAACCGGCGTTGCGACGGCGAAATGGTAGGCGAGCACCGTGTCGGCGTCATACGTCGCCTTCGGGTCGCCACCCGCCTCCATCTTCTCGCCCGCGACCCCCGAATAGAGCCAGAATTTGATTGGCGCGCCCGCCGGGATCTCCGGGACTTTCACCCAGACGAACGCCTCGTTCATGAGGGGATCCCATTTTTCGATCTGGTGGTCGAGAATCGTCTTGTTGTCGGCGGCGACGAAACGCAGATCGCTGCCTTCCTCGCGCGCCGCCGCGAAATTGAAATTCCCCTGGTGCAGGCGGAGCAGGACGAGCGAGTTTCCCGCGGGTTGCGAGATCTCAAACCCGGACTTCCCGGTATCCACGGTGACCGGTTTGCGCGCCGTCCATTCCTTGTTCCACCAGTCTCCGGCAGGCGCGGCGGAGGCCAGAGAGGCAGTCAGCATGGCGAGAAGAACGAGCGTTTGTTTTTTCATGAGAGGATCAGAGTTCGGCCCAGAGTCGGAAGGAAAAGAGCGGCTGGTTCGCCACGGACGGGCCCTGCGTGATTTGCGGGATTCCGACAAGGAATTCGCCGTTCACATGGTTGAAGATTTTGATGGTGGTTCCGATCCCGTAGCTCCAGAGGTTGAACTGCGATGTCTGCTGCGGGAGCGGGTCGTTGAGCGTGGTGACGCCTCCGTCGAGAAAGGCAAACACCCGCCACTCGTGACCCTCGCCGAGCCAGGACAGAAGCGAGGGGGATCGGAATTCCAATGTTCCGCAGAGGGCGTTGTCGCCGACGACAGCCGACTCAAGATACCCGCGCACGGTGCTCGCCCCGCCGAGGCTGTATTGTTCGCTGTCCACCAGCGCGTTCATGGTCGCCTGGCCTTGGACCTCCGCAAAAACCTGGAAATCCCACGGCAGCTTTTGCGTGTGCCCGAGGCTGCCCCGGAAGTAGAAAAAGTTGCCGTCCGCGTTGTATCTGCGGTTGTCGAATTCAAACTGCTCCTGGGCGCTTGTGCCGCGGAAGCTGAACGTCACCCCCGCGCTCAGCTCGGTCTGGTAATGCTTCCCGACCGATGCCGCATTGTAGTTGATGCTGAACGGCCAGTAGGTGATCGGCGAGGAGACAACGGAATCCCCCAGCACGAGATCCTGCGTGAAATGCTTGTAGTCCATCCCGATGCTCGCGGAGTGGAAGAAGCCGGTTTTCGCGGGCAGGTTCACGAGGAATCGCGCCCCGTAGATCTCGCCGTTGCCGAGCGAGTTTCCGCCTCCAAGCGTCGAGACCTGGCTGTTCTGGCGCGTGCCCTGGATCATCAGCCCGAGCCAGTCCACCGCCGGATGCCGCGCGATGTAGTAGGCCGAGTAAACGAGCGCGTCGCTCGGCCGCTGCGGGGCGATCTGGAATCCCGCCCCGATCGTGTGTCCGAGCTGCCAGAGGTTGTCGTAGCGCACCGAAAGATCCAGGCGAAGCGGCGTCGTGTTCGCGCTGTAGCGGTTGTTCAGCTCGATGCTGCCGTGCAGCGGGAGCTTGTCCTTCACGGTCAGCTCGACATCCACCGTGCCGGGGATGGCCCCCGGCTTCAGCGAGGGCGTGATCTGCCGGTCGGCGAGCTGGTTCAGCGCGATGATGTCGCGCTGGACATCGTTGAAATTCGGAACCGTCCCCTCGGCGAGCGAGGGCGCCATCTTTTTGATCTGCTCGACACTGTAAAACCGGGATCCCTTCACCCGGAGCCGCCCGACCGGCGCCTCGGTGACCTGGAGGACGATGATCCCGCGCGTCGGGCGCTGCGGCGGGACGTTCACCGAAACCGTCTGGTATCCCAGATCCCGATACGCCTTCTCGAGTGATCCCCGCGCGTGCTCGACATCCTCTTCAGTCCGTCCCGGCCCGAGATACCCATACACCGCCTTCTCGACCTCCCCGTGCGGCAACGTCCGCGCTCCGATCACACGGTATTCCTGAATGTAAAGTGCCTTGGGCGTCTGCGCGTTGATCTGATCCGCCACCGCCCGCGTCAAAGGCGGCTCGCCGGCAGGGCTCTGCGCGCCGGAAAACGCCGAGGAAACCCAGACAGCAAGCGCCACAAAGCTTGCGACAGCAAGCCTCCTTGCCGGAATCCCGACAAGTGCTCTGGAGTGTTTTCTTTCGATCGGACGGATCACGGGCAAAGTAAGCCTCGTCCCTCCCCCCGCCAGCAACCGCAGGTATGTTACGATTTTGTCACAATGGAATTTTCGGATGGCCGAGTGCCGCCTCGTCGCTTCAGGCGAGTCGTCTGTAAACGCCGATGCGGTCGAGGAGGGTCAGGTAGTAGTCGGCGCGCACATCGCCCCGATCAGCAGTCGGGAGGTTGTGGAATGTCTCCAAGGTTTCGAGGCGTTGGAAAAGATCGTTATATTTGTCCGCCAAGCCGGCATGGACTGATCGAGCCGATCAGCGTGTGGGAGCTTGAGGCAGGGAGCCTGAGATACCAAGTGCCAAGGTTCCAGAGAAAGGCTGTGAACTTGATTTGCAATGTTACAGCTTTGTCACAAAGCGCACCTTGCCAGCTGGCGGCACTTCCGTAGAACCATTTCTTTTTCAAGAAATCCAAAATATGAAACGCCACGCCCACCTGACAACACATCACGCATCATGGAAAACACCGCCGCCGTTCGGCGGCATGGTGGCGAGTTCCCGATGCTCGATTCAGGCGGTCTCTCGCGCGCTGCACGCGCTGGCGGGGAATAAAGGGTAGCGGATGCGGAATACTGTTCTAATCATAGAGGATGAGGCCGACGTGGTGGATCTGCTGCGCTATAACCTCGAGCGCGCGGGATTTGACGTGCTGGTCGCGATGGTCGGCGACCTGGGGCTCCAGGCGGCGAGAGAGATGTGCCCGGACATCATCGTCCTCGACCTCATGCTTCCCGGAATGGACGGTCACCAGGTCTGCCGGGCTCTGAAGGAAGACCCCAGCACGGAAAGGATCCCTATTGTGATGCTCACGGCAAAGGGGGACCCTCACGAGAGAGTGAAGGGGCTCGAGCTCGGGGCAGACGATTACGTGACGAAGCCATTCAGCCCGAGAGAGCTGGTTTTGCGGATTCAGGCCCTGCGGAAGCGACATTGCGGCGAAGTCGTGCAGGTTGATGGGATCACACTGGATAAAACAAAATTCGAAGTCCGGCTTGATGGGAAAAGGCTCGGCCTGACGACGACAGAGTTCAAGCTTTTGAGCCTGATGCTCGAGCGGCGCGGCCGCACGCTCACCCGCGAAACTCTGCTCCTCGACGCATGGAGCGGCCAGAGCCCCTCGCTTGGTGTCCGCACGGTGGATACCCACATCCGACGCCTCCGGAAGAAGCTTGGAAAGCATTCTGCCCGGCTTGAGACGGTCTGGGGGAAGGGCTACCGCTTCTATGCGGTGGCTGGCAGCTGAGCGCGATTCCTCTCCGCTGCCTTCTGAGCCACGCAGTCCGGAGCATCGTCATGATTGGGGTATTGCGCATCGCCGGCAAAACAGGCAGGGGTGCAACCCCCGCCAGCAACCGCCCGAATGTCACGATTATGTCACAAGAAAGCGGTTGTTCACCGTCAGGGCCGATCTCTATCACACCGGCGATGTTCACCCGTATCACGAGCGGTTGCCCCCGACGGCGGCGGTTTTTCAAACCGCCAACCGGCACCGCGCCGTCACGGGGGAAGTCCGCATTCTCAAAACACCCGCCATTTACGCCATGACACAAAGTCCAGAAGCAACTCCCGCCGGAGAATTTTTTCCTGACCCGCCGGTTGTCGGCGCGGCCGGGCCGCTCTCCGGGCTCACATGGTGGAGCGCCGGGCTGATCGCATTCGGGTTTGCTCCGGTGCTCATCGAATTCTTCTCGAATATCTGCCGCCTGTCGCACTACGAGTTTTTTCCGAGCGCTCTCGCCGCCGGCGGTCTTCTCGCCTGGTCCCGGCTGAAGGAAGTCCCCCGCCCATTGAACGCCGGGCAGCCGTGGGTGACTCTCCCGATCCTGTTGTTTTCGTTTGCCGTTCTCGCGCTGGCCATTTTGCTCTGGTCTCCGTGGCTCGGCACCATTGCCGCCCTGGTCTGCCTGGCGGGAGTGATCTGGTGGCTGGGCGGATGGGAACTCTTGAAGCGCATGATCCCCGCCTTGATCATGATCATGGTCATCATCCCTCCGCCTTTCGGGTTGGACAACACGCTGACATTCTTTCTGCGCGGGATTGCCACCACCGCGAGCAGCCGCGTTCTGGATCTGCTGGGGGTCGTCCACTGCGTGAGCGGAAATGTCATCGAACTTCCCCGGAAAAAGCTGCTGGTCGAGGAAGCCTGCAGCGGGATCAACTCGGTCCTCTTTATCACGGCCGTCATGATTTTTTATCTTCTGTGGCGCCGCCGGTCATTCTGGTGCTATCTCATCTGCCTTCCGGCGGCGATAGGCTTTGTGCTCATGGGCAACGTCGTGCGCATCACCCTGTGCACGTGGCTGCAATTTCACAACGGCATGGATCTCCTGAGCGGATGGAAGCACGAAACCCTCGGCCTCATTCTGGCAGCCATTTATATCGGGCTGGTCATGAGCTTGGAACACCTCCTCCGGCCGCGGGCCGTCGGGGAGAAGGATCCGGGAAAAGAGAACCCGCCCGCCGGGACGCCGTCCGTCTCGCCTGCGGCCCGCCGCCGGATTTCCCCGGCATGGGGTTGGGTCGCCGGCATTCTCTTCGGCATCATGGGCCTCGCGGGGGCCGCACGCTGCTATGCCTACCATCAGGATAAGAAAAGCATCTTTCGCGCATCCGGTCCGTCGGCCTTGCGCCAGGGTGCCACGTTCGATCTGCCAAAACAGATCGGGACATGGACACGGGCGACCTCCGGGGAACCGACGCTGAAAAAACTCGAGACGATCGGGCTTTCGTCCATGCTCTGGCAATTCACGAGCCCTTCGCAAACGAAGGTGGCCGTCGCTTTCGACTATCCGATCTGGGGGTATCACGATGTCACCGCCTGCTACATCGGGAATGGATGGGACATCTCAAGACGCGAGCGCATTGCCAAGGACGACAAGTCCCCGCCCTGGCTCGAAATGAACATGAGAAAAGACACCGAGGGGCACGGCGCACTCTGGGTCGCCACGATCAACGAGCGCGGGCAGTGGATGGAAGTGGCACAGGTCAAAAGAAGTTTTCGCGACCGTTTGAAAAGCCTCGGAACCATCGGGGGCTCGGAGGAAACGAGCTACAGGGTTCAACTTCTCGCCATAAGCGCGATCCCGCTGACAGCCGACGAACGCGAGTCGTGCACCCGGCTGTTTCTGGAATCCAGGTCGCTGCTCGCCCGGCAGTTGCTCGGGCAGATCCCCGCTCAAACGAAGGCCGCGCCATGAACCCGATCAAACGCTTTCAGGATGGGATGATCTCTTGGTTTGTCACATGGCCGCAAAGGCAGCCCTGGAAGGATGCCCCCGCTCTCCTCGCGTTCCTGCTCGGCCTCGCCTTCCTCTGGGTCGTGTTTTTTTGGGATCCGATGGTCGTCCGCTTCCATTATGGCCGGTTTGTTAACTCCGCATTCGGCAAAGGCGATTATCAATCCGTTCTCATCGCCAACCAACGGCTTCTGGCCCTCGCCCCCTCCTGGCGCAACCAAGCTCTCTTCAGCATGGCCCTCGCCCACCAAGGCCTCGGACACCAGGACAAGGCGTTCGCCCTCCTGCAGGAAGTCGCCCCCCCGGACCGTCCGGTCTTCGCGCCCGCCCACCTGTATGTGGCCAAATCCCTGCTTCGGCAGCCCGATGCCACCCGCCGGTTCCTGCCGCTCATCCTGGCTCAGTTCAACCAAGCCCTCGCCCTCGAGCCGGATTCCATCGAGGCCAATGAGGGCCTGGGGGCGATCTACTCCTCCCAAAAAGAATGGACGCTCGCGGAGAAATGCTTTTCCGCCATCATCAAACAAAAGCCCGAACACATGCTCCTCCTCGCCCGCATGGCCAGGGAACGCAGCGACGAAAAATCCGCCGAAAACTGGACGCGCGACGCTCTCGTCCACTTCCAGAAGGCGGTCGGAAAATCCGCCGCCGACAATCCCAAAAACCGGATCCCCTATCTCGAAGCGCTCATGATGCGAAACGATTTCGCGAAGGCAAAAGCCGTCCTGGACGAAGGCAGGAAGCTGTCCGGGGATGCCCCCTACAAACCTGTTGCGGGCTTGGTTTGTGCCGGTTTGGCACGGGAAATCGCGGCCAAGGAACCGGACAATTTGGACGCCCGGATCAAACTCCTTCGCGAAGGGATGGACGCCAACCCCAAAGATGTGTCGCTGTTGGTCCTCCTGCCCGGACTCAGTGAACGGGACGGCATCGAGTCCGGAACGGCCGGCGACCGGATCCTCAAAATGGTGGACGAAAAAGACGTCTGGCCACCGCTCTTCTTTGTCGCGGCAAAAATCGCCTGGGAGCGCCAAGACACGGACGGCATGAAGACGTATCTCGCCCGGGCGTGCGAGGCTTTTCCCAAGGCTCTCCCGATGGCAAACAACCTGGCCTCGGTCATCAACCGCAACGGCAGAAAAGAAGATCTGCCGTTCGCCCTGGAGATGATGGATTACGCCGTGGAGCAGGACAGCAGCCAGCCGCTCTTCCGGCTCAACCGCGGCCTGGTTCTCCTGTATTCCGCCAAGCCTCAGGACGCACTGCCCGACTTCCAGTTTGCCTTGGAGCACTTGGAGGACAAGTCCCCCGCGCATCGGGCGCTCTCGGAGGCCTACCAGGCCATGGGCATGAGCAATCTCGCCCAAGAACACCGCCCCCTCGTCAACCCTCCCGCAACCAGCGCGGCCTCCCAGACTCCGCCGCCTTCTCATAACGAAGAAACCGGAAAAAAGGCGGACTGAATTTCCGGCATTATTGGAGCGGCTCCAATAAACACAGGGCCACATGGAACACGAAGCGCGCTGTAGCCGCGCCCGTGCCGGGCGCGCCTCCGAGGGCTCACAACGCTCCTTGCCAACACGCCCGACACGGGCGTGCTACAACGGAAACCGCTCTAGCGGCGCTTCCGCTTCGCGATCTTCTTCGCCTTCCGCTTCTTCTTCGACGGACGTTCTCCGGAGCTTGGCGCGGCTCGCCCGGGACGCTCCAAAGCGGCCTCCAGCGCGGAAGAAATGATCTTCGTCATCGTCGTTCCCTCCCGCGCTGCGCGGACTTTCAGCTCCCGATAAATTTCCTCCGGAATCTCCAGCGTGGTCTTCATTCTTGCAGATTCCCAGATTCCCAGAAATCTGTAAACCCAGAAATCAACGGAGGCCAGGAAACCCCGGCCTGAAAGAAAATCCCGTGCGGAGCACTGCCCCGACGCCATGCGGCCAATCCCAGCCTTCCGGTTTCAAGTTTCAGCCTTCAGGTTTCCCGCGTCCCCTCCAATCGCAACCAGCCTATGCAGATGGACATGCGTATGTGACGAAATTGTTGCAATACTCCCCTCGGCAATGCGGCGGGTTTCGAGGATTCCTCACCGCGTCAGAAAGGCGAAGGGTCATCGCAGTCCGGGTGGTTCGAGCCGCTGACAACAAAACCAAAACCAAAAAAGCAAAATACCACAATGAAACAAATCCAATCCAAGTTGCGTGCATTGGCACTGGCCGCGGGATCGCTTGCGATCACGATGGCCGGAGCGAATGCCGCCAACACATACTACGCGGCGGGCGATCTGGTGCTCTACTTCCAGCAGGAAGGCAGCACCAACACGATCTACGCTGACCTCGGAAACGCAGCAACCGCATTCCGTGGCGCGGCCACGGGACCGGACGCCGCAAATAAGATCGACTTCGTCAACCTCAATACACAGCTGACCTCCGCCTTCGGAGCAAGCTGGGCCACGGCCACCAACCTGTATATGGGAGTTGCCGCTTATGTGGGAACCAGTTCGTTGAGCAACACCCTGACAAACGGCGATCCTTCGCGCACGCTCTACGTTGGCGCAAGCCGCGCCGGGGCGGGTACGATCGGCTCCGCAAATTCCACGGGTTATAACGTGAACACCGACAGCGCCATGACCACCGGTGCGACCGGCATCCAAAACATGTTGTCACCGTTTGCGGATTCCACCGGGGTCAACGGCTACAATGCGGCGGCCGTTGTTTCGCCGACGAGCGTCTCGAACATTGACAATCAGAACCCGTTTTTGTCAGCGGGGATTCAAGGCACCGCCTTCGGCGTCTTCGGCGGCGGCGTCCAGCAGGTCGGCGGGACGATCGCTTCAGGCACCAGCTTCGGCTCGGTGTCGAATGTGGCGTTCGCGGCGGATCTCTACCGCATCGAAGCCAGGAACAACATTGTCGGGCAGGTCGGATACACCCCGGAAACCGCTCGCGTGGGAACCTATGAAGGTACCGTCACGCTCAACAACGCGGGGAGCGTATCGTTCCAAACTTCCGCCGTTCCGGAGCCTTCCACATATGCCTTTTTCGGCATCTCGGCTCTTGGCATCGGCTTCATCGTAGCGCGCCGCCGCAAGGTCAACGCTTAATTGGTATAATCAACTCAACAAAAACTTAATTCTATAAAAACTATGAAACTCAAATCCATTCTCGGCGGCACCGCATTGGCGCTCGCCTTCCTCGCGTCGGCCCAGGCCGATGTCACTGTCAACATCACCGGGGCCACGGCGTTCCGTTCGGCCACCCTGGCGAGCATCAAAGCCCGCTATTTGGCCGCAGGAACCCCGATGTTCAAGTTCGCCCATGATATGGCAACTGCAGGCGGAACCACCTACACCGGCGCGACCCGTGCCATTTTCATCGGCAATTTTCCCGGTGTCACTGGAACGACCACGATCCGGTGCTGCTTCACGGGATCCGTCGAAGGAATCCGCGCGCTGATCCCCGGTGTCACGGATCCGCTTCCTCCGACCTACTACCAGTCGTCGCTTTTGAGCGGCACGACGGCAACAGCCGCCGGGGCCGAGCTGGCCAACCAAGGGGAAACCGGTGCGGCAGCTCTGGGCGGGATCTCGGATATCGCGTTCTCGGATGTGACGAAGTCGTCCACTCCCTACAGCGCGGCTTCGCTCCAGCCTGCGACCCCTGCAGCCGGCGTGATTTTGTTCACGATGATCGGCAACAAGGGTTGGCCGAGCTCGGTCACGAGCATCACGGCCCAGCAGTTCCGTGCTATTTTTGGCAAGGGCTACCAACCGCTGAGCCTTCTGACCGGCAACGCCACCAATACCGATTTAGTCTTCGCCACAGGGCGCAACGACGGATCGGGCACCCGCACCACCTACCTCGCGGAAACCGGCTTTGGAATTTCCAATACCGTCCAGCAGTTCGTGGCCAACACATCGAACGCGACCGCGCTGACACAGATCCAGCTCGTCCCCGCAGGCGGCGTCAACAGTCCGGTGCTTCCCGGCCAGTCGGCGAAAAACGCCTCGACCGTCTGGGGTCTGGATGTTGACGGCAACGGCGGCTACAACAGCGGCAGCACGCTCAAGACTGACCTTGGCAAAACGAGCACCTCGGTGACCGTTTTGGACGCGAGTGGCACTGATGCGTTCGGAGCTCCGGTCAACCTTTACCTGGTCACCTGGCTGTCGCTGAGCGACGCGGCGGGCGCAAGAACTAACGGGGCGACGATCCTCGGCTACGAGGGGGTGATCCTGTCCGACTATGCGACCAGCGGAACCTTGAGCACGGCTGACAAGGCAAAAATCACCAACGGATCCTACACCGCTTGGGGATACGAGAACATGTATCTCCGCAACGATGTGACGAGCGGCGACAAACTGGCCGTCTACACCGCGATCAAAGGCAACCTCACGCTCAGCGGCACTGCGGGCATTGCCCTCACCGACATGGTGGTCGGTCGCACGGTGGACGGCGGCACGGTCGCTCCCTAAGAAATCCTAACCCCTGTTTGAGATGCCGATTCATCAGGGCAACAACAAACAGAAAACATTGCAACTGGCGCCAGATCCATTTCTGGCGCCAGTTTGCTTTGGAAACATGAGGAGAAAACAGAAGGGCTCGCGCGGTGGCGTTGAGAACACAGAGCAAATTTAGGAAGGCCGTTGTTCTTAAAAACTCTCCGCGTGCTCCGCGCCTCCGCGTGAAACTTCCTCTCTTTCCGCGTGATTTCCCTGATGCCTCCAACACAAACCGCTTTTTTATGAAAATTCCCATCCATGTCGCGGGCTACATTCTGGTGCTTGCCGTGTCCGTCTGGTGCGTGAAGGCTGGGTTAGACATCCGGTGCGCATCTTCAAAAGTTGAAATTGTGGGGAGCATGGGCGACCCGCCTGTGGGGGGCACTGCCCTGCGGTGCGAATCTCAGTCTTTAAACGGGCGGGACGCGCGTTCCCCCTGTGCCCTCCCTGCTTCCAGTGCTCCCGCCGTCCAGCAAATGGTGGCTCCGGCGACGCGCGCCGGGTCGGAGCCCGGTGTTCATTATGGCATGGCACAGGAAGCGATGCCGACTGCCACCCGGCCCACTTCCTCAACTCCTGTTCTGCCGCCTGTGAGTTCTCAGGAATCCAGGCCGAGCACCTCCGGGCAACCGACATATCCAGCCGGTCATAGCACGATTTCTTCGGCGGCGGTTTCTTCGAGTGCAAATCCCGCAGCCGCCGATCCGGGAGCGTTCGAGCTGGATCCGGGAGTTCCCGCGCCGGCCGCCCTGATGCCGCCCCCGGGGAACCAATCCCCGGCCGCCGCCGCCGCGCAGCAGCAGCTTGCCGATGCGTTTGTGCAGGATGTGAATGCCGCCCTCAACCAGCCCGGCACCACCGATGCCGCAGCCAGCGACAGCTACTTCCACTCGCTCGACAAAGCGAACGAGCAATACCGCGCGCTCTATGGCAACGATGCATACAACGGCGCAAGCCTACAGGCGGGGATGGATGCCCAAGCCGGCAAGTAGCGCTCTCTATTTTGAGGCGCCGGAACGGAAAGTTTTTTGCAGTTCGGCGGCTTTGTTCTTCGCCTGCGCCAGTTCGTCGGGATTCAGTCCGGTCCGGATTTCCTCGAGAAGTTTTTCTGCCGTGATCTCCCCCTGGCCGGCGGCAACGAGCAGCCAGGTGAGTGATTCCATTCTTTTAGCGGCCTCTTGATTTTCCGGGCCGAGCAGGCGGCCGAGGTTGGCCTGCGCTTTCGCGTGGTTCTGTTCGGCGGCCTTGCGATACCAGCCTTCGGCCTGAGCGGCATCGCAAGCGACTCCCTGGCCATGTTCGAGCATCACGCCCACAAGATTTCTGGCGTCGGGATTCCCGGATTCGGCGGCCTTGAGAAGATACGGATAGGCCGCCGCATAATCCGCGGACTGTCCGTATTTTCCGAAGTAAAGAATCGTTCCGAACGTATGGGCTGCGTCCGGTTGACCTTGGTCTGCCGCCGCCTTGATCCACTTCCGGCCCTCCTCCTCGTTCTTCGCGCCCCCTTTTCCTTCGGCGAGCATCATGCCGAGATTCAGCTGGGCTTTCGGGCCGCCTTTCTCCGCGCCCTTGCGAAACCATTCGACCGCCTTCGAGGCGTCTTTTGTCACGGCGATCCCGTTGGCATAGAAGAACCCGACCCCTCCCATCGCCTCGGCATGGCCCTGATTCGCGGCGTATGTCATGAGCTCGAACGCGCGAAGAGGATTTTTCTGGACTCCGTCTCCTTTGAGGCAGGCCCGCGCGAGTTCAAACTGCGCATCTGCGTCCCCCTGTTTGGCTTTTTCTTCCAAGGCGGGAATGTCTGTGGAAAACAACAACGATGCCGTCAGGACGGCCCATGCGGATATAAGGATTGGAATTTTCACGAAGAGGATTTTACAAAAAACCAGCCATTTTGCATGTAATAATTCTGTCACAATTTCCGCCCAGTGGGCGGGGTCTTCAGTTTTCGGTGTTCAGGGTGACCGCCGGGAAAAACGAGAGATTCAGAAAAAAAGGGGACCGAGTGCTCTGGAGGCCAGACAGACGAAGAGAAAGCGGAACGGCAACCCCGCGCGCGATGCCCGGCCGTTCTGAACGCTGAAAACTGAATCACCGAAAACTTCAGTTCGCCTTTCCCGCTCGCCCGCAGCACGTCAGGGTGCATCTCCGAGATAAGTGCAAACCAAAGATCGGGGTAGGAGCGGGGATGCAACTCCCCGCCCCTCCCACCAAACCGGACAGG
>JBAXXD010000050.1:0-27203 GCA_037128135.1 Verrucomicrobiia bacterium
CGGCTCTGAAAAGCCGCAGATCAAGTGGGAAGTCCCGGCGGGCTGGGGGCCTGGGGCGCCTGCGGCCTTGCGCCACGCCAGCTTTGCGGTCGCCGGACAGGACGGCGAATCGGCGGATATTTCGGTGACGGTTTTTGGAGGCGACGGCGGCGGCGATCTGGAAAACGTGAACCGCTGGCGCTCGCTGATCGGCCTGAAGGAGGTTGAAGCCGGCGAGATGAAGTCGCTCGTCGTTCCGGTGGCCTGCAAGGACGGCGAAATTCTCACGGTGGACATGACCGGCCCGAAGGCCCGCATTCTGGCCGGCTGGGCGAGGGTGGACGGGAGGAGCTGGTTTTTCAAGCTGGTCGCCCCCGACCGTCTGGCCGGCAGCGAGAAGGCCGGATTCGCGAGGTTTCTCCAGTCGGTGCAATTCCATCCCTGATCGCAATGGCGCGCCGGATTTTTGATTTCCTCTCGTCGATGAAGCTCACCATCGTCTGCCTTTCGGCGGCGCTGGTGCTGGTGTTTGCGGGAACCCTGGCGCAGGTGAATTTCGGAATCCATGAAGTGCAGGCGCGCTATTTTCAAAGCCTGATCGTCTGGTGGCCGGCCGGGTCTCAAGGGCTGCGGATACCGGTTTTTCCGGGCGGGCACCTGATCGGGGGCGTGCTGCTGGTGAACCTGATCGCCGCTCACCTGCGCAGGTTCCGCTGGTCATGGAGCAAGCTCGGCATCCACCTCACCCACGCCGGGCTGATCATCCTGCTGGCCGGCGGGCTTTTCACCGATCTGTTCTCGGTCGAGAGCTTCATGCGGCTGTCCCCGGGAGAAACGAAAAATTACTCCGAGGATTCGCAGGCCATGGAGCTGGTGGTGGTTGACGGGGCGGACAAGGAGTTCGAGCAGGTCACCGCAATCCCAGAGGCGCAGCTGAAGCGGGGCGGGGAGATCGCGTCCGCAGGCCTGCCGTTCCGGATCGTCGTCCGGCATTTTTACGAGAACTCGCGGCTCCAGCCGCTGAAGCAAGCGGGGCCCGGCGCGGTGCCTGCCGCCACCCAGGGCGTGGGCGCGCAGGTCGCGGTCTCGGAGCTGCCGCGCGCGACGGCGATGAACGAGCGCGACGCGCCGTGCGCGGTGATCGAGATCGCCCCCGGCCCGGATGCCGCCGCGCCGGACACCTGGCTGGTCTCGGATCAACTCGGCGCGCCGCAGACGTTCTCTCGCGACGGGAAGACTTGGCGGCTCGCGATGCGCCCGGCGCGGTATTACAAACCGTTCAGCCTGACCCTGGAAAAGTTCACCCACGAGACCTACCCCGGCACGCAGATCCCGAAAAACTTTTCGAGCAGCGCGCTGCTCCGCGACCCGGAGCGCGACGTGAGCCGGGACGTGCTGATTTACATGAACCATCCGCTGCGGTATCGCGGCGAGACGTTTTTCCAGTCGGGCTTCGAGAAGGACGGCACGATCCTGCAGGTCGTGTACAACCCGAGCTTCATCGCGCCATACCTCGCGTGCGTCATCGTCAGCGCCGGTCTGCTTTTCCAACTCATCTACCATTTTTCCGGATTTTTGCACCGGCGCAAACCTCTCCCCGCCCAATGAAACGTTATCTTCCATGGATGGCTCTGGCGATTGCCGCGCTCTGGATCGCCTCGAATTCCCGGATGCCGAAAACCGCGCCGGGAGACTTCGACCTCCCCGCGTTCGGGAAGATTCCCGTGCTCTCGGAAGGGAGGAACAAGCCGTTCGACACCGTGGCGCGCACCGCGCTGCTTATCATCCACGGGAAGCAGACGCTGCGGCTCGAGGGCGGCCGCACCCTCACCGCGACGCGCTGGCTGGCGGACGTCCTGTTCCAGGCCCCCGCCGCCGACAGCCACCCCGCGTTCGTGATTAACAATCCCGAGGTGCTCGGCCTGTTCGGGTGGGAGCAGAACGAGCGGAAATATTTCAGCTACTCCGAGCTTGTGCCGTTTCTGGAAAAAATCGACGCGCAGGCGCGGCAGGTGGAGAATGTCGAGTCGGCGAAGCGCACGCCCTACCAGACCGCGATCTCGAACCTGCGCAACTCGCTGATGCTTTATCAGCGGCTCAAAAACAGCATGCGGCCGGAGGGGACGCGGGATTTCGCGGGCGAGATCGCGGCCTTCATGAAGGCCGCGCCAGCGGGGCTCGAAGCGGCTCGAGCGCAAAAAAATGGCGGAAATTTCGACCGGGAAAAACTCGACGCCTTCGCGCTGTTCACCGCGCGCTGCGAGACGCTCGCGGAGATGGCCTACGTGCTGCCCGTGCCGCCGGATCCCTCGGTCGGCGGGCCGCGCGAGGAGTGGATGTCGGTCGGCGCGAGCCTGCTGCAGACGCTTTCCACGGGCGCGGCGGATACGGTCACGAAGGCGTATGCGGCCGCCGGCGACGCCTATCTCGCCGGGGATCCCGCGCTCTTCAACCGGCACCTGTGCGGCGTCTCGGACTGGATGGCGAAGAACGAACCGAAGGCCACCGGACGGGCCGGCTACGAATTTCTTTTCAACCGGCTCGCGCCGTTTTATCAGGCCATGGGCCTCTACGTGCTGGCGTTTCTGCTGGTGTGCGGATCGTGGCTGGGCGCGGATCGCAACCTCGGCAGGGCCGCATTTTACGTGCTCCTGCTCGCCCTCGCCATCCACACCTTCGGGCTCGCCTCGCGCATGTATCTGCAGGGCCGCCCGCCAGTCACAAACCTCTACTCGTCGGCGATCTTCATCGGCTGGGGAACGGTCGCCATCGGGCTGATCCTGGAAAGAATTTTCCGCGACGGCATCGGCGCGGCCTGCGCCGCGGCGATCGGATTCCTCACGCTCATCATCGCCCACCACCTCGCGGGCAGCGGCGACACCCTGGAAATGCTGCAGGCCGTGCTCGACACGAACATCTGGCTCGCGACCCACGTGGTGACGATCACCATCGGCTACTCCGCGATGTTCCTCGCGGGGATGCTCGCGGTCATCTACGTCGTGCGCGGCGTGTTCACCCGCTCGCTGACGAAGGAATCCGCGCAATCGCTCACGCGCATGACCTACGGCGTGATCTGCTTCGCCACGCTGTTCAGTTTTGTCGGCACCGTGCTCGGCGGCATCTGGGCCGACCAGTCGTGGGGAAGGTTCTGGGGCTGGGATCCGAAGGAAAACGGCGCACTGCTCATCGTGCTCTGGTGCGCGATCATCCTGCACGCTCGCCTGGGCGGCTTTATCCGGCAGCGCGGGCTGATGGTGATGGCCCTCTTCGGGAGCGCGATCACGAGCTTCTCATGGTTCGGCGTGAACATGCTCGGCGTCGGCCTCCACTCCTACGGGTTCATGAACAAGGCCGTGCCCTGGCTCGCCGGCTTCATCATCAGCCAGCTCGCCCTCATGGCGCTCGCCTCCCTCCCCCTCGCCCGCTGGCGCAGCTTCCAAAATGTGAAGCCATCTTGACCGGGAGAAAGCGCGGATCCTCCGAGCGATCCGTCGAGCCGCGCAAGGGACGCCGTCGCACTGCCCGGTGAAGCCCGAAGGGCTGTGTCGAATCGCACTGCCCGGTGAAGCCCGAAGGGCTGTGTCGAAATTAGCCGGTGGCGTCAGCCACCGGATTTCAGATAGAAAAGCCAAGCGCCCCGGCAGGGGCGCAGGAACCTCACCAACCATGCCATCCACACACCTCTCGCTCCATTACCATGTCGTCTTCGGCACCAAAGACCGCGTGCCAGCCATAACCGCCGAGTGGCGCGAGCGATTGCACGCCTACCTCGGCGGCGTCGTACGAAACGTCGAAGGGATTCCGGAGGCGATCGGTGGTGTGGCGGACCACGTCCATCTGCTCATCGGTCTCCGCGCGACGGCCTGCCTCGCCGATGTCGTGCGCGACGTGAAGTCCGTTTCGTCCCGCTGGGTGCATGAGGAAATCGGCGAGAGAAGATTCGCGTGGCAGGAGGGCTACGGCGCATTCACCGTCAGCGCATCCCAGCGCGAGCCGGTGCGCGAATACATCGCCCGGCAGGAGCAGCATCACCGGAAACGGACATTTCAGGAGGAGTATGTCGAACTCCTGCAACGCAGCGGCGTCGAATACGACGAGCGGTTTTTGCGGTGATGCCTTCCAACGCCCCTGCCGGGGCGGATCTCATTCTCGGGGAAATCCGGTGGCTGACGCCACCGGCTAATTTCCTCTGGCCCTCCGGGCCGCACGAATTCGATGGCTCTGACGATCCTCATTTCTGCGGCTCCTCCGTTGAATGCCTTGCCTCGGGCAGGCCGGACGTGCGGGCGCGGCGCGGGCGGGGCGCCGTTGTAGCGGCGGTCTGTGACCGTCGCATTTTTGTGCGCGGGCTCGCGGGCAGGAGCGGGGCGGTCAGTTGCTCGTAAAGCCGGAACAGGTGCTCCACCCGCTCGCGGTCGGATCGGAACGGCTCGGGCCGGTAGCATCGCTCGACCGCGCGGTCGAGGTCGGCGTGCGCTTTGGATAATGCGGGCGGCATCGTCAGCGGGTCGTAAAGGTCGGCCAACGTGCCCATCCCCCGCGGCGGCAAATGCGGCTCCCGCGCGGCCAGCACGGCGGCCGCGCAGGCTTCGACTTTTGAGCGCTGCTCGGGCGTCGGATTTGGCCAGGGGTAGTTGTTGTAAACGATGTTGCTCGAATACTGCGGATCGCTCTTCATTCGCCCGGCCACCGTGCGAACCCACGCATTGTGCATGACGGAGGTGAGGACGCCAAAATCGTAGTGCGTCGCACCCGGGATGATGAGGGCACTTCCGCTCGCGATGTGTTCTGGTTGCAGAAATCCGATGGGAATGTAGTTCCGGTTTTCAGATGAAACTTTCGGAATAAGGAGATAGGGCGTGCTCGGCTGGCGAATCTCGCCAAACAGTGTCGGTGTCGCGGCGAGTTCCTTAGTCTGAGGGCGATTGCTTTGAAGCCGAAAGGCGCGGACGGTCTCAATGCGTGCAAGGAGCAACGAAGATTGGCGGATGAGACTTGGAGGTGCGTCCACGAGCCAAAGGCACCATCGCTCGGTGCCATTAATGAACTCCTCGCCACCGTAGAGCAGTCGGATGAAGGGGGCGAGGGCGGGGCATTCGGCGAGCAGTGCCGCGCGGTGTCGTGCGGTGAGGATGAGGCCGCGATCATCACCAGGCTTGCGGTCCTTATCGATCATCATGCTCCCGTAGCTGATTAGCGGAGCACCGTTGATCGGCTCTGTGCGAGTGCGAATGGTGATGTCGCCTGCTGCCACGAGATATGGGTTGATGTTAGCAACCGCTGTGACGGCCACGTGATCCTCGCCTGCAGCGTAATCGTATATGCGCTTGCTCGGCGAATCGCCTGCGCCGAAGCCGATAATGACGACATGCACATGCGCCTTTCCCTTCGCCTCGCTCATCCACGGGAAGGTGCGGTGGGCGAAGTGTATCTTGAGGTGGAAGCGATGGAAGAGATCTTCCCAAAGCGTGCCGACCTGCTCTCCCTGCGAGATGGAATTGGTGGAGACGAAAGCAACCCGGATCGTTGTGCCAAGGGTGTATTCGGCGGCGCGGCGATACCAGGCTGTCACGTAGTCGAGCACTCCCGTCCCCTTGATCTCTCCCCAGACCAAAGCCATGTCTGTCTTTTGCTCGGCGTTCTGCTCCTTCTTCCCCACAAACGGCGGGTTGCCCATGACGAACGAGCATTTTTCCTTGGGCAGCACGTCGTTCCAATCCACGCGCAGCGCATTGCCGCAGACGATATGCGGGGAGGATTTGAGCGGGAGCCGGTCAAACGGCCGACCGAAAAGCCCGGCGGCCTCGGTGTTCATCTGGTGGTCCATGAGCCAGAGGGCGACCTCGGCGATGCGGACCGGCCATTCGGAGTATTCGATGCCGTGGAGTTGGTCCACGTTGACACCGACGAGTTTGGAGAAATCGTGTGTCTGGAAAGACTGCTGCGCATGTTTTTCTTCATCGCCGAAACGCCCGACGTAGAGAGTCTTCAACACATCGATTTCGAGGGCGCGGAGCTCGCGGTAGGCGAGGACGAGGAAGTTCCCGCACCCGCAGGCGGGGTCGAGGAACTGGAGTCCGGCGAGCTTGGAATGGAATGCCTCAATATTTGCACGGCGGCGGGTCGAGCGGTCGGCCTGGAGCCGTTCCCACTCGGAGCGGAGGTCGTCGAGGAAGAGCGAGCGCAGCACCTTCATGATGTCGCGTTCGCTCGTGTAGTGGGCACCCTGCTGGCGGCGGGCGCGGTCTTCGAGCACGCCTTGGAAAAGCGAGCCGAAGACGGCGGGGGAGATCTTCGCCCACTGGAAATCGCAGCAGAAGCTCAATGCCTCGCGCATCGCCTTCGTGAAGATCGGGAACCCGAGACGCTCGGCGAAAAGCCCGCCATTCACGTAGCGGAATCCGTAGCGCCAGTCGGTATCCGCAACCGAACCGTCCGCGAGCGGATTGTTCAGCCAGTCGAAAAGCTCGTTCAGCTTCGCCGCGAGATCCGAGCCGTCCGGCCGCGTCTGGGTGCGGACGAATTGCGTAAAGGCCTCCGGCTGAAAAATGAGATTATCCTCGGCAAAGAGACAGAAGAGCACGCGGCAGAGGAGGCGTTCGAGTTCATGCCCGCCGAAGCCGCCCGCGACCAGCGAGTCATGCAGCCCGCACATGCGCGAGTAGGCTTTTTCGTTTGCGGGATCCTCCGGGTCGAGACGAACGCGCGTCTGCCCGAGCATGAACGCAAACGCGCGGATGTGGCGCGGAAACTCCGCGAGCGGAAAGTGATGCGGCGCGATCGGACGCCCGGCAAAGAGCGGGAGGTCAAGTTGTTCCTCGGGCTCAAGATCGTAGAGGACGAAGTTCGCGAAGTCCGAGACGAGGACGAACCGGGGAATCTCATCCCAGCGGTTCTCGCGGGTCAGATCCTCGATATACGTGAACGCCTGGGTCGCGGCAACGGAGAGATCTTCCCCGCGGCTCTTGTGCTCAACCAGCAGCTTGCCCCGCCAGAGAAGGTCAATCGCGGACGTGTTGCCGCGAAGGTTCCGCACGTTCTCTTCAAACGAAGCGATGGATGCCCGCCGGATGCCGAAGACATCGAAAAACTCATTCCAGAACGTCTGCTTCTCCGAGCGCTCGGAATCCGTCTCTTTCCACCGTCGGGAAAATTTGATCGCGCGGTCGCGGACTTCGTTCCAAGAGAGGTGCGGCATGACGTCATGGAATCCATGTCAGAATCCCAGACCGATGTGGAGAAGAAATCCGGCGAGCGATCCAGCCGCGCGCGGCCCGGGCATTCCTGCCCATGCGTAAAAACCGAAGCCAGGCACGAGGCACCCCCAATCATTACGATCCTCCTGGGTGCGTGGCGGATCGGGTGAATTTGTAGAAGCGGCATCTTGCCGCTTGCCGGAAAGCCCCAAGCGGCAAGATGCCGCTTCTACGGTTTGACATCGTAATGATTGGGCGGGGTCACATGGCCCGGAAAGGGTTTCTATTCGCGGAGATCCGCGAGCACGAGTTTCTCCAGCGCGTCGAGCCAGCGCGGGTGCTCGTTCAGGCACGGGATGAGCGCGAATTCGCGGCCGCCGGCTCCAAGGAAAATTTCGCGTCCGCGCATCGCGATTTCCTCGAGGGTTTCGAGGCAGTCGGAGACGAAGGCCGGGCAGATCACGAGGAGTTTTTTGACGCCGCTTCCCGCGAGGCGCGGCAGCTCGGCGTCGGTGTGCGGTTTGAGCCACGGATCGCGTCCGAGGCGCGATTGGAAGGCGACCGAGAACTTGTCCGCTGGCACGCCGGCCGCCGCGACAAACGCGCGGACGGTCGCGAGGCATTGCGCGCGGTAGCAGGTGGGGAGCGCGGATCCGGGGGTCTCGCAGCAGCCGGGCGAGGCGAGGCAGCGGCCCGGGTTGGCTTTGCGCAGGTGGCGCTCGGGCAGGCCGTGGAAGCTGAACAGCAAATGATCGTAGCCCGCGTTCAGAAAATCCGCGGCGCTGGCGACGAGCGCCGCGATATAGCCGGGATCGCCGAAAAACGGCTCCGCGGCTTTCAGCCGCATCTCCGGCGCCAGCCGCGCGGCAACTTCCCGCGCGCGGACAACGGCCGTCTCAAAGCTCGACATCGCATAATGCGGGAACAGCGGGAAGATCAGCAGATCCGTGACGCCCCGCGCGCGCAGCCGCAAGATGGCGGGCTCGATGCCCGGGCTCTGGTAGCGCATCGCGAGCTCGACCGCGAGGTCCCCGGCGACCCGGCGCTGCAGCTCACGCCACACGTTCCGACTCGTGACGACCAGCGGGGAACCTTCCTCCGTCCAAATTTTTTTATACGCCTCCGCGGATTCCACCGGGCGCTTCGGCAGGATCGCGAGGTTCACGACGCACCATCGGACCGGCCACGGCGCGTCGAGCACGCGCGGATCCATGAGAAATTCGCCCAGATACTTCCGCACATCGGGGACGGAAGGGGAATCCGGCGAGCCGAGGTTGATCAGCAGGACGCCGGGCCGGCTGGCCGGCGGCATCGATGCGGCCTTGATCTGCGGGTGTTGAGATCCGGAAAGCGACATGAATAAGAAAGAGTATCCTGCAGGCGCTATGAAAACAATACCGGCAATTTTTGCGCTCGCTGACGACTTATCTTCTGTTTTTGTGCGCCGCGGCGCTTTAGTTTTTGTCTGAACTGATTTTATCGGATGATGCACGAGCCCTCCGGCGCTGCCGCGTATGACAAAATTTCGGCGGCGCTGCTTGCCGCACGGAACCCGCACGGGCACTGGACGGGCGAGCTTTCGAGCAGCGCGCTGGCCACGGCGACGGCTGTCTGCGCGCTGGCCGTGGCCGCCCGGAATTCCGCGGAGCCGCGCCGCGAACTCCCCGCGCTGATCGGCGCCGGGCTCGCGTGGCTGGCCGCGAATCAAAACCGCGACGGCGGCTGGGGCGACACCGACCGGAGCCGGAGCAACATCAGCACCACCACGCTTGTCTGGGCGGCGTTCGGTGCCGCGCCGGGCGGCGGGGAAAGCCGGAGCGCCACAGTGGAAGCGGCGGAAACCTGGCTGCGCGCCCGCGCGGGATCGCTCGAGCCCGCACGGCTCGCTCGCGCGATCGCGGCGCGCTACGGCAAAGACCGGACGTTTTCGATTCCCATCCTCACGATGTGCGCGATTGCCGGACGGCTGGGGCGGGGCGGGGCGGCGTGGGGCCATGTCGGCCAGCTGCCGTTCGAGCTGGCCGCGCTGCCCGCCGCCTGGTTCGGCGCGGTGCGCCTGCCGGTGGTCAGCTACGCCCTGCCCGCGCTGATTGCCATCGGCCAGGCGCGCCACCATTTCCGGCCCTCGCGCAACCCGCTCCTGCGGCGGCTCCGCGACGCGGTGCGGGATTCCACATTGCGCACGCTCACGCGGATCCAGCCGCCCAACGGCGGGTTTCTCGAAGCCGTGCCGCTCACGGCTTTTGTCACGATGAGCCTCGCGACGATGCGCCTGGACGGCCATCCGGTCGTGACGCGCGGCTTGGAATTTCTCGTGCGCTCGGCGAGGGCGGACGGGAGCTGGGCCATCGATACCGATCTGGCAACGTGGCTGACCACGCTCGCCGTCCAAGCCTTGGGAGGAGTGGACGGAGCGCTGCCGGCAACTGCGGCGCAGCCGATCCGCAGCTGGCTGCTCGGCCAGCAATCCCGCGCGATCCATCCCTATACCCGCGCCGCGCCCGGCGGTTGGGCATGGACAGATCAGCCCGGCGGAGTGCCGGACGCCGACGACACGGCGGGCGTGCTCCTCGCGTTGCGGCAACTGGGGCCGGCCGATGCCGCCACGCGCGACGCCGTCGCCGCCGGGGCGCAGTGGCTCGTCGATTTGCAAAATGCCGACGGCGGGATCCCGACATTCTGCAAGGGCTGGGGCGCGCTGCCATTCGACCGCAGCAGCCCGGACATCACCGCTCACGCCTTGCGCGCATGGACGGAGTGGCACGACGCATTGCCCCCCGCTCTCGGGAAACGCACCGGACGCGCGATTTCCCGGGCGCTCGGATTCCTCGCAAAAAACCAGAGGCCCGACGGTTCGTGGATCCCGCTCTGGTTCGGGCACGAGGAATCTCCCGGCGAGGAAAACCCGCTTTACGGAACCTCGCGCGTTCTCCTCGCCCTGCGGAGCCTGAGCCAGGCCGTCCCTCTCGCGGCCGCAGCTGAGCGGTGGCTCGTGGCAAATCAAAACCCGGACGGCGGCTGGTCCGGCGCACCCGGCGCGGCGTCTTCGGTCGAGGAGACCTCCCTCGCGCTCGAAGCCCTCGCCGCGCATCCGGCAGGAGGAGCGGCAGAGGCCGCCGCAAAGGGCTCCGCGTGGCTCACCGCCAGGGTCGCATCCGGGCAGTGGCACGAGGCCGCTCCCATCGGATTTTATTTTGCCCGGCTCTGGTATTACGAGCGGCTTTACCCCTTGATCTTCGCGGCCGCCGCGCTGAAAAAGGCCAGCCGCCCGATGCCGACTTCCGGGTAGGTGCCAGCCTTCGCGAGGTTTCTCAAGCGCGAAGACCGGGGTGATTCCAGGATCGGGAGATCGCGCGGATGAGGCCGGGGCCGCGATAGATGAAGCCGGTGTAGATCTGGATGAGCGAGGCGCCGGCGCGGAGTTTTTCCTCCGCCGATTCGGCGCTCATGACGCCGCCGGAGGCGATGATCGGGAGCGAGGTCTGCGCGCGGAGGATCCGGAGGACATCGGTGGAGCGGGATCGGAGAGGGGTGCCGCTGAGCCCGCCCGTTTGATCTTTCTCCGCGGGCACGGCCGAGTGGTCGAGCGTCGTGTTCGTGGCGATGAGCCCATCGAGTTTTTCCTCCTCCGCAAGCGCGGCCATCTCGCGCACCGCGTCGTCGGTGAGATCCGGAGCGATTTTCACAAGGAGCGGCTTGGCGGCATCGATCGCCTTGAGGGTGCGGACGATCTCGGCGAGCGAGGAGCGATCCTGGAGCTGGCGGAGCCCGGGCGTGTTCGGCGAGCTGACGTTGATCACAAAATAATCGCCGAACGGCAGGAGCAGGCGGAAACTCGCGGCGTAGTCGGCCGCCGCTTCCTCCAGTGGCGTGATTTTCGATTTTCCGATGTTCATCCCGACCGGGATGCGCGGCCACCGGCCCGAAGATTTCAGGGCGGCGAGCCGGGCGGCGATTTTTTCCGCGCCGTCGTTATTGAACCCCATCCGGTTGATGAGCGCCTGCTGGCGCGGGTAGCGGAAGCAACGCGGCTTGTCGTTGCCCGGCTGCTCCCGGGCGGTGACGGTGCCGGCCTCGACAAACCCGAACCCGAGCGCCTCCCACGCGCCGAGAACCTCGGCATTTTTATCCATCCCCGCCGCGAGCCCGACTGGATTCGGAAACGTCAGCCCGAAGAACCGCACGGGACGATCCTCTCCTCCCCCGAAGAGCGCCCGCACGAGCGGCGGGGGCACGAGGCGCAGGCCGGCGAGCGCCAGATGGTGGGCGGTCTCCGGATCGAAGCGGAACAGGCACGGTCGGACGATGTCGGCGTAGAGATTCAAGCGGGAAAATTCATAGCCTCCGGAAGCAGCCAGGGCAAACACCAAGAGGGAGGGAGAGCCGAAGGCGGGAATCGAACCCGCGACCTATCGATTACGAATCGATTGCACTACCGCTGTGCTACTTCGGCCTGTTCTGTGAAAGGCGCCCGCCGGCAAGCAGTTTGAGAATTCCGGAAGTCCCTTCCGTTGTCAACCATGGGGAACCTCGCTGGACACAAATTTCCTTCAAAGGGGAGAGGGTTTTTCCGGGCCGGGCGTTCAGCCGAGCGTGTCGTCGAGGGCGGCGAGGAGCGCGGCGATGGTTTCGTGGGTTTCGTCCCCCATGTTCGAGATGCGGAACGTCTTGCCCTTGATCTTGCCGTAGCCGCCGTCAATGACGAAGCGGTGCTCCTCGCGGAGGCGCTTGATCCACGCGGCGACGTCGACGTCGCGGGTGTTTTTCACGCAGGTGAGCGAGAGCGAGCGGCAGCCCTCGGGGGCGAAGAAATCGAATCCGCGGGCCCGGACCCATTCGTGGACCTGCGCGTTGAGCGCGGCGTGCCGGGCGTGGCGCGCCGGGAGCCCCTCGGTGAAGATGTCGTCGAGCTTGGAGGCGAGGGCGTTGATGAGCGGGATCACCGGCGTGCTCGGCGTCATGTCCTGCTCCTGGTTTTTTGCGAACTCCACGAAGTCGAAGTAATACCCGCGGTCGGAAATTGTCGCCGCGCGCTCCATCGCGCGCCCGGAGACCGAGAACAGCGCCAGGCCGGGAGGCATCGCGAGCGCCTTCTGGCTGCCGGTGAGCAGCACGTCGATCCCGAGCTCGTCCATCGGGATCGGCTCGGTGGAAAACGAGGAGACGCAGTCCACGATGAACATGACATCCGGGAAGTCGCGCAGGACGGCCGCGATCTCCGGGAGCGGGTTGCGCAGGCCGCAGGACGTCTCGTTGTGGATGAGGGTGAACGAATCAAACTCCCCTCCCGAGAGCTTTTCGCGGACCAGCTCCGGCAGGATCGCGGAGCCCCACGGCACCTGCAGGGCCGCAGCCTGCTTGCCGCAGCGCTGGCTGACATCGAACCACTTGTCGGAAAACGCCCCGCACATCGCGTTCAGGACTTTCTTCGAGGTGAGGTTGCGGATCGCCCCCTCCATCACGCCCCAGGCCGACGAGGTCGAAAGAAAAACCGGGCGGCTCGTCCCGAACAATTCCTGGAGCCGCGGCTGGATCCCGCCATAAAGCTTTTTGAACTCGCCGCCGCGGTGCCCGATCATCGGCGCGCACATGGCGCGAAAGGTTTTCTCGGAAACTTCGACCGGACCCGGAATAAATAATTTGATGTGTGAGGACATGGTGAAGCACGAGGCTATGACGGGAACCGCGGGAGATCGAAGAAAAAAATTCCTGCGGGAAAATCCGCGGCGGAAAACCCGCCGGAAAACCCATTGCGCGCGGCGCGATTCCGCGGTATCCTTTTCCTCGATGAAAGCGCTCCTCGTGACGGTTGCCGCCGCTCTGGCCGGGCTTTTATGTGCGCGGGCGGATCTGCTGATCTACGATCTCTCGTTCAATAGCACCGGGAAATCCGTCAACTACTCGTTTCTTGAGGGCGGGTATCTGGTGGTGGACGAGGCCTCGAAGGCGGTGACTTCGATCGTGATCCTCACCGACCCGGACACGAGGCTTGCCTACTACACGACCGGACTCCTGAGCGGGACATACATGGAGTTGCTCGAGGAGGGCTCCCACACCGAATACGCCGTGATCTACTCGACGTCCGGCTCCGGGGGAACCGCCGACAATGTCGCCTTCCAGATCCTCGGAAAAACGAGCAAAAAAACGGACGTCGGCGCCGGGGACAGCCTCAGCGTGGCGAAGAAGCTCAGCGGCTACATGCTCGCATCGGCCGCGCAATCCACTTCGGTGGACTCCTCGCTGCTCGTGACCTTCTCCTACGGATTCGCGGGATCGAGCAAAGTGACGTCGCATTTGCAGTCCGACCTCACAAGCGATTTCAACAACAACCGGCTCAGCGCCGCCTCCGCGCTGACTCTTCTGGCGGAGATCCTGAAAAACCGGGGGATCGTTCCGGAGCCCTCCCCGTCGCCGTCGCCCTCCCCGTCGCCGTCCCCCACGGCCACGCCCGCGCTGTAGCGCGCGATTCCCTCCGGCTACTTGCTTCCGGGCTTGATCGCCGGGATCCCTTGCAGATCCGCAGGGATATTCGCGGGGTCGAATGTCTCGACGTTCATCCGCACCAGGGAGACGAACGGGCACCCGAAATCCGGAAGGCTGCCGCCGCTGCGATCCACGATCGATCCCGCCGCCGAGACGATCCCGCCGTGATCGCGCACGATCTGGATCGTTTCCTGCACCCGTCCGCCGCGGGTCACCACATCTTCGGCAACAAGAAATTTTTCTCCCGGCCTGATCGCGAACCCGCGCCGGATGACGAGCCCGCCGGCGCCGTCCTTCTCGGCAAAAATGTGGCGTTTCCCAAGATGGCGGGCGACCTCTTGCCCGACGATGATCCCGCCGACAGCCGGGGAGATGACGTTTGAGGCCTCGAACTTGCCGAGCTTGTCGGCGAGCCACCCGCAGACGCGGGCTGCGATCGCCGCGTCCTGCAGCAGCAGCGCGCATTGAAAAAACTCGCGGCTGTGCAGCCCGCTGCGCAGGATGAAATGCCCCTGGAGCAGCGCCCCGGTCTGACGGAAAAGATCCAATACTTCGTTCATGGGTCGAGAGGATGCCCTCAGTTCGCGGTAAGGTCGAGGCCTTTGAGCGTGATCCCGTCGATGCGTCCGGTCGCCTGGAAGCCCGCGCTCTTCTGCCAGACTTTGAGCGCCGAAACGAGCCCGCCGTTCGGAATGCCGTCCTCCGGGCCGCTGTAATATCCCAGCAGCTTCAGGTTTTTCTGCGCCTGCCGGACGGCCGCCACCTGCTTGTCGGATCCGACGGAAAAATACGGACCTCCGCGGAAAATGTCGGCGAGGGAGACGTAGGGCGCGCCCGGGGCCGGCTCCTCGATCCCGAGTTGCCGGAGGGTCTGGCAGTTCAGCTCGCCGGTCACCTTCAGGTTCTCCGCAATCTGATACCTGCGAATCGCCGCGCTCGTCTGGCTCCCGGACTGGCCGTCCGCGGCACCTTTGTAAAAACCGAGCTGGGCGAGTTTTTTTTGCGTGGTGAGAACGGGGTCGGCGGCGCGGAGGGAAAGCGGCAGCGCGGCGGCGACAAGAGCGAGGGCGAAGCGTGAAAACATGGGCGGACATCTAACGGATTTCCGGAGCCGAATCAAGCGGCGCGCCGCCACGTGATTTCCCGTCTCCCGTTCCCGCCCGCCGGGCAGATAATTTCCCCTGTGTTTTGCCGGCAGCCTGTGGTAATGGTCGCTGGCTTTTCCATGATGAACGTATCCGACCTCCGCGAGATTCTGCAGTATGTGCCCCGGTTCCGGGATCGCACGTTCGTGGTCGCGGTGGACGGCGAGGTCGTCGCATCGGAAAATTTTTCGAACGTGCTGCTGGACATTGCGGTGCTGCGCTCGTTGAGCATCAAGGTCGTGCTGGTTCACGGTGCGAGCCGCCAGATTGAGGCGCTCTCGGCCGAGCGGGGGCTTGCGATATCGAATTCCGATGGGATTGGCGTCACCGACGCCCCGACGCTGAAGCTCAGCATTGATGCGGCGATCCGGCTCACGAACGAAATCATGGAGGGTCTGTCCTCGGTCGATCTTCGCGCGGCCTATATCAACGCGTTGATCGCGCACCCGGCAGGGATCCTCGGCGGCGTGGACCAGCAATACACCGGCAAGGTCGAGCGGGTGGACGTGAAGGCGCTCAAGCTGCTCCTGGACGAGGGGATTATTCCGGTCGTGCCTCCGCTGGGTTTCGACGGCGAGGGGCGGACCTACCGGGTGAATTCGGACACGATCGCCATCGAGATTGCCGGGGAGCTCTCGGCGGCAAAAATCCTCTACCTTGTCCCCGGGACGGTCTTTGACGCCTCGGCGGCGGCTCTTCCCCGACAGCTCTCGATTTCCGAGACACAGGAACTCCTGAAAAAGCGGCGCCAGGATTTCGCGCCGGGAATCGTCTCGAAGCTCGAGAACGGCGCGCAGGCCTGCGCCCAAGGGGTGCCGCGCGTGCATGTGCTCAACGGCGGCGTCAACGAGGCGCTCCTGAACGAGGTCTTCAGCTACGACGGGATCGGCACGATGATTTACTCGAACGAATACCAGCAGATCCGCCGGATTTTTAAAAAGGACGTGCGGGCGGTGATGTCGCTCATCCGGCAGTCCGTGCGCAACGAGGAACTCGTGCGGAGGACCCGCACAGAAATCCTCGCGCACCTCGAGGACTACTGGCTTCTGGAAATCGACCGCTCGCCGATCGCCTGCGTCGCCCTCCACCTTTATCCCGGGGAGTCCGCCGGCGAGCTCGCGTGCCTGCATGTCAGCAAGGCCCACGAAAACCAGGGCCACGGGAAAAAGCTCATGGCGTTCGTCGAAAATCTCGCCCGCGAGAAGGGCGTGAAAAACCTTTTTGCGCTCTCGACCCAGGCCTACAGCTACCTCCAGCAAAAGGGCGGCTACCACTCGGCCGAGCCCGCGCTCCTGCCGGACGCCCGCCGCGCAAAATACGAGGCGAGCGGGCGGAACTCGATGGTTTTGCTGAAGCCGCTCCGCGCCTGAGATGCACCCCGCGCAGAACTGGTTCAACCTCGGCGTGGATGGGGCGGTGATCCTCGTCTATTTCGTTGGGATCGTCGGCATCGGGCTCTATGCGGCGCGGAAAAATACGAGCCTCCAGGATTTTGCGCTCGGCGGGCATTCGATCCCGTGGTGGGCGGTGCTGGCGTCGATCATCGCCGCCGAGACGAGCGCCGTGACATTTCTCGGCGCACCGGCCGAGGGGTTCAGGACGCGGAGCTACGCGTATGCGCAGCTCGCAGTCGGCACGATCATCGCGCGGATCGTCATCGCGTGGCTGTTCATCGCCCCCTACTATAAATACAAGGTCGAGAGCATCTACGAGTTTCTGACGATCCGGTTCGGCGAGCGCACGAAAAACATGGCCAGCGGAATTTTTCTGGTCACGCGGGTTCTGGGCATTGGCGTGCGCCTGTATCTTGGCGGCGTGATCATGGTGGTCGTCTACCGGTACCTTTTTCCCGGATCCGAAATCACGCTTCGGACGTATTTCTGGGGGATCGTCTTCGTGACGTTCGTGACCACGCTCTACACGGCGGCCGGCGGAATCAAGGCGGTCGTGTGGACCGATCTCATCCAGGCCTGCCTGATGATCGGGGCGATCTTGTTTTCGATCGCCGCCGTCTTTCACGATATCCCGGGCGGGATGCGGACCGTGCACGAGCAGCTCGCCGGGCAGAACCTCGCGATGTTCCAGACCGGATGGGATTCGGCGAAGCCATTCGGCGCGGCGCTCCGCGGCCTGCTTGAAACCGAATACACGATTTTCGCCGCGATCATCGGGATCACATTTTTCACGATGGCCACGCACGGGACCGACCAGGACATGGTCCAGCGGATGCTCACGGCCGAGAACACCGCGAAGTCCCGGCTTTCGCTGATCCTGAGCGGGTTTGCGGACATCCCGATCGTCCTGTCGTTCCTGACCGTCGGCGTCCTCCTCTGGGTGCGCTACCAGATCCACCCGGATCCCACGCTGCCCGCCGAGGACAACGAGATCTTCGCGCACTACATCGTCAACGAGATGCCGGTCGGCATCCGCGGGCTGATCATCGCCGGGGTTTTCGCGACGATGATGGGCTCGACCTCCGCCGCGCTCAACGCGCTGGCCACCGCGTTCATCAAGGATTTTTACCAGCCCTACATCCGGCCCCTCGCCACCGACCGGCAGGCGGTGAGCGCCGCGCGGTGGGCGACCTCGATCTTCGGCGTGCTCATGATTGCCGTGGCGACCGTGGCGGCCTACACGGTACTGCACACCCATGTCACGATCATCCCGCTCGCGCTCGGGATCATGGGCTACAGCTACGGCACGCTGCTCGGCGTCTTCCTGCTCGGGGTGCTCACCCGCACCCGCGGGAGCGACCGCGCCAATGTCTTCGCCATGATCCTCGGAATCCTCGCCGTCCTCGTCCTCTGCAAAATTGAAATCCCGCTCGGGGAGTCGGTCAACGCGGCCGGAGAGTCGGTGAAACAGAAGATCCGGTTCGGAGTTTTGCTGCCCGCCTGGTGGCCGGCCATCGCCTGGCCTTATTATGTTTTCATCGGCAGCGCGGTCACGTTTTTCCTTGGCATCCTTTTCAGAAAAAAGCTGGTGGCGGCCGGGCCGTTGCCGGTGGCCGCCGCGAGGAATGTGTGAGCGGAAAAATCCGGCACGGCACGCGCGCGATGTCAAGGGGATTCCGGTTTTTGGAAGAAAATTTTCTTTCCGGGATTCAATCATTTCAAAACAAATGACTTAAAGCGTTTCCCGGTTCCGGCGTCGAAAATCTGCGCTTTTCCTCGAAAAAAAAACCTGCGAGTCTGCGCATCCCTTGGAACGCATGATGTCGTGTGGCGGGGCGAAATATCGAAACCATGGTCACAGAAAAAAAGAATGTCTGGGCGGAAATCTCGGCGAAGATCCGCGGACGGGTGAGCGCCGACGGATTCGAGCGATGGTTTTCAGATGTGTCCGCATCGGTTTCCGGCGCCGAGGCCATCACGCTTTGCGTGCCGAATCCGATCCATCAGTTTTTTATCGAAAGCAACTACCTTCCGATCCTTGAGGAGTCCGTCCGTGAGGTTCTACCCTCGATCCAGTCCGTCCATTTCACCACTTCTCCGGCGGAGCCCGAGCCCGCGCCCAAGCCCGCCTCCGCGCCGAAGGCGTCGAGGGAAAAGGCGGCCGCGCCGGCGGCTAACGGGATGAACTCCCACTACACGTTCGATGCCTTCGTGGTGGGATCGAACAACGAGTTCGCTCACTCGGCCGCGCTCGCCGTCGCGAAGTCCCCGTCGCTCACCTACAACCCGCTCTTCATCTACGGCGGCAGCGGGCTGGGGAAAACCCACCTCCTCCAGGCGATCGGCCACCATGTGACGGCCGGCGCCAAATCCGCGAGGGTCGTCTACCTTTCCAGCGAGCAGTTCACGAACGAGTTCATCGACGCGATCCAGCACGGCACGCTCGTCAAGTTCCGGAAAAAATATCGCCTCGCCGATGTCCTGATGATTGACGACATCCAGTTTTTTGCCGGCAAGGAGCGCTCGCAGGAGGAATTTTTCCACACGTTCAACGCGCTGCACGACGGGCACAAGCAGGTCGTCCTCTCCAGCGACCGGCCGGCCAGCGAGATTGACAAACTCGAGCAGCGGCTTGTCTCACGCTTCGAGTGGGGCATGACCGCCGAGATCCAGCCGCCGGACGCCGAGACCCGGATCGCGATCCTGCGCAGCAAGGCCGCCGGTCTCAATATCCAGCTCGAGCCCTGGGTGATCGAATTCCTCGCGGAAAAAATCCGCAACAACGTCCGCCGGCTCGAGGGCGCGCTCATGCGGGTGGCCTCCTACAAATCGCTCAGCGAGCGTCCGATCACGCGCGAGGTGATCGAAAATCTGCTGCGGGATATTTTCCAGGAGCAGGCGCGCAAGGCGGTGACGATCGACCAGATCCAGCGGCGGGTGGCCGAGCATTTCGACGTCCGGCTGGCCGACATGACCAGCAAGCGCCGCCCGGCGAACATCGCGTTCCCGAGGCAGATCGCCATGTATCTCTCCCGCGAGCTGACAAAAACCTCTCTCTGCGACATCGGCGAGGCCTTCGGCGGCAAGGATCACGGGACGGTCATCCACGCGTGCAAGCTCGTGAAAAAGCGCATCGAGGACGACGAGAAGACCCGCAGCGCGGTCTGCCTCCTCGACACCCAGCTCCAGCGGTAGCGGAACACGCGTTTGCCTTGACGGCGCGCGGCCGGGAGCCAACCATTCGGGCATGCGAAAGATCCATCGGGAGTTGCCGGGCCGGTCCGCGTATGCGGTGGCGAAGGAGCTGAAGCGAAGCGACGGGATGGCGGTTGGCGAGCTCGCGGAACGGCTCGGGATGAGCTACATGGGAGTCAAGGCGCAGTGCCTCGCGCTGGAAAAATCCGGGCACGCGGTTTCGCGGAGCACGCACTGCGGGGCCGGGCGCCCGCATTTGATCTACCGCCTCTCCGGGCGCGGGCAGGAACTTTTTCAGTCGGGCGACCAGCGGCTTGCCCTGTCCCTGCTCCGGGAGGCGCAGGCGCTTTTCGGGCCGGCGGCGGCGGAGAAGCTCCTCTACCTGCATTTCCAGAGGCAGGCGGCGGCTTATGCGGAGAAGATTCCGCCCTCGGGAACGTGGGAGGAAAAGCTGGCCGCGCTGGCGGAACTCCGCGAGGCCGAGGGGGCGATGCCGCGCATCGAAGGCGGAGCGCTCGTTGAGTCCCACAGCCCCCTCGCCGCGATTTTCGAGGCCTACCCGGCAGCGGTCGCCATGGAGGACACGATGATCGCAAAGGCCGTCGGACTGCCGATCAGGCGCCGCAGGGACGGAGATCAGATCCGCATGGAAGCCGCAGTGACTTGAAGCAATTTGTTGCGGGAGCCGTGCCGCCTGACATAAAGTAGCCACCTCATGAAGAAAATTCTTGTCACGGGAGGGGCCGGATATATCGGCAGCATTTGCGTCGAACAGATGTTGGACGAGGGGTTCGATGTTTCGGTTTTCGACAATCTGAGCGAGGGTCACAAGAAGGCAGTGGATCCGCGCGCCCGCTTTTTCCAGGGGGATCTCGCCGACCGCACGGTCATCTGCCATGCCTTTGACGAGGTGAAGCCCGACGCGGTCATGCACTTCGCCGCCAACGCGCTCGTGGGCGAGTCGATGCAGAACCCCTCGAAATATTTTCGCAACAATGTCTGCTCGGGAATCAACCTCCTCGACGCGGCGGTCGAGTCCGGCGTCAAGAAATTCGTTTTTTCCTCGACGTGCGCGACGTTTGGTATTCCGGATCGCATGCCGCTCGACGAGTCGCTCCCGCAGAAGCCGATCAACCCGTACGGCGAATCGAAGCTGATGTTCGAGCAGGTGCTCCGGTGGTATGGGGAAATCCACGGGCTCTCGTATGTGGCGCTGCGCTACTTCAACGCGGCCGGGGCCACCGCCCGTTACGGCGAGGACCACCGAGTCGAAACCCACTTGATCCCAAACGTCCTGAAGGTCGCGCTCGGGCAAAAGGAGTCGGTGGACATCTTCGGCACCGACTACCCGACCCCCGACGGCACGTGCATCCGGGATTACATCCACATCCTCGACCTCGCCCAGGCCCACATCCTCGCGCTCGGCTCAAAAAAAAGCGCGAAATACAACCTCGGCACCGGTGGCGGCACATCGGTCAAAGAGGTCATCGAAGCCTGCCGGCAGATCACCGGGCGCGAGATCAAATCGGTGGAAAAACCGCGCCGCCCCGGCGACCCGCCGCGCCTCGTCGCCGCATCGGATAAAATCCAGTCCGAACTCGGATGGAAGCCGAAATTTGAAGCCATCCGCCCGATCGTCGAGAGCGCGTGGGCATGGCACTTGAAGAACCCGCTCGGCTACGGGGATTGAGAACGCCGTTTTTCCATCTCGTTTTCTACCGTCTGGTTGTCGGGTCACTGCGCGTGCTGCTGACGTTCGGGGCGCGGGTGCGCCGCGTGGTTTTTCACCGGCCGCCTCCGGGGGCGTTCGTGCTGGCCTCGAACCACATCAGCCATTTTGATCCGCCGCTTTTGAGCGGTTGGAGCCGGCGGAAGATCGACTGGCTTGCGATGTCCCAGCTCTTCGGGGCCGGATGGTCGAACCGCGCGTTCCACTGGCTCGACGTGATCCCGGTGGATCGCGGCGGGGACGACCGTCGCCCGCTGCGCGAGGCGCTGCGGCGGCTGGCGGGCGGGAGCGTGATCGGAGTTTTTCCGGAGGGGGGAATTCGCGACGGCGACCGCTCGATGCTCGCGGGCGCCCCGGTGCAGGAAGGCGCCGTGATGCTCGCGGTCCGCTCGGGCCGCCCGATCGTTCCGGTGGTCATCCTCGGCAGCGAACGCCTCTACAACGCGAAGAACTGGCTCCCGTGGCGGCGCGCGAAAGTTTATATCGGCATCGGAGCGGCGATCTCCTCGCCCGGCCCGGAATTTTCGCGCTCGACCGCACGCGAGCGCATGCGGGGCGAGCTGGCATCCGCAATGATCCGGCTCAAAGACGACCTCGTCGCCCGGTGCGGGCTCGACGACCGCGACCTGCCGCACTCGCCGCAACAACGGATGTCCGAACCATGAGGCGGCTCGTCGAAAGAACCGCTTCGTGGGGGATGGACGGCGCGATGTGCGGGATGATGAACATCCTCCAATGGCGGCGGCGCGCGGACAGCTCGACGAAAGCCGAGCTCGAGGCCTACCTCGACGCCTGCTCCCCGATGAGCCGCGAGAATTTTTTCCGCATGCCGCCCGCCCTGCGCCTGCGTCACCATGGGGGCTGGATTGATTGGGACACCCCGCTGCCGAGCGGGTTTCCGGAGAACGACCGCGCGCGGGTGCGGTTTTATCCGGCGGCGCGACGTGACGCGCCGGTACTGCTGCTGCTCCACGCGCTGATGAGCGCAAGCGACGCGGGATACCGGCGGGTTGCCGCGACGTTCAATAGGCGCGGCTGGGCGGTCGCGTTCCCCCACCTGCCCTACCATTACTCTCGCACGCCGAAAAAATCGCTGAACGGGGAACTGGCTATCACGGCGGATCTCGTCCGCAATGCGGAGGGCCTCCGGCAGGGGGTCGTCGAGCTCCGCCAGATCATGGCGATCCTCCGCGCGCGGGGCGTCCGCGAGTTCGGGCTCATCGGCACGAGCTACGGCGGCTGGATCGGCGCCCTGCTGTCGTTTCTCGAATGCGACTTCCGGTTCCTCGCGCTCGTCCAGCCGATCGTGAATGTCGAGAAGGCGATCTGGGAAAACCCCGGAGCCTCCTCGATGCGGAGGTCGCTCCGCTCGCTCGGCCATGCCCACAACCAGATCGCCCGCCACGAGCACCTCATCTCGCCGCTCCATGGCATCCCGCTCTGCGATCCGAAACGCATCATCGTCACCGCCGGCCTCTACGACCGGGTCTCCCCCCGCGAAGATCTCGAAGCCCTCGCCAAACTTTGGAAGGGCTCGCGCCTCCTCCACGTGCGCCAGGGCCACTTCGGCTACCGCGCCCTCCGCGAAACGATCCGGGCCGTCGAGCCGTTCGTGGACTGATCGAAAAATAGCGAGCTCTTGCCGCGGGATTATCCGAGATCCGGGCGTTTTTCCCGGGTGGCTTCGGCGGCTTTTTCGGCGCGCCATTTTGCGATGGCCGCGTGGTTGCCGGAGAGGAGGACGTTGGGAACCGACCAGCCTTTGTAAACCTCCGGGCGTGTGTAGTGCGGATGATCGAGGATTCCGGCAACAAAGGAATCCTGCTCGGCGGACTGGCTGTCGCCGAGGACGCCCGGCAGAAGGCGCACGACGGCATCCGTCACGGCCAGTGCGGGAATGACGCCGCTGGTCAGAACGTAGTCGCCGATCGAGATCTCATCATCCACGAGGTGGTCGGCCACGCGCTGATCCACGCCCTCATAGTGCCCGCAGAGGAGGATGAGGTGAGGCTCCCGCGAGAGCTCCGCCGCGACCGCGTGGGTGAACTTCCGGCCCTGGGGTGAAAGAAAAATCACCCGTGATCCCGGCGTCCGCAGGCCGGCCAGCGCGCGGGCGATCGGCTCGATCTTCATGACCATTCCCGGGCCCCCGCCGTAGGGTGCGTCGTCGGTGGTCCGATGCCTGTCGTCCGTCCACTCGCGAAGATCCACGGCCTCGAGCGTGGCGAGGCCCTTTTCCTGCGCGCGCTTGAGGATACTTCCGCCCAGGATCTCGCGGCACATTTCCGGAAAGATGGTCAGGATCTGGATTTTCACGATGCGCGGACGGGAGCATAGCCACAAGGCTCCGGGAAAACCGAGGAAATCCTTGCGCCGGCGCGCATCATTCGAGGTCGGCGGAAGTGACGCTCTGCTGGGGCCGGGAGGCCAGGATCCCGGCCTGCTCGACGACGCGTCCGGCGGTCTCGTCGAAGCGGTAGCCGTGGCAGTTCGGGCACGTCACCACCCGCGCGGTCACGATCGAATCGCAACCCTCGCAGACCTTGAAATTCCCGGGCTCCCCGATGATTTTTTTCGCGCGCGCGGCGCGGTCTTCCAGATGGGCAACAGGCTTCATGGGTGGGATGATAGCATAAAACGGAAATCTCCTGAGATCATTTGCCGGGAAAGGCGATGCAGATCGGGCGCGGGGCTCCGGCCGAGTGCGGAGTGGCTGTGAGGCGGCCGGATTCGGGATCGATGGCGAGAACGGCGAGGCGGCTATCGTCCTGCCCCGCGACGACGAGCCAGCGGCCGGAGGGATCGACACCCATTCCGCGGGGGATTTTGACGCCGCAGGGAAAGGTCTCCAGCAGCGCGAGGCGTCCGTCGCCGCCGATGCGGTAGACGGCGACGGCGTTGTGCGCGCGGAGGGATGTGTAGAGGAATCTTCCCGACGGATGGCAGACAATCTCGGACGTGGTCGAGCCGGGCGCGAGCCCGCCCGTCGAGGAGGCGACGGTTTCGAGGGGAGTGAGAATGCCGGAGTGGATTTCGAAAACGGTGGTGGTGCAATCGAGTTCGTTTGTGACGTAGGCGAAGCAGCCGTTCGGGTGCAGTGCAAGATGTCGCGGCCCTGCTCCGGGCGGCGTGCGTCCGGCTTCGGGGCTCGTCGGAACAAGCTTCCCCGCCTTCAGCTCAAAACTCCAAACCCTGTCGGTGCCGAGATCGCAGACATAGACGAACCGGCCGTCGGCGGTGCTGTAAATGCCGTGGCCGCGCGGTTTCTGCTGGCGCTGGGCGTTGGGACCGGAACCGGTGAAGGCGACGACTTCGCTGGCCGGGTCGAGCGAGCCACCGGAGTTCACGGGCAGGCATGCCGCGCTGCCGCTGCCGTAGTTGGCGACGAACACATGGCGTCCGTCGGCCGAGACCGACACATGGCAAGCCCCGTCGCCGCCGGAGGGCCGGGAGTTGAGAAATTCCAGCGTCCCGTCGCTGTTCCGGCGATAGGCCCCAACGGCTCCCGGGGAGTCCTCGGAGACCGCATAGACGTAGCGGTTGTCCGGAGAGACGGCGACGAATCCGGGGTTGTTCGCCACGGCCGCGAGGCGGACCGGACCGAGCGCGCCGGTCGCCTCGTCCAGTTCGCAAACGTAGATTCCCCGCGCTTCTCCGGTTTTTGTGGAGGTGCCGATATAAAAGGGCGACGCAAGGGCGGAGGTGGCGAGTGACATCAGGAGGAGTGGTTTTAAAAAATGCGGCGGAAAAATTTTCATCTGGCTCGGGCCGTTGGGGTTGGAAATGGTGGGGCTACTTCAAGACTCCGACCGAGCGCAGCCTCCCGTTCTCGAGCGCGAAGATTTCGCGGCTGACCGGATAATCCGATCCGAGGTAGCCGGAGATGATCGCCTCCCCCATTTTCTGGAACGTCTGATCCTGGCGGGAAAAGACAAGGATCTGGAAGCGGTTCGGCAGCGCGACCAGAATGTCGGGCCCGAGCGTCGAGGTAAAGCGTTCGGCAAATCCCGGCGCGAGCACGGCGGAGGCGGTCAACGGGTTCTTGGACTCCAGGACGGCATACTGGATGACGCCGTTTTTGTCCCGGACGAATTGCGGTTCGATCGAGGCGAGGACTTCCTGTGCGGTGCGGTGCGCGTCCGGGGAGATTGCCTTCATCGCCATCGCCAGGGTTCGCTCGTGCCCGCCCTCGGCGCCGGAAATCCCGCCGTCGCGAAGTCGCACGAGCGCCAGGATCGTGCGCTCGGAACCGGCGACCAGACGCCGGACTTTGTAGTCCATGAACGAGGGCTCGACCATCCACGCCCATTGGGTTTCGGCCGAAGCCAGAGCGGAGGTGAAAAGAAATATCCCCGCCGCCCGGTTGAGTTTTGCGCGAACTTTGCTATGTGTGCGGGGTGATGGCATTTCTTGAAGGGACTTTGTTCGGTGCTCTGCCGGCGCGGAGCACCGCTGCCCATGACATAGCCTGTCAGGAGGTTATCCTGGTTTCAAGCTGCGAACTCCCACCTGAATCCACAAGCGACGGATCATGAAAGATCAAATTCTTCACGCGGCCGGATCTCCGCAGGAGCTTGAGGCGCTCTATCGAAAAAGCCCGGGAGAATTCACGCGGGCATTCCGCGAGGCGTTCGCGGAGAATTCGGATTCGATCGCCCTGCGGGTCTGGCAGGAGCGGCTTTTCTTTGACGGGCAGGCGGGAGCTTCGTCGTCCGACTCCCGTTTGCAGGCGCGCGACATCCGGCTGGTCGTCGCGCTGTCGCTGATCGCCGGCACGTTGGCGAAGCTGCCGGTGATTTTCCCCGCGCTGGATGGCGAGAGATTCTATCCCCGGAACCTTTGCGGCATTGTTGCCGGCGCTTTGATCGCCTACTTCTGCATCCAGAGGCAGTGCCGGGCGCGGATGGCGGCCCTCGTCATGTCCCTTCTGCTCGGCTCGATTCTTTATCTCAATCTTCTGCCCGGCAGTTCCAAATCCGCCACCCTTGTGCTGGCCTGCATGCACGCTCCGTTTTTCATCTGGTCCCTTCTGGGGATCGCGTTCCTGGGCGGCTCTTGGAAGAGCCTTCCGGGACGCATGGATTACCTGCGCTACAACGGTGAGCTTCTGGTCTTCAGCACGATCGTTCTCCTGGGCGGCATGGTCCTCACGGGGCTGACCTTCGCCCTTTTCGGGCTGATCGGCCTGCAGATCGAAAAATGGTATATGTCGAACGTCGTCGTTTATGGGGCGATCGCGTCTCCCCTCGTGGCCACCCTGCTCATCGACCGGGTTGTCGGAGACCGGTTCAAGATCACCCCCCTGCTGGCGAAGGTGTTCACCCCGCTTTTCCTTGTAACCGTTGTGGCCTACCTGATCGCCATGATCCTGCAGCACAAGAGTCCGTTTACGGACAGGGATTTTCTGATCGTCTTCAACGGCCTGCTCCTCGTCGTGCTGGGGCTTTGCGTTTTCTCCGTCTCGGAACGCGGCTCGAAGGATCCGCCCGGCGCGCCCGACCTGATGAATGCCGCGCTGGTTGCAGTCACCCTGATCATTGACGTTGTCGCGCTCGCGGCGATTCTGTTCCGGCTCACATCCCTCGGGTTCACTCCAAACCGCCTGGCGGTGCTCGGAGCCAACCTGATCGCCTTCTGCCACCTCGCGGGAATTCTCTACCACTCCATCAGGTTCATCAGAAAAACCGGCCGGCTGGAACGTCTGGAAAACTGGATCGCCGGCTACATCCCGGCCTACACGATCTGGAGCCTCGTCGTCATGGTCGGTTTCCCACTCCTCTTTTGGTTCCGCTGACGACCCAACCGCCTGATCATCATATCCATCGTAGCGTGGTCCTACGTCATCTACGATCTGGAGCTGTCAAGGAAGTCCGCTGCATGACGCTGACGACCCAACGGGTCATAGCGGGAAATCGCAATTCCCGGCAGCCAACAGCAAAAAAAAGCCCGGCACTTTGTTTTCAAAGTGCCGGGCAAAATACTGGCAACGACCTACTCTCGCGCAACCTATAGAAGCACTACCATCGGCTCTGCAGCGTTTCACTTCCGTGTTCGAAATGGGAACGGGTGGGTCCACTGCGCG
>JBAXXD010000051.1:0-27164 GCA_037128135.1 Verrucomicrobiia bacterium
GGTGCTGCCCACGTTGAAATAGCCGTTGCCGTTGACGGTCACACCGGAAGTGTTGGCGAGGGTGCCCGTGGCCATCGTGACGTTGTAGCCGAAGCCGCCAGACCAGCCTTGGGAAATGGTTGAACCAGACTGGCTTTGCACGACCGTCGGCCCGTGGTAGGTGCTGGCACCGGTCAAGGTGATGGCGGGGCTGGCGTTTAAGCCCGCGACCCAGGTGACGCCGTAAGTGTTGCTGCCATCGCCGATGGCCCCTCCGACGTTGAGGGCACCATTGGTGGTGGTCACGGTGACATTGTTCCCGAGGGTGATGGCTCCGGTCCCCATGGTCAGGGTGAAGCCAGTGTTGCCGGGAATGCTGGGGCGGATGGAAAAGGAGCTATTCCAAGCCTGCGCATAGTTGCTCAGCGTCGTGGCAGCGGAGATGGCCAGGCTGCCGCCGTTGATGGTCAGGGTGCCGGCGGTAGTGCCCAAAGCTGCCGCGTTGCCGATTTGCAGGGTGCCCGCGTTGAGGGTCACGCCGCCGGTGAAGAGGTTCGCCCCGTTGAGGGTCAGGACGCCCGCGCCGTTCTTGATGAGGCCGGTGGCCGGGGTGCCGTTGGAGCCGTTGGAAATGACGCCCCCGATGGTGAGGTTGGCGTAATAACCATTCGTCGCGTCAGTGCCACCCACCGTGATCGTGCGGGTGGGGCCCGCCGTGGTGCCAAGGCTCACGGCCCCGGTGCCGAGGTTCAGGTTTTCCTGATTGAATCCGTTGTAAAATCCGGATGTCACAGGGGCGACCGTAAACCCGAAGTTGCCGTTCCAGACCTGCACGTAGTTCGAGGTGACCAGGCCGTTGCTGCCGCCGGAGCCGGCGTTGGCAGTTTGGCCAAGTGTGCCGCCGTTGATGGTCAGGGTGCTGGTGGCCACCGCGCCCAGAGCATTGGCGTTGTTGATGTTCAGGGTGCCGGTGTTGAGGGTGACGCCGCCGGTGAAGGTGTTCGCGCCGGCGAGCGTCAGGGCTCCCGTGCCCGCCTTGATGAGGCTGTTGGCGGTCGTGCCATTGGCGATGATGCCGCCCTCGTAGATGGTGCCGGAATTGACCGTGATCGTGCGCGAGGTGCCTGCCGTCGTGCCGAGGGACACGGCCCCGGTGCCCATGGACAGGTCGTAGAGCGCGGTGGTCAGGCCCGCGCCGGTGAAGGCGAAGTCGCCGTTCCATGTCTGCGGATTGTTGGCGCTGGTAATAGACACGCCGCTGGTGTTGCCGATGGTGCCGCCGGCGATGACGAATGTGCCGGCGGTGGTTCCGAGAGCGGCGGCATTGTTGATGTTCAGGGTGCCGGTATTCAGGGTGACGCCGCCGGTGAAGGTGTTCGCTCCGGCCAGAGTGAGCGCGCCATTCCCGGCTTTGATGATGGAGGTAGCGGCAGCGTTGGTGAAGGTGGCATTTGTCACGGCTGCCGTGGTGGCAATCGAGAGTGTGACCGTGGTTCCGGAAACCGCGATCACCGTGGTGCCGCCCGCCACCCCGGTGCCAGTGACCGTCTGGCCGACCAATGCCCCACCGGCGGTGGTCAGGGTGTAGGTGGTGGTGGCGTTGCCCGCAGTGCCAGCGAGAGTGGCGGCAATGGGGGTGCCGTTGGCGATGATACCGCCGATGGTGAGGTTGCCCGAGTTGGACGTGATGGTGCGCGAGGTGCCCACAGCCGAACCGAGGGACACGGCCCCGTTGCCGAGGTTCAGGTCTTTGGTGCCGGTGAAGGCGAAGTCGCCGTTCAGGGTCACCGTCTTGTTGCCGGTGAGCGTGATGGCCGCGCCGCTGGTGTTGTCGAGGGTGGTGCTGCCGGCGATGATGAGGGCTCCGGCCGAGGTGCCGAGGGCGGAGGCATTGTTGAGGGCGAGCGTGCCGGTGTTGAGAGTCACGTTACCGGTGAAGGAGTTCGCGCCCGAGAGCGCCAGAATGCCGGTGCCGTTCTGGGTGATCGAGCCGGTGCCGCTGATCGCCGCCGAGACCGTGCGGTTGCCTGCGCCCACATTGTATGTCAGCACGCCGTTGTCGGTGATCGCGCTGGTCGTTTCGATCGAGCCGGAGTCGGACGCATTACCGATTTGCAGCGTGCCCGCGCTGATGATGGTGGGGCCGGTGTAGGTGCTGTTGCCGGTGAGGGTGAGCGTATTCGTGCCGAGTTTGGTCAAGCCCAGTGCGCCGCCGCCCGTGCCGGTCGAGTTGGCGATGATATCCCCAACGGCGAAGTTCCCGCCGGTGGTGTCGAAGCCGATGGCGGAACCCGCCGCGAAACCGGTGGATGAGGTGCCGTTCGAGCCGCCCAAGTTCGTGAGGAGGGTGGTCACGTTGCCGGTGCTGAAGTCTCCGGTGCCGCCGACGCTCAAGGCCAGCGTGCCCGTGCTGGCCACTTTGATGTTGGCCGCCGTCCAATTGCCGGTGACGCTATTGTAAAGTGATGCCGTTTTGCCGAATTGCAGCGTGCCCGCGCTGATGGTGGTGGCGCCCGAGTAGGAGTTCGTGCCCGTGAGGACCTGGGTGCCTAGGCCGGTCTTCGTCAAGGCCATGGACCCGTTGGCGATGGCTCCAGAATAGGTGTCGGTGATGCCCGCGCCCGGGTTGAGGGTGAGGGCCGTCACGCTGCTGTAGCCGGTCAAGAGCACCGAGGCCAGATCCTTGCTGCCGACGAGCCCGCCAATGGTCGGGGTTGTCACTGACAGCGTGAAGTTGCCCGTGCCCGAGGTGTCGATGGCGCTATTCTGGAGGGCCAGAGCGTTCCCGAGGGCCAAAACGCCGTTGTTGCTCACCAGGGTATTGCCCGAGAAGGTATTCGCGGCGGTGAGGATCCAGAGGCCGCTGCCCGTCTTGGTCAGCGTGCCGTTGCCGGTGCCGATGATGCTCGCCAGGGTGCTGTTGCCAGTGCCCGCGCCTGCGTTGAGCGTGAGCCCGTAGGCGCCTGTGATCGTGCCGGTGTTCGAGATCGTGAGGGTCCCGCCGGGGGTAGAGAGTGCTGCGATGGTGCTGTTGCCGCCCAGCGTGATCAGGCCGGAGTAGGTTGCCGGTGACTGGCTGCTGAGCGTGCCGCCATTCAAGGTCAGGGCGTTGGACATCGATGTACCGTTCAAATCCAGGGTCGCTCCCGATGCGACGGTCACCGTGCCGGCGCTCAGGGCGGTGGCGTTGCCGACCGTCAGCGTGCCGGCGCTGATCGTGGTGGGGCCGGTGTAGGTGTTGGCATGGGTGAGGGTGAGGGTATTCGTGCCGAGTTTGGTCACGCCCAACGCGCCGCCACCCGTGCCGGTCGAGTCGGCGAGGGTATCTCCAACGGTGAAGTTCCCGCCGGTGGTGTCGAAGCCGATGGCCGATCCTGCCGCGAAACCGCCGGAGGTGGAGCCGTTCCCGCCGCCCAGGTTCGTGAGGAGGGTGGTCACGTTGGCAGTCGTGAATTCCCCGGAGCCGCCGACGTTCAAGGCCAGCGTTCCCGTGCCGGCCACTTTGATGTTGGCCGCCGTCCAACTGGCGGGGGTGTTGCTATATAGAGATAGCTGCTTGGCGAATTGCAGCGTGCCCGCGCTGATGGTGGTGACCCCGGTGTAGGTGTTGTTGCCGGAGAGGGTCCATGTGCCGGTGCCGGTCTTGGTCAGTGTGCCGGCTCCGGGCGTGCCGTTGACGCCGCCGTTGATGCTGCCCGCAACGCTGCCGCCCGCACCTTGCAATGTGAGCCCGTAGCCGGTCGAGGTCCCGTAGATCGAGCCGGTGTTCGTGAGGCCGATCGTTCCGTTGCCGCCGATCGAGACGTTCGAGCTGCCGAGCGTGACCAGCCCGGCGTAGGTCGCAGCGGCTCCGCTGTTGGTGAGCGCGCCGCCGCTGCTGATGCCCGTGCCGCTCAAGGTCAGGGCATAGGTGTTGGCCATCGTCGTGCCGTTTAAATCGAGGACCGCTCCCGTCGCTACGCTGGCCGAGGTGGCGTTGGCACCCAAGGCGGTGGTGCTGCCGACTTTCAAGGTGCCTGCGCTGATGGTCGTGTTGCCGGTGTAGGTGTTCGCGCCGTTGAGCAGCAGGGTGGAGTTGGCGGAGTTCTGCGTGACGCCACCGGTGACGGTGGAACCGATCGCGCCGACGGTAACGAGGCCGGTGCCGGTGCCGTTGTTGGTGATGCTCCCGCCGTTGTTGGCTCCGTTGGTGAGGGTGATGTTGCCGGTGCTGTTGGCGCTGAGGGTGAGGTTTTGCGCGCCCGTGACCTGGCCGGTGAGAGTGAAGAGCCCGGAGCCGGTGGAGGTGAAGCTCTTCAGGCTCGATGTGAGGCCGACCGCGTTGGTGACGGTGAACGGCGTTGCCCCTGCCTCCGTGAGGCCGGTGACGTTGCTGCCGAGTGCCGTGATGATGGCCGCAGTGCCCCCGGATCCGGAGTTGGTGACCGTGCCGGTGTTGTTGACGTTGGCCAGGGTGAGCGACACGGGGCTCGAATTGAGGAGCGTCAGGTTTGCTGTGCCGGTGCTGGTCACGTTTCCGCTGAGGGTGATGGCACCCGAGCCGTAAGTGATGCCGATGGTGCTGTCGCTGGCCAGGGTGACGTTACTCGAGTAGCTAGCCGTGACGCCGGTGTTAATGAGGGCGCCGGTTCCCCCGATGCCCGACCCGTTGATGGTCAGAGGGTTGGTGGTTGTAGAAGTCACGCCGTTCAAATTCAGAACCGCGCCGCTGGCCACCGAGACCGCGGTGCCGTTAGCCCCCAACGATGTGGTCGTGGCACCCAATGCCACCGTGCCCGCGTTGATGAAGAACGTCTTGCCCGAACCGCCAAAGGTGTTCGCCGCGTTGCTGAGAACCAGCGTGCCCGTGCCGATCTTGGTGAGGTTGAAATTTCCGGAGACGATCTGGTTGAGAGTCAGAATGCCGGCACCGCTCGCGCCGATGCTGCTGTCGGCCCCCAATGTCACCCCATACCCAAACGTAAGAGTGCCCGTGGTGATGCCGTTGATCAGCGCACCGCCGTTCAAGGTCAGCGGGGTGTTCGTTGCATATGCCTTGCCATTCAAATCCAGAGTGCCGCCGCTAGTCACCGAGACCGCGGTGTTGGCAGCCCCCAACCCGAGGGTCGTGGTAGCCAATTGCACCGTGCCCCCGCTGATGGTAAACGTCTTGCCAGAACCGCCAAAGGTGTTCGCCGCACTGAGAACCAGCGTGTTAGTCCCGACTTTGGTGAGGTTGAAAAGCCCGCCAACGATCCCGGTGAGATTCAAGGTGCCGCCGTTGCCGCCGATGCTGCTGTCGCCCGCCATGGTCACCGTGCCCGCATACGTGCCTGCGGTGGTGTTCAAGTTCCAAGGGACCGAGTTGTTATTGTTGACCAGCGCGCCGCCGCTGCTGATGCCCGTGCCGTTGATGGTGAGGGCGTTGGTGTTGGTCATCGTAATGCCGTTCACATCGAGGGCTCCTCCCGATGCGACGCTCACCGCGCTGGTGTTGGCACCGAGGGCGGTGGCGTTGCCGACTTGCAAGGTGCCCGCGGTGATGGTCGTCCCCCCGGTGTAGAGGCCCGCCCCGTTGAGCAGCAGGATCGAGTTGGTCGCGTTCTGCGTGACGCCGCCAGTGACAGTGGCACCAATCGCGCCGACGGTGACGGTGTTCGTGCCGGTGCCGTTGTTGGTGATGCTTCCGCCGTTGTTGGCACCGAGGGTGAGTGTGATGTTGCCCGTGCTGTTGGCGCTGAGGGTGAGGTTTTGCGCGCCCGTGACCTGGGCGGCGAGAGTGAAGAGCCCGGAGCCGGTCGAGGTGAAGCTCTTCAGGCTCGCTGTGAGGGCGACCGCGTTGGCGACGGCGAGCGACGAGGCCCCTGCCTGCGTGAGGCTGGTGACGTTGCTGCCGAGGGCCGTGATAATCGTCGTGCCGGTGCCGGCCCCGGAGTTGGTGACTGTCCCGGTGTTGTTGACGCTGGCCAGGGTGATCCCCTGCGTGCCGCCCGCGTTGATCGTCAGGTTTTGTGCGCCGGTCACGGCACCGCCGACAGTGAATATGTTGCCGGTGCCCGTGCTGCCGATGGTGCTGGCGCTGCCCAGGTTGATGGCACCCGCGTAGCTGGCCGCGGTGTTGCTGCTGTTGATGAGGGCGCCGGTTGCCCCGATGCCCGAACCGTTCAAGGTCAGGGCGTTGGTGTTCGCAACCGCCTGGCCGTTCAAATCCAGGACCGCTCCCGATGTAACGCTCACCGCGCCGGCACTGCCGCCCAGGGCCGCCGCGTTGCCGAGCTTCAAGGTGCCGACGCCGATCGCCGTCCCGCCGGTGTAGGTGTTCGCGCCGTTGAGGGTGAGCGTGCCGGCTCCGGTTTTCGAGACAGCCACGGACGTGGCCCCGCCGTTGGAGATGATGCCGCCAATCGTCGTGTTGCCAGCGCCTGCGATGGTCACGGTTTTCGCTGCCGCCGTGCCGCCCGTGCCGCCGGTGATAATGCCGCCGAGCGTGAGCAGGTTTGTGGTGCTGTCATTTTGAAACGTGGTCGTGCTCGCGATGGCCGTGCCGAGAGTCAGGTTGGCGTTGATGGTTTCGTTCGCCGCGACCGCGCTGTTCATCGTGACCGCAGTCGTCGTGCCGTCGGCAAAAGTGATGGTTCCAGTGCCGGGGGTGGCTCCCAGCGTGTATGCCGCCGCATTGATCGTGTCGAACGTGATGTTCGAGAGGAAGATCGTGCCGACGGTGATCGTGGTGTTGCCGCTGCCCGCGTTGTCGAACGTCGCGGTGTCGCCCACGCCGGGAACCGGTGATGCGGACCAGTTCGTCGTCGTGGACCAAAGCGCATTGGTCGTGCCGTTCCATGTGGCAGATGCCGCCTGTGCCGACGGGCCGGATGCGAGCACCACAAAAGCGACGAGCGTCGTGACGGCGATGGATGTGAGAAGATTTCTTTTCATAGGATGATGTGGCGTTGACGATGGGTAGGATGCAGGACATCCTGCAACCAAATTAAAATTCCATCAGTTAAACACGGGCGGATTTCAGGATTGGATTGCTGGATGACCGAATCATCGGTTTTAAAAAAAATGCGCACAAGAACTTTAGAGGTTATTTTTTCTCAATAGAGATTCCCGCCTTGCCGGATCCGCACGGATTGAAACGGATCAAAGGCAGAAGGAATTCACCACGAAGACACGAAGGGGGGCGGAGGAATGAGGAAAAGGCATTTGAACCACGGACCCAAATCCGTGCGTAAGAACGCCGGGCGCAGGGAAGCGGCTCGACAAACGATAGATCAAGGGAGGCAGCCCGCCCTCCATTCCTTGTGCTTACGCGCGGATCAGGGACGGATGACAGGGATTGACATCCCACGGTGTCCGAGTAATTATTCGATTATAGGTAACCTACTCAGGAGCATCCTGAGCAGTTACCTCACTTCCTGATTTAATTCGCGTTGATTGGCGTGATTCGCGGGCAACTGCCGGATTGAGGATGAGATATCAACAGGGAAGACCTTCCTTCTCCAGCGCGGAATAATGTGCGATCAGAGCCTGGATGTGTTTGCCGTGTTCTTTGAGTTGCTTTTCCATGGCCACACACTTTTTGCCTTCAAAATCATCAGGCCAGCCGACAGCCGTCAGGGCGGCGGCAATGCCTGACGGCAATACCAGCGGTATCGAAATAGCGTAGATCGCCGGATGAAACTTCCCCAACGCCCGGCTGATTTTCTGACGGCGGGCCTGATTGACATCATCGCGGAAATCTTCGAGCGAATACTTTTTCCAGCACGCCTTCGGGACGGCATCCAGAATCGCATCCACTTGCGCCCTTGGAAGCCCGGAAAGGAGAATCACCCCGGCGGCACCCGCCTCGGCAAGATGCATTTTTGATCCCACCTTTGACGTGATCGCGTTCGGACGGCGCGACTCTATCCGGACGGCCGTGACCGCAGAATCCCCCTCCCGGGTGGCGATCTTGACGGAGAGGCCCGTCGCATCGGAAAGAGCGCGAAGCGGCACCTCCAGTTGCCGGAGAAGATGCTGGATGTCGGAATACGCGCTGGCCACGGAAGCCAGACCAAACGCAATTTGATAATGCCCCTCGTCGTTGCCGCGAATCCAGTTGTGCTTTCCAAGCGTCCGAAGGATTCGATAGCAAGTGGCGGGGGGGACATTCAGGCCCATGTAAAGGCCTTTGGCTGAAATGCCCGCCGTGGAATTGGCGAGGGCGTTGATGATGGCCACTGTTTTTTCGAGAATGGGGATCGTGTTATTTTCTTGCATGGAGGTAATATATCTATTGATAAACGACACATCAAGAAATATTTGACATGCCGCGCATTCCTCCTCACCATCATCCCAGATGAACAGAACGATCGCCCCGAATGGCGCTCAGTTAAGCCAACGTAGAAGCGGCATCTTGCCGCTTTCCCCAGAGAAATCCAAGCGGCATGATGCCGCTTCTACATCCCAAACCCGCCTAAGTTAGAGCCTGTCCGCCCAGGCCCCCTAAAGAAAATTGTTTCCCTGTCAATGATTCTGCCACGCCCCGAAATCCTGCGACCGAATGGGCTTAAGCCCCAAGGGGGCTGCATCCAAAAGCCTAGGGCAAGTCCGCGAAGCAGACGCCGCCCTGGGTGTTCGCGTCAATATCGCGTCCTGCCCTGAATGGGGCAGCATCCCAAACCGCTCTTAAGTCAGCGCCATTCAACCCGCAACCTATTTTATGACCGCCAAAAACTCCATTGCCTCTCTTGCCCTGTTGGCCTCAACGCTGGCGTTGCCGCTCAAGGCGGAAACGATCACCTACCACTTCGACTCGCCTGAGGAGATCCTGCAGTTCAACCCGAAATTCAAAGATCCCTCGGCGTTGTTGGAGACGGCGAAGACCGCCGCCGGGGCGGGGGCGTTGAAAACGACCGCCGGCTTTCAAACCAGTGCCCCCAAAGATTGGAACGCGGGCGTGCTGAGCTTCTGGGCATACGACGACTATTCCGACATCGTCGACACCTGGAAATGGCACAACATCGAATTCAACCTGGTCAAGACGGTTGACGGCAAACAACAGACCTTCCTCTGCCAGTTGCGCCGTTTCAGTTTCGGCTGGAAGGCCAAGCTCAAGGACCCGTCGCAGGACTACCAGTTCTTCACCTTGCCGGACGCCCCGAACCATGGCGGCTGGACCCGTTTCGACATCGTCGGTCCCAACGGCGCCGGCCCCAAGCAATTCACCATCTTCATCGACGGCTATAAAGTCTTCACCACGCCGGACAAATACGATGCCGTCGCCAGCGTCAGCACCGCCTTCATGCCCTACGTTGACGAGTTCTCCTTCAACCCCGACCCTGCCAGCTTCCGTCCCAATCCCGTGCGCGGCATCCTGCCGGACAACCCTTATGGGCAACTGCTCCTGCAACCCGGCGAGAAGCTCCGCGTCCCGATCGCCCTCGACCCCACAGGCGCGAGAGCCAAGAGCGGCGAGCTCGAGCTTCGGCTGCTCGACGGCCGCGGTAAAGTCCTGGTGTCGGAGAAGTCCACGATCAACTGGGGGAAATCCGACAATTTTGCGATCGAACTTCCCAGTCCGCCCCGTTCCGGCAACTTCTGGCTGGAGGCGAAATACCAGGAGGCCGGCGTCCCCGCCGAGGTCACCCGCCGCAAAGCGATCGTGCAGTTCCTGGCCCCGGGTTTCGCGGCAGCGACCCAGGCGCCCTTGGAACTCTTCCGCCGCACATGGGATTTCCTGCCCGTCGGAAAAAATGAGCCGGATCTGGCGAAGGTCGGGGCGTCGAACCCCACCAAGGAGGAGCTGACCGCCCCCGCCGCGGCGCCCACTGACTGGTCGAAGGCATTCCCGCTGCGCGGGACTTGGTTTTTTGGCAGTTTTGGCCGCAACTGGGACACCTTCTACTTTTCCTGCCACGCCGGCTGGTATCATCAGGTTGTTGATGTGCCCAAAGCGTGGAAGGGGCAAAAGATCATGCTCGAGATCGACTCGCCGGAGAGCGTTGCCACAGTCTTCGCCAACGGCAAGCTGGCCGGGGCCTTGGAGTGGCCGGGCGGCGAGCTGGACCTGAGCGCTTTCGTAGCCCCGGGAAAGAAGCTCGACCTGGCCATCCACATGGCCGCCGACCCCTTGACCGGCTATTTCAAACTCGCAAAAAAAGTCATTGGCGCGACATACCAGCCGCCGTCCAAGCTCCAGGCGCGCGGGCTTTACGGCGACGTCGTCCTCCGCCCGGTGCCCCGGACGGGACCGGAAATTGACGAGGTCGCGGTGGTGACCTCGGTCGCCAAGAAGGAGCTCGCCGCCACCTTCGAACTCTCCGGGCTGGAGCCAGGCAAGACCTACAAGCTCAAAGCCGCCGCCACCACAGCCGGCAAGACCGCCAAGGAGCTCCCGGAGACCACGTTTACGGCCAAGGCCGCCACCGAGCAGGTCAAGCTGGCAGCGCCCTGGGCCGACCCGATCCTCTGGGAGCTCGGGGCACCCTACCTCTACGACCTGAACGCCACGCTGCTCGACGCTGGCGGCAAGACATTGGCAAGCCTCTGGCCGGAGCGCTTCGGGTTCCGGGAAGTCGCCGGCACCGGCCCCGACCTCACACTCAACGGCCGCCCCGTGACGCTGTTCTTGTATGCTGGCGAGGCCGAGGACACCCCCGAGGACAGCCAGTGGTGCGCGAAGTTCAACTTTAACGCCTTCCGCGAGGGCACGGGCCGGGAGAACGCCCGCATCATGGACGAGGCGGGCCTCACCGCCGACGGCCAGCGCCACCATTGGGAGACGACGTTGCTCGCCCCCCTGGACATGGGCAAAAGCGGCAAGGAAAACGACCCGGAATTTTGGGCCGGGCTCACCAAGCTGCTTAGCTACCAGATCAAGTCCAAGCGCAACCATCCCTCCGTCATCTTCAACCGCGGCGTCCTCGCCGGCGGGATGAACGGCAACGGCGGCATGTATAACCCGCTGTTTCAGGACGGCGTCTGGGTGAACGAACGCCGCGGCAACGATGTGTCCATGCGCACCCTCAAGGCGGGACGGCGCGTCATCGACATCCTGCACCAGCTCGACCCCACGAGGCTGGTCAATGCCCAGGACTCCGGCAGCGTCAACGACACCATGCAGATCACCGAGTATGCCGGTTTCCAGCCCATCCAGGAGTTCATCGAGCGCAGCGAGTATTGGCGCGCCAACGGCACCAAGCCCTTCATGATCTCGGAGCAGGCCGCCCCCATGTTTCCGAACTGGACCGACGCCTGCGCGCAGGGCAAAGGGTGGAGCGGCGTCCCCTGCTTCGCCGAATGGACCGCCATCACCAGCGGCGACGAGGCCTATGTCCGCACCGAACTGGACAACCAGTATCTGGGGAAGCTGGAGAAGGCCGTCGCGGAGAAGCGCAAGGCAGCGGCCGCCGGAATCGACAACCCCATCCTGAAGAAGGCCGCCATGGAGAAGATCCGGATGGAGTACGACCAATGGTTCTACATGTATAAGGACGAGGTTCTCCACAACGTCCTTTGGAGGGACCGCATCCGGGAGGAGGTCTTCCATTGGCGCGCCAACCACCTGGGGATGCTCGCCTACTTCTTCAGCGGCGGCGGCCCCGACCTGGAATCCTGCTACCAAGAGTTTCAGGCTCCCGTCACCGGCTTCCTGGCCGGGACCAAGGACAAGCCGACCTTGAAAAACCACATCTTCGCCCCCGGCGAGACCCTCGAGCGCGGCGCGATCCTCCTGAACAACTCTTATAAGCCCGACAGCCTGACCTGCTCCTGGAAACTCGAACTCGGCGGCCAGACCGTCGCCGAGGGTTCCAAGACCGAGACCGTCCCGGCGGGCGGCGAGGTGTTCGTCCCCATCGCGGCGGCGATCTCCGCGGGTCCCGACCGCTCCGGCCAGCTCTCCGTTGACTTCCTCAAAGACGGCAAGAAACTGCGGTCCGACCGTTGCGACATCGACGTGGTCGCCCCAAAATCCTTTGTCAACCAAGGTCGGATCGCCCTGGTTGATCCCGAGGGCGACAGTGCCAAGGCGTTGGCTGCCGCCGGGGTCAAGTTCCAGCGGCTCACCTTCGACGCGGACTTCACGTCTTTCGACACCGTCATCTTCGGGCGCCGCGCCTTCAACTACGAGCTCGGCATGCTCCCGGAGGGGCTCGACCTCGGGGAACTCACCAAGCAAGGCAAGCGCATCCTGGTCATGGAGCAGGATGAAAAGACGCTGCGCGAGCGCTTCAAGCTCCGCACCGAATACCTCTCCCCCCGCGACGCCTACGGCAGGGTCGGCGGCGACCCGCTCACGGCTGACTTGCCCGACCGCCTCCTCAAGAACTGGCGCGGCACCGCCACCTTGACCGACGGCTACGAGATCGCCCGCAACCGGGGCCAAGTCATCTCCCCACACGAATTCGGCAACGGTGGCACCTGGCTCTACCCATGGAACGATGGCGAGCTCCACCCCCGCCCGATCAAATGGGGGAACACTCACAACGTCGCCACCGTGACGGCAATCAAACCAGACACCGGGAATTTCCGCACCCTTGTTGACTGCGGTCAAGGCAGCAACTACGCCGCCGCATGGGAGCTGGAAAATGGCAAGTCACGGATCGTCTTCAACCAAATGGATGTGAGCGGCCGCAGCGAGCCTGAGCCCGCCGCCACCCGCTACCTGCAGAACCTCGTCAGCCACGTCCAGACCGCGCCCGCGCCCAAGCTGCTCCAAGCCGCCTACCTCGGCGGCGACACGGGTGCCGCGCTGCTCAAACAACTCGATGTCCCATTCCGCAAAGTCGCCACCGCGTCCGAGGCCGACCCGACCAAGAATATTTTGGTTCTCGGCGACGCCACCCCGGAACAACTCACAGCTTGGAAAGACGGCCTCGCTAAATTCGCCGAGGCTGGCGGAACGATCTTCAGTCTGCCACGCTCCGAAGCCGACTTCGCTGCCGGTTGGACACCCTTCGCGGTTACTGCCAAGAAAAGAACCGTCAACCACACCGTCGTCGGCAAGCCCGCCGCACCGCTGCTGGCGGGACTGGGCAACAGCGACTTTTACTGGAAGGGCAACATGGACATCGTGTCCATGGAGAAGGCCGAGGGAGCCAAGCTCCTGCTCGACACCGGCGTCCTGGCGGAAATCCCCCACGGCCAAGGCCGCTACGTGCTCTGCCAGGTGGAGCCCGCGCTCTTTGGCGACGTCGAGTTGAACCATTGGCTGAAGCCATCCCAGCGCAACACCGAGCGCCTGGTGAGGACCTTGCTCTCCAATGCCGGCGTGGCGATGTCCTCCCCTAAACTGCTGGCCCAGCCGGGAGCGAGGGCGGCACTCGACCATGTGACCGACTTGGGCGGAGTCTGGAAAGTCCGCCAAGCCAAGCCGGACGAGAGCACCTGCCCGGACGCGAACGCCCCCGGCTGGCGCGACATGAACCTGCCCGGCTCGCCGCAGGCATCCTATCCCGAATGGCAAGGAGTCAAGGGCTCCTTCTGGTTCCGCCGGGAACTCAACCTCGACCAGGAACCCGCGCCGGAAGAGACGTTGCACCTGGAGATCGGGCGCATCAGCGGTTGTGACATCCTCTATGTCAACGGCGGAAAGGCCGCCAAGTCCGACCTGGAGACCGATGTCAACAGCGTCGCCACCATCGCCCGCAACTACCCGCTTCCGGGCGGCCTGTTCAAGAAAGGAAAAAACGAGCTGGCGTTGCGGGTCGACTACGAGACCAACCACCAACTGGGCTTGAACGGCAGCACCGGAGAGGTCGCCGGGCCGCTGGACTTGAAGTTCTTCAAGACCAAGGACGAGACGAAACTCCCCAAGTCGATCGATCTGGCCAGCTCCTATGAATGGAAGGCCACGCCCGTCAGCGACCCCGCCGCCCCAGCCCCGAAAGAGAATGACACCACCTGGAAAAAGGCAAAAATCCCCGGTATTCTCCAGACGGCGCAGCCCGAGTGGAGCAAGCTCTCCGGATATTTCCTGTGCCAGCGGCAGTTCACCTTCGACGCCGAGCTGCCCGACAGCGCCCAGCCGACTTTGATCCTCGGCGCGGTTGACGACGAGGACACCACCTATCTCAACGGCGTCAAGATCGGCCACACCGGCAAGGATACCAACCCGAAGGACTACTACTCGGCGCTGCGGCGCTACCCGATCTCCAAGGACATGCTAAAAAAAGGCAAAAATGCCAACACCCTCCAAGTCCTGGTGAACGACTTCAACGGCTCGGGCGGCATCAGCCAGGGCCCTGTGCAGATCCTCTTCGAGGCCCCGGAGACCACCCTGAAACGCAAACTCGCCGAAAGCCCGTATCTCCACAGCGTCAGCCGCGAGGACGACCCCTACTGGCATCATGGATTCTAACTCCGCATCATCCTACAGAGCGATCGCATTGATTTCTATGATCCTCACCGGATGCCTGAGCGCCCAGACGCTTCAGGCGCAGGCCGATTGTCAAATGAACGAATCTTCCAACTGCCCGCCCATCAACGGCTTTTCGGGCGGCGATTTCCTTTGCGGTGAGAACCATATTCCCTACCGGATTTTTATCCCCGAAGGAAAGGCACCCGCCGGAGGTTTTCCGCTGATTCTCTTTTTCCATGGCATGGGCTCGATCGGCCATGACAACGAGAAAAACCTCAAGCTTGCCGGACGCTTTGGTGATCCGGAATTTCAAAAAGCCCATCCATGCTACGTTCTGGTTCCTCAATGCCATGAAGATAAACGCTGGGTGACGGCAGCATGGAATGACGCAAAGCACAAGTTCCAGCCCATCCCCACGGAGCCGATGGCGCTCGCCCTCAAGTTGGTTCAAAAAACGTTGGAAACGTATCCGATCGACCGGAATCGGATCTACGTCGGAGGGGCTTCCATGGGAGGTTTTGCGACCTGGGATATTTTGAGCCGTCAGCCGGGCCTGTTCGCCGCCGCGTTCCCGATTTGTGGAGGCTGCGATCTCGCCAATGCCTCTAAGCTCAGCCACATCCCGGTTTGGGCATTCCATGGGTCGCTGGACACCACGGTTCTTCCATCCTCGTCGCGCGAGATGATGGCCGCTCTTCGGGCATCCGGCGGATCACCCCGCCTCACGGAGTATCCGGACGTGGCGCATGAATCATGGGAGAAGGCTCTTGACACGCCGGAACTCTTCGACTGGCTGTTTGAGCAACGGCTGAAATGCGCCGAAAAATAACCGGGCCTGGTGATGGTCGAATTCTGCGTCAACGATGGCAACATCGACCGCATGGAAACCATGGATAAGAATCAAAAATTAAGTTAAGGAGATTAATATGAAAGCAAGACAAAATCTTTTCGCGGGAGCGATGTCATTGGCAACAGCGGTTTTCTTGGCGCAATCCTCGCAGGCCGGGGAGATCCTCCGTTACGACTTCGAGACCCCTGAGCAGATCTCCGCCATCGCCGCGGACGCGGGCGGCGGCTGCGTGACGACGTTCACAACCAATGCCCACGGCGGGAAGCAGGCCCTCTTTTTCCAGCCGCCCAAAAGCGGCGGTGGCGGTTTCGGCGCCGGAGTCAAGGCCCCGAAGGATTTCACAAAAGGCTTCGCCTCGTTCTGGATTTACATCTCCCCCCTGGACGGCTCCTTCGGCTGGTGCCCAAGCGGCTCGTATAAGACCCCCGAGGGGAAAAACTCGGGTTTCGGCTTCTCGCTCAGCGTCAATCCCGGGAACTCCAACAAATACCGCGGCGGCTGGGGACAACCTGACTTGGCGACGAAGCAGATCCCCCATGTCGGCTGGACGCGCTGCGACGTCCTTCTGGAGCCCGACCACGCCTCCGCCTACATCGACGGCGTCGAGGTCAAGCGCGTCGACGGCTCGAACTTCACCTTGTCCGGGATCGGCTTCGGAAGCCCCTGGAGCATGGACAGCGCGGTGGACGACCTCGTCTTTAACGACGATCCCGCCGAGTTCAAGCCGGCCGGCGTCTCCGACATCGAGACCGCCGCCAGCGCCGACGGCAAAGTCCACCTCGCCGCCCGGCAACCACTCGACCTGACGCTCTCCCTCGACCGCCGGGCCGCCCGGGCCAAGGAGGGCGTCGTCACGATCGAGTTCCTCGACCGCAAGGAAGACTGTGTCCTCAAGCAGGACTTCAAGATCGACTGGGACGTGGTGAAGGACGGCAAGACGACCGTCCAGGTCTTGGCTCCGGCGTCTCGGCATTACTGGGTCACCGCCTCCTACCGCGACAAGGACGCGCCCGAAAGCGAGGTCCGCACGCTCCGCCAGATCGACGTCCAATACTACAGCGACCCGAAGGCACCGGAGTTCCGGTCGTTCATCGGGATCGCCAGCCCCTGGGCCTGGCTGCCCGCCGACGGCAAAGGACTCGAGACGCCGCCCACCGACTGGAAGGACGCCTCGAAGCTCGCAGGCTTCTGGACCAGCGAGGCGAAACTCAAGGATGTCAAGGCCGGCTGGCATCGCCTCCCTGTCGACATTCCCGCCTCTTGGAGGGACAAGCGGATCGTCCTGACGATCGCCAAGATCAGCGAGCGGAACAGGGGCGGCGCGAAGGCGTGGGTCAATGGCGTGTTCGCGGGTGACGTCCTCGACGGCTCCATCGATCTTACGGGCAAGTTGAAGCCAGGTTCGAAAGCCGACATCGTAGTTTCTTGTGATGCCGTCGCTTATTCGCCGTGCGAACTGGCGGCGCTGCGGATGCTTGGCAAAGACGCCCCGATTCCATGGTGGAGTCCCGCCCGCGAAATCGGCATCGAAGGCCCCGTCACGTTGTCGTGCGAGCCCTTGTGCAGAATCGATCGCCTCGCCGTCGTTGCGCATGTCGCAACCGCAACGCTTGATCTCGACTTCGTTGTCAATGGGATGCGGTCCGGCGGCGAGTATTCGGTCTCCGGTGCCATTTGCGAGGCCGGCAGGGCGCTGCGGAACTTTTCCGCGAAGGTCGGCAAGGACGGCAGAGCCAAGGCCACGATCCCATGGAACGGGCTGAAAGTCTGGGATATCGGCAAGCCGAACCTCTACGACCTTGAGGCCAGGCTCGCGTTGAACGGCAAGACCATTGACGCGACGAAACCCGGCCGCATCGGGTTCCGGGAGATGGTCTTCGACGGCCGCATCATGAAGCTCAACGGCAACCCGATCAGCTTCGAGAGCCCGATGCCGACTTACGCGCACGGCATGTTCGGCCTGATCAAACTCTTCACGTCGCGCGGCGTGAACTTTATCGACACCAACCACATTGGCATACAGCCCGACCTGATCGCCACTTGCGACGAGGCCGGCCTGGGCACCGACATCTGCGTCACGCCCCTCACCGCGGTCTACTCCAACCTCTACCGGAACAAGGGGCTCGACATTCTCGACGACGTCTCCTTCTGGAAAGCCGTCGAACGCCAGATGTCTGAGCCCACCCAGGCTTACGGCAACCAGCCGTCGGTGCTCTTTTACGGACGTCCCGGCTGCGGCGGCCTCCTGGAGATCGCGCAAAATTACAACCCGGTCAAGATGGACGGCCTCTGGTTCAAGACCGGCGACTCCAAGCCGATGCTGAAGGCGGCGGTCGCGGCCGAGCGTAAAGTCCAGGCGCTGCTGCGCAACTGCGAGCCGAAGAAGCCCCTGATCGGCCAGGATTCCGGCTCCTTCAACGACGTGATGGGTGTCGACCATTACGTGGGCTTCATGCAAATCCAGGAGTTCATCGAGTCCGACGAGTATTGGCTCGAGAACGGCACCAAACCTTACATGATCCACGAGCAGGCCGCGCCGATGGCCTTCCACGACTGGGGCACGCACGCCAGGACCGGCCACGGAGAGCGCCCCGGCTATGGTGCCTACCTTTACGTCGCCGAGATCGCGGCGGTCACCAAGGGCGATGCAGCGTTCCATCGCCAACCCGTGGACATCGAGGACCTGACCCAGATGGATCTCCGCTTCGACAGGCTCAATGCGAAATACCCTCGCGAACGCAGGACGGGGGAAGGCCCGATGAGCGGTCCCGGCGGCGCCTATTGGAGCAACCCAGAGGCTTCCACATTTTTCCGGCAAGTCTCCTACGAACGCGCCAAGGAGCAATACCTCAACTGGCGCGCCGAGGGGATCGGCATGCACCTGCCCTGGGTTAGCGGAAAGTGGGACGGCGCGTGGGCCGCCATCTCCGACGCCTGGCAACCCGTCGTCGGCTACATCGCCGGAATCCCGGAGCGCCGTACCGACAAGGCCCACATCCTGAGGCCTGGAGAGACCTGGACCCGCCAGTTCCTTGTCATGAGCAACAAGCGCGACGAGACTCAGGTCGAGGTGAAGTGGACGGCCACGATCGGCGGAGCCAAATACGACAGCGGATCCGCCAAGGCTACCGTGACTCCCGGCGGCCAGACCTCCATCCCGATCCGCGTCGCCATGCCCGAGAAGAACGCCGATGCGTTCGGCACGCTTGAGGTTCAACTCATTGAGGATGGACGGACGCTTTGCTCCGACAGCAAGGACTTCCAAGTCCTCGCCAACCGCGAGGCCCCCGCCCTCTCCAAGAAAATCGCCCTGATCGACCCCGTCGGCGACTCTGCCAAAGACTTGCGTCGCCTCGGCATCGCCTTCCAGCGCCTCAACTTCGACGCGGATCTTTCGAGCTACTCCGTGGTCGTCTTCGGCCGCAGAGCCTTCGACTACGAAAGCAAATTCCTCGACCGACCGCCGCTCGACCTCTCCAGGCTGCTCGCCCAAGGCAAGCGGATTTTAGTCCTCGAGCAGGGCGAGGAGGTCCTGAAGAACCGGTTCAACTTCCGCACCGAGTCTGTCTCGCCGCGCCTGATGTTCGGGCGTGTCGCCGGACATCCCGTCACCGCCGGCCTGCCGGATTCCGTCCTGAACTTCTGGCGCGGCTCCGCCACCCTCACCGACGGCTACGAGATCGCCCGCAGCCAGAAGTCCGAGATGGGCGTGACCTACAACGGCGGCGTCCGTAATATCGTCTGGCACGACGGCAAGGAGCACCCGCGGCCGATGAAATGGGGCAACAGCCACAACGTCGCCACGGTCGTGATCGAGAAGCCCGGCCGCGGCAACTTCCGCAGCCTCGCCGACTGCGAGTTCGGCCTCGACTACGCCGCGCTCCTCGAGTTCGAGCAGGGCCCGGGCCGGATGCTCTTCTGCCAGGCCGACGTTTCCGGCCGGACTGCCGTCGATCCCGCCGCCGATCGCCTCCTCCTCAACATGGTTTCCTACCTGGACAGCGCGGACGCGCCGGCCTGGAAGGCGGGCATCGCCTACCTCGGTGGCGAAAAGGGGGCGGGGTTGCTTGAGACGCTTCAGGCCAGGTTCCGGAAGATCGCCGATCCGAAGGACGCCAAGCCGGACGAGGTCCTAGTCTTGGGCGACGGTCTTACCGCAGAACAACTCGCCTCATGGAAGGATGTTATTGGAAGCTTCGTCGCGAAAGGGGGGACTTGCTTCTCGTTCCCAAGGGCGAAGACGGAGTTCAACTGGCTGCCGTTCGAGATTTCCGTTAAGGACGCCAAGGTGGCCGCGACCCTGATCGACAAGCCGGACCAGCCCCTGCTCGCCGGCCTGTCGAACAGCGAACTCTATTACCAGACCTGGCTCGACGTCGTGGCCTTGGATAAGTTGCCCAAGGACTCCTTCAAACTCGATACCGGCGTCATCGGAAAAGTCAGGCACGGCGCGGGGCTCTACGTCTTCAGCCAAGTCTGGCCGGACACACTCGATGTGGAGAAGAGGTTTTATCTGCTCGACTATCAACGGCGCAACTACCGGCTGTGCCAGACGCTCCTCAACAACCTGGGCTGCCCGATGGACGCGCCGCAAGGATTGAAGCCGGTCGAGGTGCTGGCCGCCGAACCTGCCCAGGCACCGTTCGACTTCCTGGCAAACGCGACCTGGTCCGGCTTTATCGCGCCGGCATCCGACACGACCTTGCCCGCCGCGGCCGACTCCCGCTGGCGGCCGGTGAAGGTTCCGGGCTACGTCAACGACCAGCAGAGCGAATGGAACGGCGGCAGGAGTTGCGTGTTCTGGTATCGCGCCTCGTTCAATCTGCCGGACATCCCGCCCGTCTCCGCCCCGGCCGCCCTGGCCATCGGCTGCATCGCCGGCGAGGACGACGTCTACGTCAACGGCCTGAAGGTCGGCCACACCGGCCGCGACACCAATGTCGACACCTTCGACACCGTTTCGCGCGAGTACAAAGTGCCGATGAACCTCCTCCGCAAGGGCGCGAATGAGGTGCTCGTCCGGGTCTTCAGCTACACCGGGAAATGCGGGATAACCGGCGCGCCCGTCAAACTGGCGTGGGCGGCACCGGAACCGAAACTGAGAGACACGGACGCCCAGATGCTCCTGGCCACGACCCCGCCGTGCGATTTCTCCGGCTGGTGGTACAAGCTGGAGATGGACGGGCTCTCCGCCAGCGACGAGATCCCCACTGGCAACGATCCCCGCTGGATGAAGGGCCGCAGCTTTCTGCCTGGCGTGACCACGGAGGCCGAGAACCGGACCGTCTGGTTCCGTTCCTCCGACAACGTCAAAATCAAGACAGTCCCGGACGGAGCCAAGCCGGTCCTGATGATCGGCACGGTGGATGACGAGGATACGGTCTTCGTCAACGGCGTGAAAGTCGGCCACACCGGCAAGGACACCAACCCGAAGAACTACTGGGAGGCGCAGCGCGCCTACCCAATCCCGTCCGGACTCCTGAAGCCCGCCGGCGGGAATGTCATCCATCTCAAGACGACAAACCTCCCGCCAGGCGGCGGCTCGGTCAAGGGGCCGATGGAGATCATCTGGATGGATGCCGCCGAGGCCTCCAAATTGCGCCTCTCGATTTCGCCCTACGTCTTTGAAGTCGGCCGTTGGGATGACCCGTATTGGAACGGCTGCTGTTGGTGACTATTTTCTAAAAAGCAACCTCTGCAAGATAGGTTTTATCAATGGCGACTCCTGTTATGCACCACCGCGCACATGACGGGCTGCAGCTCCTCAAAGAGAACAGCGTCTTTTGGTCAAAATTGGGTTTCTGTTACGATCCGCCCCGGAAAGGGCCCGATGGTAAATACATTCTCTTTGCATCCGACTTCGACCGGTTTACCCGGATTCAAGCGGACTTTGCGAAGGCGGGGATCAAGATCTTCAGCTCGATCCTCTTCACCGGATGGGTTGGAGTGGATGAGTATGACTATGAGCTGACCGACCAGGTGCTGGCCGCCGTTTTCGAAAAGACGCCGGACATTCTCTACATCCCGCGCATCAAGCTCAACGTCCCGCTCGACTGGTGCAGGGCGAACCCCGAGGAACTCTTTGTCTATGACGATGGACCTCGTGACGCCGAAGGGATCAGGGCGCTGGTCGATACGCCACGCCATGACATTCTCGGCTACAACAGCCCGCAGGGCTACGGCAATACCTTCGGCTACCAGGATGACCGGCCCAATGTGGACGGGCTGATCAGCTTGCAGAGCTTTTCGTCGAAGAAATGGCTGGCCGACGCAGGCGAGGCGCTCCGGCGGATCATCGAACGGCTCGAAAACGGCCCGCATGCCGACCGGATTCCTGCCTACCACATCGCCTATGGCGCATGCGGCGAAACCTGCCTGTGGGGGCGCACCAATCACGACGAAGGCGATTTCGGCATCGCCAATCGCCGCGCATTCTTTGACTGGGCGGTGAAGCGTCACGGATCCGTCGAAGCCTTGCGGAAAGCGTGGGGCCGACCGGATCTTACCCGCGACCATATCGAGCCGCCATCGCTCAAGCGCCGCAGATCCACGCCGGAGTCGCTTCAGACGTTCCTGCGCGATGAATCCCGGGAGCTGCTGACGATCGACTACGACCGCTTCATGTCGGATGTCAATGTCGATGCCATGGAGCACTTCGGGCGCATCACCAAAGAGCTGACCGGTGGCAAGCCGGTGGGATACTTCTACGGTTACGTTCTCGAATGCGACAACGCCGCGTATACCGGCTGGCTTGGGTATGACCGCGTTCTTAACTCTCCTGACATCGACTTCATCGCCGCGCCGAAGTCGTATTATCGTAATGGTCCCAACGAACCGGGCGGGATTCTCGGGATCGCGCAATCGTTCAACCGCAAGAAGCTCTGGATGGACGAGATTGACAACCACACGCACTTGGTCCCCGGTTCCTCGTGCAAATCGTTTGAGGACACCCGCAAGGTGCTGTGGCGCGAGTTTGCTAAAAATCTCTCCCTCGGTTCAAATTTCTGGTGGATGGATCTCGGCGGCGGCTGGTATGACTCGCCCGACATTATGAACGAAGTCGCCGTGATGGAAAAGCTGGCGGCGAAGTTGCGTCAACAACAGCGGACGAGCATTGCACAGACGCTTCTCATCGTGGATGAAGAATCGATCTACCATACCAGCCAAAACAGGGTGTTTCACACATTGTTGCTGGGTGACATGATCCGCGAATTTAACCAGACGGGCGGAGCGGTCGATATTTACCGGCTCTCCGACCTTGAGGAGATGGATCTCTCGCAATACCGGCTGGTCGTTCCGCTCCATACCTTCGCGCTGACAAGTCAAAAATGGGACGCGGTCCGCGCGCGCCTCGCCGAATGTGCGACGACCCTGTGGTGCTATGCGCCGGGAGCGATTGCTGGCGGCACCGTCTCGCTCGCGAACATCCATCAGCTCACGGGATTTTCCCTGGTCGAACGCGGATCGGCGCATGCCGCGAGCGTATTATTCGACGGGCTTCCAACGGCGGAATGGGCAAGCGCCGACACCAATCTTCCGGCGGAATTGGCAAGCGCTGACACCAATCCCGCACTTTTTCTGGAGATTATCCCGAAGGAAAACCAACAAGTCATCGGAAGCTATTCCGGCGGCGGCGCGGCGGTGGTCGCCGGCGGGCGGTCGATTTACTGCGCGGCGCCGATTTTGAAAGCCGAGCACCTGCGGTCTTTCATGGAAAAAGCCGGATGTGAATTTCACGCGCCAGTCGGGACGGTTGTCTACGGCGACAGCCGCTTCATCGCCCGGTTCAGCACGACTTCCCCGGAATTCGAATTCCGCGAGACAATGGGTTCGAAGTGAGGCAGGGGGGGGCAGGCTTTGCCGATTAACCTATTTGTTTCCGAGAAACCAATAAAGGGGCATAATTAAAAAAATAGGCATTGCGAAATGAGGGAACTATTTACGAAAAACAAAGTAGAGGACACTTAAGTAATGAAAAATGAAGATCTCAGTCTCAGCAACCCCATCGTATTCTGGCATTCCGATCCGGTGATGCCGGATGAAAATTGAATCCGCGACAATCGCAACGCGCCTGATAGGATCCATGCTCATGTGTAACTCGCCCGCCGCCGCTCCCGTCCCGGAGACCGTCAGCCGCCCGCTCACGGACAAGGGGGAGATTGCCCTCTGGGTTTTCGTGGACAAGATCCCGCTTCCCAATGGCATGGACGACCGGGAGGGAACCCTGCAGGCCGATCTGCTGCCTGACGAGGCGTCGCTCGCTCCGGCCGCCGGGCAGGCATTCAAGTTCAACCACCGCGAATTCCAATGGGGCGCGGTGAGTTTGGTGGACGGCTTTTTCGGCATGGTCGGCGACGTGGCCACCGGCGGCAAGGCGCTGGACGATTCGGCGGGCTATCTCTACTGCTCGCTGGCGTCTCCCGCCGCCTACAAGCTGACCTTGCGGATCGGTTCGGACGACTCGTTCAAAGTCTACCTCAATGGCAAGCTGTCCGGCTCCGGCCTCCGCGAGCGTGGCGTCGGCCCCAACTGGGAGACGGATACTGTCGAGCTGGACGTGAAGAAAGGCGCGAATCGCCTGTTGATCCGCATCGACAACTACCGCTTCGACACCGGCGTCTATTGCCAATTGCTCGACGCAACCGGCCGCCCCGCCAGCGGTCTCCAGGTTTCCGTCGAACTCCTTCCCGCTGCAACGGTCTGGAACTACACCGACAGCTTCGACTACCATTATTCCTACGTGCGCACGCCAACCCCGCCGGAGGAACCCCGCTCCGAGCTTTTCGGCGCCAGGCTACAGCGGACCATGGCATTGTTGGAAACCAGTGTGCCGTCGAAGCGCAACAAGGTCAAAATCCTGTTCTATGGACAATCGACTGTGGCTGGCGACTGGGTTCACATCATTGTCAGGACATTGCGGGAACGCTACCCCAACGCCGTCATCGAGGTCGAGAACCGCGCCATCGGCGGGCACGAGGCGCCGGTGCTGGCGCGCTGCGCCGCCCAGGATCTCTACCCCTACTATCCCGACCTGGTGGTCTTCAACGTTTACGGCGGCATGGGCACCGGTGAACTGGAGCGCATCTTCTACAACATCAGGAAATATACCACTGCCGAGATACTGACCTTTCCGCACCACCTCTGCCTGAGCACGGACCCGGGGAGAGATGCTGAGTCCGCCAACTTCAAGCTCATGGCGCAAAAGTATGACTGCGAATTCGCCAACATCCGCGAGGAGTGGGGGCGGTTCCTGGAGACGCACCACCTGAAACGCTCCGATCTGCTCGCAGACGGCATCCACCGCAACGCCCGGGGTGATCTGCTGCTGGCGACCCTGCTGCTGCGGCACTTCAAGTTCAACACCTTGGACAGGGGCGGCTGGTGCAATCAGATTCACGATTACGAGGCGCGGTGTTTTTTTGAGGAATCCCAGGACGAGATCGCGTTTGCGGGCGCCTCGTGGAGCGTCAGCGGCGGCGTGGCCGGAGCGACAGCGGAGGAGGCCAAGGAGGCGATGAAGGCGGGCGAGATCATTTGGCAGAAATGCGCCAGACAGGGATCTGGCGTGGTGGGGTCCGCGGCGGGCGACCGCCTGACGCTGGAGTTTCATGGCAACCGCATCGACGTGGTTCTTCCGCCGGATGCGGCGGGCAAACTGGGCACGGCGAAAGTGCTGATCGACGGCAAGGCGCCGTCGAGCTTCCCGGGAGTCCATGTCGCCACTCGCCCCTCGCTGGATTTCGTCAAGTCGCGACCGGCGATCAAGCGAATCACCTTAGGGGCGAACGCCATCCCCGAAAGTTGGGTTTTCCGCGTCACCGCTGTCGGCGAAACCACCGACCGATTCTCCTACGAATTGATCGGTCGTGTGACCGGACCGGACGGCAAAGGTGACAGCGAGAAACCATTCGTCTCCACCTCAGGCCGTATCCGCCTTCTTCCGGGCGACCTTTCGCCATTCTACGGAAAGCGTCCCAGGACCGACGCCATGATCGGCTTCGAGGTGAAATGGGAAGTGAACGCACTCTGTCAGGACGTCTGGCGGCCGGAGCCAACCTCCGACCCTTCCCTGGAAAACTCTTCCGTGCTGGCACAGGGGCTGCCCAACGGGAGGCACACCTTAGAATTGAAACTCAACGGCGACGGCCCTGTTCCGTTGAAGCTGATCCGCTCATACTCCCCTCAATTAGGGAGCACGTAATACTGCCCCGAACCGACAACAAGGGTTCCCATGAACCCAGCATGATTCTTATATGAAAAAATCACTCCGCGCCGCGCTTTCACTGGCGCTCGCCGTCTCTGCACACGCGCAATCCCAGGATGCCAAGCCAGTCTGGGAGCTCGGGAAGAATCCCATTGATCCGGCCTCGATTCAGGGCAAAGTCGAACTCGTCGATGGCACGGTCAAGCTCGACGGCCAAAACTCGTTTGCGATCCCCGCGAGCGTGCTCGGTGCCCAGAACGACTACACCATTGAGTGTGAGTTAAAGCGTGCCCCCGATGCTAAGGGCGGCATCTCGGTCTTCTCAAATGCCGACGCTCAGAACAAAACCGGCATTGAGTGCGGATATTCCCCTCCTGCCTACAACACGCTCGGTATCTCCATCAACGGTCATCCCACCATTGAAAAAGGCGGTTTCCTCGACGAAAACTTCACCAAGGTCACCCTCGTCGTCAAAGACCGCAAGCTCGCCCTTTTCCGTAACGGCCTGATCCTCGCCATGACCAGCGAAGTCGCCCCAAGCTCCCTCCCTCTCACGTTTGGAAAAGTGATGAAGGCCCCGACGACACCATACGAACTGCGCAATATCCGCATTTACGACACCGCCTTCTTCCCGACCGGTTTTGACAAAAGTGCCGAAATGATGCGCAACTTCAGCGGCGATGAATACATGCTTCAGCGCGTGGACATCACCAATCCCGCGCTCCCGCGCATCCTGGTCATCGGCGACTCGATTTCCATGGGATACCGCGGGTTCATAACGGAGCACTTCAAAAGCCGCGCCTATGTGGATTATTGGGTTCCTAATGTGATGTTCAGGCTGAAACCATCCGATGTCCGGGGAGATGACGCCCCGTTGAAACGCGCATGGAGAGGAGTCCTGTCCAATGGCCCCTATGATGTTGTCTCCTGGAACGCCACAACTCTTCATCAGTGGGATCCCCCGGACAGGGCACCGGAAGACTCCTATGTCTCCAACATGACCGAAATCGTCTCGTGGCTGAAGAAGATCGCACCGGACACCAGATTCATCTGGATCAGGTCCACGCCTGTCCGGACGACACCCAAAGAGGGCAGGCCAACCTTAATCAATGAGATAAATGAGCGTAACATCCGGTTCAACAAAATGACCGATGAGATTATGGCCAAGTATGGCATCCCGGAGGTTGACCTGTATGGGCTTTGCGAGACGAAACTCGACACGGTACCGGCCGGCTCGCAGGACTCAGCCCACTGGAACAAGGATGTCTCGCGGGAGATGGCAGATCTGATCATCAAGGAAATCGAAAAGAACCTCTCGGAAAAGCAAAAGCAAGGCGCCAGGAAATAAAAAAGGGTAAATGAATGAAATCATATCCAATGGTGACGGCCCACTCCCCCTCAAGGAAATCGTCGTCCATTCGCCCCCGCTGAAGTGAACGCGGAATACTAATATTTCTCCGCGGTCACGCCGTCTCATTCTTCAAAGCTTGAAATATGCCTAAAGAAGCAATCCTTCCTGAAAGCGGCGTCAAGTCTGCGGCGCCGCAACCCCCGGGAGGATTGGAGGGCAAGAAGCCGCCCAAGACCTGGCATTGCGGGACGCTGACCTACACGAAAATGGGCCTGCTCTCGCTTTTCGCCTTCATGATCTGTGGCGATTTTGCGAACGCCATCATGCAGACGGTGGTGCCGAGCATCATGCCTTTGAAGTTCAAGGCCCTGGGGGCTTCGAACTTGCTTATCGGGCTGCTTTCCGCCTCCATCCCCGCGTTCCTTTCGGCGTTCATGAACCCGTATATCAGCTTCAA
>JBAXXD010000052.1:0-26609 GCA_037128135.1 Verrucomicrobiia bacterium
CCGCCAAGCGCTCTGGCCCCGACCAGAAAGTCCATGCGCTCGGGGAACTGAACGAGCAAATCCGAATTTGTTTTTCCTGATGCTGCCCGATGGGGCGCTGCGGGCGGGGATGGTCGTGCTCGCAACTCTGGCGACAGTGATCGCCTCGCAGGCGCTGATCAGCGCGGTCTTTTCGCTGACGAGCCAGGCGATGGATCTCGGTTTTTTGCCGCGGTTTTTTGTCCGTCACACGAGCACGCAGATGCGCGGGCAGATTTATATTCCGTTGGTGAATTTTGTGCTCGGCGCGGTGTGCCTGTTTCTTGCGGTCGCATTCCGCAACAGCGCCTCGCTGGCGAATGCCTACGGGATTGCGGTGACGGGAGCGATGGCCGCGACCTCGATCGCGTTCGGTGCCGTGCTTTTTGCGCGCGGGGATATTCCGGGATGGAAGTGCGCGCTTCTGCTCACCGGACTCCTGTGCCTCGACCTCCCGCTCTTCGGGTCGTGCCTGACCAAATTTTTCGAGGGAGGTTTTGTTCCGGTGCTTCTGGCCGCCGGGGTGGGGGCGGTGATGATGACCTGGCATCGCGGCCGGCGGATCATCCGGCAGACGATGCGCTTCGGAACGGTGTCGCCGGACGAACTCGGGCGGCAGTTGGCCGGCGGGAATTTTCCGCGCGTTTCCGGCACGCAGATTTTCGTGGTCCGCCGCCCGAATCCCGCCCACGCCGTCGCGTCGATTCTCGAACAGCACCGGCGCGTCAAAGTTCTCGGGAGCCGCCTTGTGATTCTCCTCATGGATCCCGAGTGGAAAAATCCCACGGAAAAAGTCGGGGCGGTTTCTGTCGCCGCCTGCGAGGGCGGGCTTTGTGTGGTCCGCGCCGCGCACGGCTACATGGTCGAGCCCGATGCGCCGGCCATGATGCGGAAAGCCGCAGAGCAGAGCGGCGGAAAACTCCTCCTGGATCCGGAGGATGCGATCTACGTGGTCGCGCGGGAACTGGTCATCTCCTGCCCTGAGAAGATGATGCCCGCCTGGCAGCGCCACCTCTTCGCGTTTATGAGCCGGAATGTCGTCCCCGGACCGCATTACCTCTGCATCCCGCCCGACCACCTGCTCGTCTACACGTGGCTGCTGCGGCTTTGAACCGCACCGCCACGAAAACTTTTTCCAAGAAAAACGGCTCCGCGAAAATCATCAACATGCGGTTGACATCCGGCGCGCGGGAATATAGAAAACGATTTTTATCATGAAGCTAGCGGTCACCAAAGAAGCACTCCTCGAAGGTTTGCAGCGAATCCAAAACGTGGTCAGCAATCGCGCGACTCTCCCCGTTCTCTCCAACGCGCTCCTCGAAGCCTCTGACTCCGGTCTTCGGCTCACGACGACGGATCTCGAAGTGAGCATCCGTTGCACGATCGAGGCCAAGGTCGAGCGCGCGGGAGCCACGACGCTTCCCGCAAGGCGGCTCGCCGCGATTGTCCGGGAGCTTCCGAGCTCGGAGGTCGTGATCGATGTGGACGCGAAGCACGCGGCGACGATCCGCTGCGGGGCGAGCTTCTTTAAGATCTACGGGCTGCCGCAGGAGGAGTTTCCCGCGTTTCCGACATTCGGCGAGCCGAAATCATTCACCCTCAAGCAAAGCGAGCTCAAGGACGGGCTCCGCAAGACCTCGTATGCGATCTCCTCGGACGAGACGCGCTACGTGCTCAACGGGATTTTATTTTCTCTCGCGGACAACAAGATGACGCTCGTGGCGACCGACGGGCGACGCCTCGCGCTCTTCGACAGCGACATCGAGTTCCCCAAGAGCCACGAGCGCGATTTCATCCTGCCCACCAAGGCGGTGACCGAGCTGCAGCGGTTGCTCGGCGAGACGGGAGAGGTGACGATTTCCACGTCGGAAAATCTCGCCTCCTACGAGCTCAACGGCGCCCAGGTCGTGTCCAAACTCGTCGAGGGAAACTACCCGAATTACCGGCAGGTGATTCCCGGCGAGGCCAAGGAACGGATCTCCCTCGAGCGCGAGGCGCTGCTGAACTGCGTGCGCCGCGTGTCGCTGCTCAGCAGCGACAAGACGAGCTCGGTCCGCCTGAGCTTCACAAAAAACAATCTCGACATCGCGGCGAATACGCCCGAGGTCGGCGAGGCGAAAGAATCCATGGCCATCAACTACCGAGGCAAGGATCTCTCGATCGCGTTCAATCCGGAATTCCTGATGGATCCGCTCCGCAACCTTCCCAACGACGAGGTCTTTCTGGAGCTGATTGACGAGATGAGCCCCGGCGTGGTGAAGATCCAGTCTCCGTTCCTCTACGTCATCATGCCGATGCGGGTTTCTGTGTGAGCCGTTTGTTTTTTGGGAAGCCGGCCGGCGGCTGCCAGCAAGTCTTCTGGCACGAGGAAAACCGATGAAAAAAAAGCTGCGGATCGATGTCACCGGATCGCAGGAGGAGCTGCAGGCACCCTTCGCAGGTCTTGATCTCCCCGGTCTGCCCGCAGGTCCGGCGGATCCCGTGGCATCCGCAGATCTCGCAAAGCGGATCCCGACCGGGAAGCTTCAGTTCCGCAAAGAAAAATCCCACCGTGGCGGGAAGTCGGTCGTCGTTGTCTTCGGGTTCGATCCCGGGTTTTCGCAGAGCGCGATCGAGGAGCTGGCGCGCGAGGTTCGAATCCAATGCGGCTGCGGAGGAACCGTCCGCGAACGCGAGATCGAATTCCAAGGGGAAGACCCCGACCGGTTCATGCGAATCTTCCGGGATCTGCTCTGAGGTTGCTCAGCGGGCCTCGATCGGGACGTAATCCCTGATCGTCGGGCCGGTGTAAATCTGCCGCGGGCGGTAGATGCGGGACTTCGGATCGTCCATCACTTCCTTGAAGTTGGCGATCCATCCGGGCATGCGTCCGATGGCGAACATGACGGTGAACATTTCGGTCGGGATGCCCAAAGCGCGCATGATGATCCCGCTGTAGAAGTCCACGTTCGGGTAGAGCTTGCGTTCGAGGAAATAAGAATCCTTGAGCGCGGTCTCCTCGAGCTTGAGGGCGATGTCGAGGAGGGGATCGCTTTTCTTGAGGCGCTCGAGAAGCTTGTCGCAGCTGGCTTTGATGATCTTCGCTCGGGGGTCGTAGTTTTTGTAAACCCGGTGGCCGAACCCCATGAGCCGATGGCCGCCCTCCTTGGATTTCACGCTTTCGAGGAACTTCGATCCGTCGTCGCCCTCGTGGCGGATATGTGTCAGCATTTCGAGGACGGCCTGGTTCGCCCCGCCGTGGAGCGGGCCCCAAAGCGCGCAGACACCGGCGGCCGCGCTCGCGAAGATGTTTGCGCGGCTGGACGCGACCATGCGGACGGTCGATGTCGAGCAGTTCTGCTCGTGGTCGGCGTGAAGGAGGAAGATCTGATCCAGTGCCGCGACGGCCTCCGGCTTGAGCTCGGCGTCGCCGTAAGGCATCGAGAACATCATGTGCAGGAAGTTCGCGGTGTATTTGTATTCCGGTTTGGGATACACGATCGGCAGGCCGAGCGACTTGCGGTAGGCGAACGCCGCGATCGTGCGCACCTGCGAGATCAGGCGCGCGGTGTGCCTGTTGAATTTCGAGGGATCGTACGGACCGGTCAGCTCGCGGGTGAAACACCCCGAAGCATTGATCATCGAGGAAAGGATCGCCATCGGATGCGCGTTCGGCGGAAATCCTTCGAAGTGGTGCTTCATGTCCTCGTGCAGAACCTGATACTCGGTGAGCATGTCGGAAAATTTTCTCAGCTCGCTGCGGGTCGGAAGGTTGCCGTGGATGAGGAGCCACGCGACCTCGATGAACGTGCTCTTCGCGGCAAGCTGTTCGATCGGATACCCGCGGTAGCGCAGGATCCCTTTTTCCCCATCAATAAAGGTGATGTCGCTCGAGCAGGATCCCGTGTTGCTGAACCCGTCGTCGTATGTGATCAACCCGGTTTGATCGCGCAGCCGGGCGATGTCCACCCCGTGCTCCTTCTCGCTGCCCACGATCACCGGAAGATCCGTGGAGGTTCCGTTATAGGTCAATGTGGCTTTTGCGCTCATGGATAAATCTTTCGTTTCGGGTTGTGCTGCACAGCTGATCGTCAGGCATACTATTCGATTGGCCCGGTCCAATTCCATCCCAAACAAATGTTTTTTTTGATCAGCGGATGAGCCCCCAGCGCTTGGAGAACGGCCAGTAAACAAATAAGCCGCGTCCGGCCACGTTCCGCTCCGGCACGCTCCCCCACACCCGGCTGTCGCTCGAGTGGTAGCTGTTGTCTCCCAGTGCGAAGTAGGCGTGATGGGGCACCGCGAAGGTTGCCTCGGGCGTGGCGAGAAACGAAAAGCTGCCACCCCCCTCGGGCCCGTTGGAGTATCCGTGATAGCCGTCCTGCATGCCCATGACCCTCTGGAAAGGAAATGCGGCGGGCACCGCTCCGTTGACGAAAAGCTTCGGCGGCGCAATCCGCAGGGTTTGCCCGGGCATCCCCGCCAGACGCTTGATGTAGTGCTGGGAGCCCAGCGCCGGATCCAGCCCGTCCTCGATTTTCCTGATGCCGGTCGTCTTGAACACGAAAACGTCCCCGGCGGCGGGCTTCACGAAATTGTAGCTCACCTTGTCCACAAAAACCTGGTCGCCGGTGTCCATGTGCCCGCAGGCGATCGTTTCGCCCGCCTGATATTCGCGGCCCGGCCGAACCCGGAAGTGTTCGGCCAGCGGCTTGCTCGGTACAAAAAGCCGGCAGGTCGACTCCCTGCCGGCCCGGTTCCGGCACACAATATCGGTAAACGTAAAGAAATTCGCATACGTGTGTTCATGGAGTCCGCTCACCATCACCTCCTCCTGCGCCTTCAAGTCGAAAGAATGCCGGCCGAGCCAGACAAACTCGAACGCCCGCACCAGAATGTTCGGGGGAGGGGAGTCGGTCGGAGTGCCCACAATCCCGTAAAGCGTCGGCTGCATCGAACCGGTCGGAATCCGGAACGGCTGCAAAAGATACGCCTTGATGCCGGCCGCAATCACGATCGCCACCAAAAACACTTCCACATTCTCCCGCCACCCCGCATCCTTCGGGGGAGGGGAGATCCTGCCGATCAGCGCGTCCAACTCCCCAATGGCCGATCCCACGGCTTTCCGGCTCCGCTGCCGCATCGCGGATTTTAACCTGACAATTTTTTCTTCGACTTTCGCCAAATCCTCGGCGGGCAAAATATCGCGTTTGTAATCCAAGAACTTCTTCGCTCCATGCGCGTAGTGTTTGGCTTCATTAATATACCGAGGTGTTAGTAAAAACATGATTGTAATATTTTTATATATTCTTTTTATGAACAAAAAGTCTGAACAGAAAGTCTATCTGGATATCTGGAAGAATTCGCAGAGGTTGCGAAAAGCGCAAACTCCGCGCACCTTGGAAAATACTCTGTCATCCCGTCTTCAAAACCTCAATAAAAGCCTCTTGCGGAATATTCACAGTTCCAATGGCTTTCATACGTTTTTTACCTTCTTTTTGTTTTTCCAAAAGTTTCCGCTTTCTTGTGATGTCACCACCGTAACATTTTGCCGTGACATTCTTTCTCAAGGCGCTGACATTTTCCCGGGCAACGATTTTCCCCCCGACGGCCGCTTGGATGGAGACCTGGTAGAGTTGGGTGGGGATGACTTCTTTTAATTTGGCGGCGAGGGCGCGTCCGCGTGCCTCAGCTTTATCGCGGTGGACGATGCTGCTGAAGGCGTCCACCGGGTCGCCATTGACGAGCATATCGAGTTTGACAAGTTTTCCGGCGCGATACCCGGCCTGTTCGTAATCCATGGATCCATAGCCCCGGGTGAGGGATTTCATTTTATCCACAAAATCCACAAGAATTTCATTGAGAGGGAGTTCGGCGGTCAGCATCACGCGCCTTGTGTCGAGGGACTCGGTGTGCTTGATCTCGCCGCGCTTGTCCATGATGAGCTGCATCATGGAGGAGATGTATTCATTCGGGAGCATGATATAGCAGGCGACAATCGGTTCGCGGATTTCCTCGATGACGCTGGGGTCGGGGAGTTGATCCGGGTTATCGACCCTGATCACTTCGCCATTGGTGCGAAGGATTTCATAAATGACTGACGGGTAGGTGGCGATGATATCCATATCGAACTCCCGGCGGAGGCGTTCGAGGATGATTTCCATGTGGAGGAGTCCGAGGAAGCCGCAGCGGAATCCGAATCCGAGGGCGACGCTGGATTCCGGCATGTAGTGGAAGGCGGCATCGTTGAGCTGGAGTTTGCCCATGGCGGCCTTGAGCTTTTCAAAGTCCGCCGTATTGATCGGGTAGATGCCGCTGAAAACCATCGGCTGCACGACCTGGAAGCCGGGGAGGGGAGAGGCGGCGGGGGTTTTGGCGCTGGTGAGGGTATCGCCGACTTTGACTTCCGAGCTGGTCTTGATATTGGCGATGACATAGCCGATGTCACCGGCCACGAGCTTTTCGCGGACGAAAAACTTCGGATGCTGGGGCTTGAAGACCCCGACTTCTTTGACGTCGTAAGTGGCATTGGTCGCCATCAGTTTCACCGAATCGCCGGCCTTGACGGTTCCCTCCATGACCCGCGTATAAATCACAACTCCCCGATACGTGTCGAAAGTGGAGTCGAACGTGAGCGCCCGGAGGCGGGCGTCCGGCCTTCCGGAAGGATGAGGGATCCGCTCGATGATGGCCTCGAGGATTTCCTCGATGCCGATCCCGGCCTTCGCGCTGGCAAGAATCGCCTCCTCGGCCGGGATCGCCAGGATGTCCTCGAGCTGCTTCAGGGCGGACTCGACATCCGCGTTCGGCAGGTCGATTTTATTGATGACAGGGATCAGCTTCAGACCCTGCTTTTCGGCGAGGTGAACGTTGGCGACCGTCTGCGCCTCGACGCCTTGGGCGGCATCAATGATGAGCAGGGCACCCTCGCAGGCGGCCAGAGAACGCGAAACCTCGTAGGAAAAATCCACGTGCCCGGGAGTGTCCGAAAGGTTCAGCTTGTAGCGGTGCCCGTCTTTCGCCCGGTACTCCATTGCGATCGGATGGGCTTTGATCGTGATCCCGCGTTCGCGTTCGAGATCCATCGCGTCGAGGAGCTGCTCCTGGGACTCCCGCTTCTGGATCGTTCCGGTGAACTCCAGAAGACGGTCGGACAAAGTGGTCTTGCCATGGTCGATATGGGCGATGATGCAGAAATTGCGTGTGGTTTTTGTGGACATCAGCAGGGTCGGGAATATCGGGCACGCGGGGGGAACGGTCAATCCCGCGTTCTCCGTTCTTGCGAAAACCGGAGAGAGGCGGCATTCTGAAAGGCAAATTGAACCCGAAGCACACACCTTTCCGACTCAACCCGCAGGCCGTCCGGATGCTTGCGGTGGTGCTGGTCGCGCTGGCGGTTCCGTTGGCGGTCTTGCTTCTCGGGATCAGGGGATTTTCCCCAAAGCCAGCCGCGCCGGCACCCGAGGCGCCCGGACTTCGCGCAGCCGTCGAACTGGCCGCCTCGAAAAACCTGCCGCCGCCCGCACCGCTCGGCACCGATACCCGTCAGTTCGTCCTGCTGCCGGGGCAGGGGAACCCGCTCGAGCGCCGGCGGGAGATCGAGAAGTGTGCCGACATGCTCGGAGGAACAGCCCTCCTGGTTGGGCAACCTGATGGCGGATCGCGCCTGCTCGTCCAGATTCCTGCGGCGGCAGCCGCCTCTTTCGAAATGCGCGCTTTGGCGGGGCTGACCTCCTCCGCCGCGCCGGATCCGGCGGGCACCACCCGGCTTTACGAAATCCTTTTCCCGCCGCCATGATCGCCATCGCGTTCGCCCTCGAATTTGAAAGCGCCGGCTTCCGGGCAATCCAGCAGAACAGACTGTGCGTTTCCGTGTGGACACTCGGAGTCATGGGACATCGCTCCGCTGCCGCTCTCAAAAAACTCATCCTGAAAAACCGCCCCGATGTGTTGATCTCCGCCGGGTTTTCCGGCGCGCTCCAACCGGATCTCCCGGTCGGAACGGTTCTGCTTGGAGATAATTTCACCGACAGCGAACTCGCCCGGTGCCTGCCGATCCCCGGGAATTTCCGCGTCGGCCGGATCTCAACTTCCGACGAAATCCTCGAGACCGCCGCACAGAAATCCGCTCTGGGCCGCGAAACGGGCGCCTTGGCGGTGGATTTGGAATCCTCGCACCTCCATGGCGTTTGCTCACGAAACGGAGTCCGCATGGTTTCCATCCGCTGCATCACCGATACATTGGAGCAGGATCTTCCGATCCCGGGCCATGTGCTCATGGATCCGGAAACCGGAAGATCCGATCCGGGCACCATCTTCCGTTATCTCTTCCGTCATCCCGCCAAGGCACCCCAGTTTGCCCGGCTCGTGCGCGATGCCCGCCTGGCCCAGCAGTCCCTCGCCAATGCGCTTAATGAAAAAATCCTCCCAACCTTGCTCCGACGACCACTCCGCCGACAGGTGCCGGAATCGTGAAACGTCCGGCATGGGGTGTTTAACCGCTGAGTTTCGTCTCCTCTCTGATATCACCTCTTGGATTTTTCTGGACCTTTGGCTGGAAGCCAATGCTACGCAGCATCGGCATCTTGCCGATGTTCTGAGTCCATTTGTTTTACAGAGGTGATATGAACCCGAAGCAGACAAACAAAGTCACCTTCAGGCTTTTATTATACACTACATATATTATCTGATGTTATAGATATCCTGTTTGGGACGATGGGAATATCCGGGTGTGAACAACCTGTGAAGCAAGTTTCACTGCGATTTCGCACAGAACGTGCGGGCGTGATTATTCACACAAGCGTTGAAATTTATCGGATGGCGACGGGAATCGCGATCTCTGGCTCGCAGCGGATTGCGTGAAGGTTCGAAGCCTCGAAACTCCGCGGGCTGAGGGAATCGCAGCTTTACAGTCCGCCGTGTTTCCAGATGGAGAACACGAGGCGGAGGCACATGTAAGTGCCGAAGAGCAGGCCAGTCGCGCCCGGGACGCTGACATGGCCGACATGGGGCGGGATCGATGCGAGCAGGACGATGCTGGAGCAGATGAGCACGGCGGCCGTGAGGATGGCGTTGGTGAGGCGGTTGGCAATCGAGTCGAGGGTCGTGCGCAGGGGTTCGAAGCCCTTGGGATCGATTTTATGTTCGAGCGGGATGTTGATCTTTCCGCGGCGGATGCTCTGGTAGAGCTGGCGGAAGTCACCGGGAAAGTCGCGGAGGAAGTCGAGGGCTTCGAGGGCGACGCCCTTGAGGATGCCCCCCACCCTGCCGGCCCCGAATTTTCCGAGGAGGACGCGCGACGCGTAGGGGTCGCCGAGCTGGATGAAGTTGAGGCCGGGATCGAGTTCACGTCCGATCGCCTCGACCTGCGCGAGAGCTTTGATGCCGAGATAGAAGGCCGGCCGCATCCGGAGGCGGTTGTCGCGGAGGAGATCGAGCAGGCTGTTGAGGACGGCTCCGAGGCTGATCTCGCGAAGCGGGCGGCTCAGGTTTTGCTCCGCGAACTTTTCGACTTCCGCCTGAAGCAGCATCTGATCCTTCGCGACTCCCTCCTCCGACAAATCGAGGATGGATCGGGTCGTCTGGGTGTGATTTTTTTCCGCGAGACCACTGACGAGGAGGGCGATGCTCTCGCGCATCTGAGGGGTGAACTTGCCCATCATTCCATAATCATACAGCACGATGGTGGAGTCCGGCAGCACGGTCATATTGCCCGGATGCGGGTCGCCGTGGAAAAAACCGTGCGTGAAAATCTGCTCGTAAATGAGGCCGGTCATGGTCACGGCGAGCTTGCAGGTATCGATGCCATTCGCGACGAGGGATTCGTGATCCGTGATCGGGATGCCGGTGATGAAATCCATCGTGAGAATACGGGCATTCGAATGGTCGCGGTAAATTTTCGGGACCCGGATATGCGGGTTTCCCTCGAACTGTTCGGCGAAGCGCTCGGCGTTCGACGCTTCATTTTCGAAGTCCAATTCCCTCTGCAGCGTCTCGGTGAACTCCTGGACGACCCCGATGGGGTTGAGGCCGGACGCCTCGGGCACATGCTTTTCGACGAAGTGTGCCAGGTCGTGAAGAATCGCCACGTCGAGGGCGATCGTTTTCTCGATATCCGGGCGCTGGACTTTGACCGCGACCGGCGTGCCGTCCGGCAGCGTGGCCTTGTGGACCTGGGCGATGCTGGCGCTGCCGATCGGGTTTTTGCTGAAGTGGGAAAAAAGCCGGTGCAGCGGGTGGCCCAGTTCGCGTTCCACGATGGCCTTGGCCTCGGAGACCGGGAACGGAGGGACGCTGTTCTGGAGCTTGGTGAGCTCGATAAAGTAGTCGTTCGTGATCAAATCCCGGCGGCTGCTCAGGATCTGGCCGAACTTGACAAACGTCGGCCCGAGTTCCTCCAGTGCAAGGCGGAGCCGCTCCGGAAGGGGTTTCGACAGGATCGCGTCGTCCGGGTGAATCCGGATCGTGGCCTCTTCGATCCGCAGGATGCGCTGGAGGGCGACGAGGCGCAGGACGTCCGCAAATCCATATTTAAAGAGGATCGCAAGGATTTCGCGGTATCGCGGGAGGTGGGTGTAGAGATCCATCGCGGACCGGAGCGTGTCGAGAATCACGGGATCAAGTGCCGCGTGCGGCTTTCAGCACCTCGCAGGATTTCTGCAGGACGGCAACCATCTCCGGTCTTCGGATCGGCTTGCTGAGGTAATGATTCATTCCTGCAGCCAGGCAGCGCTGACGGTCGCCGGACATGGCATCTGCCGTGAGGGCGATAATGTAGGCCGGGGGGATTTCCGGCCGGGAGGCCTCGAATTTCCGGATCCGGCCCGTCGCCTCCAATCCGTCCAGCACCGGCATCTGCAGGTCCATGAATATGATATCGTATGGTGCCCGCTCGTGGGCTTCGACCCCGGCGAGGCCGTTGGGCTGGGAGTCGCTTGCGACGCCCATCGAAGCGAGCAACCGCTGGGTGAGCAGGCTGTTGACGGGATTATCCTCCACGACGAGCACGCGCCATGCCGCGTCCATAACGAATGTCCGAGCGTCCTCAGGAGCGGCATCTTCCATCGAGGAATCGGTGGAAACCGGCACGGTCACGAGGGGCAATTCCAAGGCAAACACGCTGCCGGTCGGCGAGGATTTCCGCAGGCACACATCCCCGCCCAAAAGTTCGGCCAGGCGCTTGCAGATGATCAACCCGAGGCCGGTGCCGCCAAACCGCCTTGTCGTCGAGGAGTCCGCCTGCGAAAAGGCCTGAAACAACCGGCCGATCCGATCCGGTGAAATGCCGATTCCGGAGTCCGCGATTTCCACAAGCAGAGGAAACCGGCCGTCGTTGGGATCGGCGTCGCCCTTCTTTGCCGTGATCACCACCTCCCCGGCGGGAGTGAACTTCACGGCGTTGCCGATGAGATTCAGAAGAATCTGGCGGAGCCGCCCCGGATCCGTGCAAAGCGCATTCGGAACGGCCGGATCCACCTCCAGCCGGACATCCACCCCTTTCGCCTTGGCCGTGGCAGTGTAGAGATCCGCAACATCTCTCAAACACTTGCGGATCTCGACCGAGGTCGGCTGGAGCGGCATTTTGCCGGATTCAATCCGGGAGAAATCCAAAATGTCATTCAAGAGAACGAGCAAGGCATCCCCGCTGCGGCGGATCATATCCACCTGCTCTTTTTGGGCTGCATCCAGCTTCGTCTCCGTGAGAAGATCGGCAAATCCCAAAACGCTGTTCAGAGGTGTCCGGATTTCGTGGCTCATCACAGCCAGGAATTCGCTCTTCGCCCGGTTGGCGGTCTGCGCGGATTCCTTTTCGCGGATCAGTTCCTGCTCGGCGGATTTCCGGGCGGTGATATCGAGCCCCGCGCCGCGGTAGCCGGTGATCTGGCCGGTCATGTTGCTGACGGGCACGCCGTTGAGGCTGAGCCAGATGATTTTTCCGTCGCCGCGGATCATGCGATGCTCGAAGTCGCGGAAAATTTTCTGCTCCTCGCCGATCTCGCGCAATTTCCCGCGGACCTGTTCGATGTCCTCCGGCGGCACCAAGGAAAGCGGGTGATGGCCGATGAGTTTATCGAGCGGGCAGGCGAGCACATCGGTCACGCGCTCGGAGAGGTAGGTGTAATGCCCGTTGGCATCGACCTCCCAGATAAATTCGCCCGCGGCATCGACCACGTCGCGAAGCCTGCGCTCCGTCTCGCGCAGCGGGGTGATATTCAAAAGCGTGCCGATCGCCACTGTCCGATGGTGTTGGGTCTCGATGTGCTGGCCGCGATCCAGCAGCCAGTTCAGCCGGCCGTCCTTCCCGAAAATTCTGTATTCGACACTCCATTTGGCGCCGTCCGTTCCCGTCCAGGCTGCCCGGCACTTCCCGACATCGTCCGGATGGACGAACGACAGCCACTGGGTGCGGCTGGCCGGCGCGTCGTTTTTTTCCGGCCAACCCAGATCGGGTAGGTTCCCCTGCCAAGCGAGAGAGTCCGATGTCGGATCAAACCGATAGATCGCCTCGCCTATCGCACCGATCAGGGCGCTTTCCGCCCGCGTGGCACTGGCGAGCAAATTGGCGTCAGCCAGATTCCGCCGGCGGTAGGAATAAACAGCCAGAGCCACGGTCAGCGAGACGACGGCCCCGATAATGACGGATGACATGGCGGCGGACTTGAGGGAGGCGAGCGTCGGTTGAAGGCGGTCGGCCGTGGACTCGACAACCAGCACGCCCGAGGGAGTTCCCGGACTGGAAAAAATCGGCACCATGGCCACGACGAATGAATTCAAAGAGCCGGGATAGGAGATCTCCCCGACCCAGCCTTTTCCGGTTTTTTGAACCGAGAGGGCGCAGAAGTAGAGAGTTTCCTTGGTGAAATCCCCGCTTTTTCCCGGCTGAAGCGGGAGCCGTTCCCATGTCCTGGCCGGGAAGCCGTCGCTGTCGAGAACCATGCGCGGAACGTCATTGTCAAATGTGACGGTATAAATCCGTGAGAGAATCGCCTCGGCCAGCTTGGAGTCCCGCACGGTTTTCTGCATCTTCTGATAATCGGCCGCGGCGGTTTTTTCCGTGGGGGTTTCCGCGAGGCGTGCGTGATCTGTCGGGTTGATCAGGGCGGTCGTCCGCCAGGCGATGGCCTCGAGCCGCAGGCGGTTGTGGATGTTGTTCCGCGCGCTGGCCTGGTTGTAAATGAAATAGGCCGACGCAATGAAACACAGGAGCACGGAAAGCCCGACGTAAAAGGCATCCCGCAAGGGGGTGCTCGGGGTGCTCAGTGTGAATTTTACTGCCACGGTCTGTTCAAAAGAAACCGCGATTTTCAAGGAGCCGACCCTGCCAGGGGGACGGCCACGCGGAGAAAACCGAAGCGGCGGGTTGGAACTCGGTCACATTTCAGGCGGGTTTGAACTCCTCCCCCTTCAGCAGGCGCAGGGAGTCTTTCTGGGCGCGGGTCAGGATGCCCAGAATTTTTGTGGACTGCTTGGTGCGCCACGCGCGCAGGGTTTCGAGGCGTTCGTGGAGCCCGATTTTTCCTTCCTCGAACGCGAGGTTCACCTTGGCAGCGAAGGCCTCCCCTTCCCCGCGGAACTTTTTCAGGTCGGAGATCTGCCCCGGGGTGAGCTGCAGTTTTTCCTGGATGCGCGGCACGAAAAGCATCAGCCCGCCGAGAGTTTGGTGTCCGATCTGATCCAGGCGCTGACGCTGGGCGGGCGTGAGGATCTTCAATGCGGCGGCGTTGTGGCGGGCGTTGAGTTGGCTGAGGGCCTCGTTCGCCGCTTTTCGCGCGGTCGCATTTTCGGGAGATTTGGCGGTGACCGTCCGAGCGTCGGATTTATATTCCGCCCGGAGCCGGTCGAGGCTGGCGCATTGGGATTTCGTGAGGGCGAGATCGTTTCGCACGGACTGGTTGGACAGGAGCACCGGAACGGAACCCGGAAACTCCGCGTCGCCCGCATGGAGCGAACCCGCGCAGAGCGCGATCAGAAAAAAATGGGCAGTGGCAGCGAGGCAGGTGGTTTTCATAGGTTTTTTTTGATGATCTCCTCAAGTTTGACGATGTCTTCGGCGAACTTCCGGATCCCTTCGGCCAGCTTGTCGGTGGCCATCGGGTCTTCGTTGAGCATCCAACGAAAAGATTTTTCATCAAGCGAGATTTTGCTGATCTCTGCGGCCGCTGCGCGGGCGGGATCGAGTTTCCGGGCCAGCGGTGCCTGCGAGCGCTGGAGCCCCTCAAGGAGTTCCGGGCTGATCGTCAGCAGGTCGCAGCCCGCCAGCTCGGTGATCTGCCCGGTATTCCGGAAGCTGGCTCCCATTACCTGGGTCGCATAGCCGAACTTCTTATAGTAGGTGTAAATGCGGCCGACCGACTGGACGCCCGGATCCTCCGCCCCGGCATAATCCCTGCCGTTTGCGGCTTTGTAATAGTCGTAAATCCTCCCCACAAATGGCGAGATCAACCGTGCCCCGGCCTCGGCGCAGGCGATCGCCTGGGGCAGGGAAAATAGGAGGGTGAGATTGCAGCGGATGCCTTCCTTCTCGCAGATTTCCGCAGCCCTCGCGCCCTCCCAGGTCGAGGCGATTTTGATGAGGATGCGTTCCCGTGGCGTGCCGGATTTTTCGTAGAGCCCGATCAAATACCGCGCCTTCTCGACGGTGGCTGCGGTATCGAAGGAGAGCCTGGCATCCACCTCGGTGCTGACCCGCCCGGGAACGATCGCCAGGATTTCCCGCCCGAACGCGATCAGAAGATCGTCGATGATTTTTCTCAGGAGCGCGTTGCCGGTTAGTGAAGCACGGCGGTTTTCCGCGAGCACCTTGTCGAGAAGATGCCGATACTCCGGGCGTTGAACCGCCTTGTAGATCAGCGTCGGGTTCGTGGTGGCGTCCTGCGGCGTGTATTTCCGGATCGATTCGAAATCGCCCGTGTCCGCAACAACGGTTGTAAATGACTTGAGCTGCTCGAGAGTGCTGGCTGGTTGGTTCATCAAAAAGCGGTGTCTGTTGTGGATATTTGCTCCCGATGGCCGACAAAAGCAACAGGGAAATCGCCGCCCGAATCGGCTTGAATCGTTTTCTCGAAATCGTTTTGCTTGATGAGCGCGCAAGAAAAACGGAGAAATCACATGATGAGCGAATCCACACCGCGCCAGGCAGACCATGTGACGCCCGCCTTTTTGGCGGAGGCTGATGAAATTGTGAGCCGCTATCCGGTTTCCCGGCGCAGCGCCTCGCTTCCTCTTCTCCATCTTTGGCAGAACCATTTCGGATCCGTGGACGACACCGGGATCGAGTGGATCGCGGCCAGGCTGGACCTCACTCCGGTCAACATCCTCGAGCTGGTGACGTTCTATCCTTGGTTCCGACGCGAGTCCGCCGGCAGGACGGTGATCCGTGTCTGCCGGACGCTGGCCTGCGCGATGGCCGGCAGCCACGATGTGAAGGAAAAATTCTGCGAGGCGGCCGGCGTGGATCCGCACGCCGGGCACCACGGATACGGATGCGCGCCCCCCACGAGTGCGGACGGGAAGTTCAGCGTGGAATTTGTCGAGTGCCTCGCGAGCTGCGGCAGCGCCCCGGTCGCGCTCATCAACGACGACCTCGTGGAAAACATCAAACCTTCCGACGTCGCATCGATCGTCGAAAAACTCAAATCGCCATGACCCCATTCCTTTCCCCGCCCCATCCGAAAGAGCGGCGCATCATTTTCGAGAACCTCGTCAAGCCGGGCTACGCGCCGGATCTGGAAACCTATCTCGCGCACGGCGGATACGCGTCGCTGAAGCAAGCGCTGACCATGAAGCCGTCGGAGATCGTGGATGCCGTTAAGGCCGCGAACCTCCGCGGCCGCGGCGGTGCGGGTTTCCCATGCGGCACGAAGTGGGGCTTCATCAACCGGGATGACGGCAAGCCGCACTACATTGTCGTCAACGGCGACGAGTCGGAGCCCGGCACGTTCAAGGACCGCCACATCCTGCACCGGGATCCCCACCAGCTCCTCGAAGGCCTCGCGATCGCCGCGTTCGCAACCAACACCCGCCTCGCCTATATCTACATCCGCTGCGAGTTCCCGCACGCCGCGCGCATCGTCGAAAATGCGATCCGCGAGGCCCGCGCAAATGGGTTCCTCGGAAAAAGCATCCTCGGCACCGGGTTCGACCTCGACGTCCACGTCCACCAGGGCGCGGGGGCCTACATCTGCGGCGAGGAAACCAGCCTGCTGGAATCGCTCGAGGGCAAACGCCCCTACCCCCGGATCAAACCTCCCTACTTCCCCGCCGTTCTCGGCCTCTACATGAAGCCGACGATCGTCAACAACGTCGAAACGATCTGCCATGTCAAACACATCATCCGCCTCGGCGCAGCCGAATACGCGAGGATGGGCACGCCCGGAGACGGCGGCACCCGCACGATGTGCGTCAGCGGCGACGTCGCACGCCCGGGAATTTTCGAGATCCCCTGCGGCGCGGTCACATTCCGCGAGCTCATCTTCGACGTCTGCGGCGGTCTCAAACCCGGACGCACGCTCAAAGCGGTCATCCCCGGAGGCAGCTCGGCAAAGGTCATGCGGGCGGACGAAATCTATAAAATCCGCGTCAAGGGTTCGGACGGCGCGATGGTGGAGAAGGATCTCCCGATGCTCGATATCGTGATGGACGCCTCGACTCTGCAGTCGGTCGGAACGATGGTCGGCAGCGCGGGGGTCATCGTCATGGACGACTCGCGCGACATGGTCTGGGCGCTCAACAACCTGAACCAATTTTACGCCAACGAGAGCTGCGGCCAGTGCACGCCCTGCCGCGAGGGCAGCCTCTGGATGTCCAAGATGACGACCCGCATGCTCGCCGGCGGCGGGCGGACGGAGGATCCCCAAAACCTCCGGAGCATCGCCGACAACATCGCCGGCCGCACGATCTGCGCGTTCGGTGAAGCCTGCTCGTGGCCGACGCAAAGCTTCCTCGCAAAATTTCCGGAGGAGTTTGACAAGGCGGCGGGGAAGGCGGAGACAACCTGAGAAGCCGCGATGCATATTCCACACAAAGCATTCCGGTCCGGCGTTTCTTCCGCTGTGGTCAAGGGGACCAAGCTCCGCATTGTCCCCCGCAAGGACGCCTGCGCGCCGGCCAGAGAGGACGATTGGGAGACGACAGTCGCTCCTGAGCCGCCCGCTGGCGCGGGAAGCCGGATCCATCCGAGCGAACCCAAAGTTCCCTTCGCGCATCCGCTGAAGACGGTGGTCGCGGACGGACCGGGCGAGCCGCTGGAAAAGCCCAAAGGATCCCGCCGGTTCCGCGGGTTCTTTAAAAGCCGCCGCCTCGGCCGCCACCGGATCGTCATATTTATCGTTCTTCCCCTCTCCTTTCTGCTGACCGTCGCATTCGTTTACGTGCTCCTCAGAATTCATTGATCCCATCTTGACGTTGTCGTCCCGGCGGCTAATGTGAATACTTTGTTGCCATGTTCATCTTACTGCCCGTCCTCATTACCGCTCACGTCCTGATTTGCCTCCTGATCGTTTTGGTTGTCCTGATGCAGCGTCCCCGAAGCGAGGGGCTCGGGGCGGCATTCGGCGGCGGGATGACGGAAAACATGTTTGGTGCGCAGACCACGAACGTGCTCGTGAAGTTCACGTCCTGGCTGGCTGTGTCGTTTTTCGCGATCACGCTCCTGCTTTCCATCATCACCGCCAAAAACGCGGGCGGAAAGACGGCGATCCAAGAAAGTCTGCTCAATGCTCCCATCCCGCAGGCAAGCCCTGCGGCATCCGGCACTCCCGCCGCCGCTCTGCCAGCCGCTCCAGCGGCCTCGCCGACGGGCTCCCCTCGCTGAAACTCGCTAAAATATGGCGCAGCCATTCCCGGCGGAGAAAAGAGGGGGCTCGGGTGGGACGCCCGTTCCACCGGTGGTTCCTTGGAGGGATGGCCTTCGTGCCGTCCCCTATTTCGGATCGGAAAAGTCGGCGCTGACGGAGCCGCGCCCTCCAGATTTTGCGGTGTGGCATTGTGACCAAACGTAAAATGAAGGTTGCGAAAACGGTTGCGTCATTTCGAGTCTGGCGGAAGTGCCTCTCCGGACGCGTGGTCTTCGTGCCGACGATGGGGGCGCTCCACCGCGGCCATGCGGAGCTCATCAGATCGGCGCGTGCAGTGGCCGGGCGCACCGGCTCGGTCGTTGTTTCCCTGTTCGTCAACCCGGCCCAGTTCGGCCCGAAGGAAGATTTTGCCGCATACCCTCGGCCCTGGCGCAAAGACTTGGCCGTCTGCCGGGCGGCCGGCACCGACGCGGTCTTCCTGCCCGCTGCGGAAGAAATGTATTTCCCCGACCGCTCGACAACCGTCGGGGAATCGCTCCTGTCGGACTCCCTCTGCGGGCGCTCGCGGCCGGGGCATTTTTGCGGCGTCTGCACGGTCGTCGCCAAGCTGTTCCATGTCGTCCAGCCGACCCACGCGGTCTTCGGGGAAAAAGACTGGCAGCAGCTTGCCATCATCCGCCGGATGGTCCGCGACCTGAATTTTCCGGTTGAGGTTTTCGGCCATCCCACCGTCCGCGAGCCGGATGGACTGGCCGCCAGTTCGCGGAATGCCTGCCTGAGCCCCGCCGAGCGCGCCGCGGCTCCGCTGCTGTATGCCGCGCTCCAGCAGGCCGCCTCCTCAAACGCTTCCCCACCCGTGATCGTGGCGCGCGCAAAAAAATCCCTCGGGAAGATTCCGCTGGCGCGCGTCGATTATGTCGAGGCCGTGGATGCGGAATCCCTCCGCCCGCTGAAAAACCGCCAGGCGTCGGGCCGCCTGGCCGCGGCGGTTTTTTTCGGCCGCACTCGACTGATTGACAACATCCCCCTCCCCGCCACGCATGCGAGAATTTGATTTTGTTGTTATTGGCAGCGGCATCGCGGGACTCAGCTTCGCGCTGAAGGCCGCTGCAAAGGGCCGCGTCGCCGTGGTCACCAAACGCGGGCGGGCGGACTCGAGCACGGCATGGGCGCAGGGCGGCATCGCGTGCGTCACCAGCCCGGAGGACTCGTTTGATCTCCACATCCGCGACACGCTCGCCGCCGGGGCCGGGCTGTGCCACGAGGATGCTGTCCGGGCTGTCGTGACAGACGGGCCGGCGCGGATCGCCGAACTCGCGGCCATGGGGATGCACTTCGACCGCCGAGAGACGGCGAAGGCCGACAGCGAGATGGATCTCGGCAAGGAAGGCGGGCACTCGAAGCGCCGCGTCTTGCATCACCAGGATTCCACCGGCATGGAGATCGAGCGCACCCTCCTCGATCAGGTGGCTGGCCACCCGGAGATCGAGGTCATGGAAAATCACATGGCCGTGGATTTCCTCACGACCGGCAAGCTCGGCTACGCGATGCAGGACAGTTGCGTCGGGGTCTATGTGCTCAACGAGGCGACCGGGGAGGTCGAGACCCTCCGCAGCGATGTCAACGTGCTCGCCACCGGCGGATGCGGGAAGGTTTACCTCTACACGACAAACCCGGATGTCGCGACCGGCGACGGGGTTGCCATGGCGTGGCGCGCCGGCGCCACGATCGCGAACATGGAGTTCATCCAGTTCCACCCGACCTGCCTTTTCCATCCCGAGGTGAAGTCGTTCCTGATTTCCGAGGTCGTGCGCGGAGAGGGCGGATTCCTCCTCAACGCGCGCGGGCAGCGGTTCATGGAAAGCCACAACCCGCAGAAGGAACTCGCCCCGCGCGACATCGTCGCCCGCGCGATCGACGCCGAGATGAAGCGCAGCGGCAGCAAGTGCGTCTTCCTCGACATCACCCACAAACCGGCCGACTTCGTCAAAAACCGCTTCCCGAACATTTACGAAACCTGCCTGAAAAACGGCATCGATATCACGCGGCAGCCGATCCCGGTTGTCCCGGCGGCCCACTACCAGTGCGGCGGAGTCAAGACCGACCTCTGCGGCGAGACCTCGCTCCGAGGGCTTTTCGCCATCGGCGAGGTCGCATGCACCGGCCTCCACGGAGCCAACCGCCTCGCCAGCAATTCCCTCCTCGAGGGGCTCGTCATCGCCCACAACGCATTCGAAAAAGCCACGCGCATCCGCCCGCCCCGCGTCACATTCGACCTCCCCGAATGGCTTCCCGGACAGGTCACCGACGTGGACGAGATGGTCGTGATCTCGCACAACTGGGAGGAAATCCGCCGCCTCATGTGGGACTATGTCGGAATCGTCCGGACGGACAAACGCCTCCAGCGCGCGGCCACGCGCCTCCGCAACCTCCACGCGGAAGTGCAGGAGTTCTACTGGAATTTCAAAATCACCACCGATCTCCTCGAACTCCGCAACCTCGTCACCGTCGCCTCGCTCGTGGTCGATTGCGCGCTCAACCGGAAGGAAAGCCGCGGGCTCCACTTCACCCTCGATTACCTCGAGCGGGACGACGCGAAGTTTCTCCGCGACACGTCGATGCGCCGGACATAGCCCGGAGGCTATTCAGTCCGGATCGCCGAAGTAGGCGCCGAACAGCGGCTCGACCTCGTGGAATCTTTCGTGGAGGATCATGCTGCGCGTCGCGTTGGCGAAGCTGTTCAGCAGCACCAGCGCATTCAGCGAGGCGTCCTTCTCCACGAAGGTCGTCAGGCGCTTCACGAAGGACTGGTTCACCAGCTTCACCTCGTCGTAGAACGACGCTAACTCCTTGAGATCCCAGTCCGGAACCAGGCCTTTTTTGTAGCGGAAATACTGCGCCATCAAATACATAGAGATCGCCCGATAAACGCTCTCCTCCGTTGTCGCGAACGGCAGGTGCGTGAAAACCATCGGGCGCAGCTTGTCCAGGATCGGACATCCGCTCGTGACCATGTAGATGCCGATCAGCGAACCCACCGCCTGCGTGTTCTTCACCCGCGCCGAAAACATTCTAAACGGAGTGATCACCTCGACATCGGACTCGTCATGGGAATAGACGTCATGGAACGCTTCGACCACCTGCACCATATTCACCGCGACTGGACAGTGCGTGTGGGTGGTCTCGGACAGCTGGCAGTTCGCGCACTTCTGGTGCGACAACTGGGTCCAGACCGGCAGCGGATCGGGGGGCGCCGTCTTGTGAAAATTCATGGAGGGCGACTCGAGATCCACGCGGAATTCCTTCAGGCTGCCGTTCGGAAAGCGGAAGCGATACGTGATGGAATAGAGCTTGAAATTCACCGGTGCATTCCACGCCTTCGCCTGCAGGTCGTAAAGGAGAATCTCTTCGTCGGCGCGTGGAGGATTGAACCGGACGGAGTGCCCGTGCGAAAAGGCTTCGTGTCAGCAGGGCCGGGCCTGCCAATCCACCCGGCGGAGTGCCGCCAGGAGTTCGTCCCGGCGCAGGGGCTTGGTCAGATAGTCGTCCATCCCCGCATCGGTGGCGTGCTTGCGGTCTTGCGACATGGCATTTGCCGTCACCGCGATGATCCATGCCCTGCGCCGCGAGGGATCCGCTCGCTCCGCGATGCGAATCCTCCTCGTGGCCTCCGGGCCGTCGATCCCGGGCATCTGGCAGTCCATGAGGATGATGTCATATTGTCCGCTGGCGGCGGCCTCAACCGTCCGGATTCCATCGCCCGTGATGTCAGATTCGTATCCCAGCTTGGAAACGAGAAGGGAGGTCAGCTTCTGGTTGACGGGATTGTCTTCGGCAATCAAAACGCGCAGGGCGGTGTGCGGCGTCTCAGGCTGGCTCAGGGCTTGTGAGCTGGCATCTGATGTTCCGGCCGCGGGGGGCTCGGGCAACGCCTGGAGAGGCAGCAGGACATGGAAGGTGCTCCCCTTTCCGGTTTCGCTTTCCGCCCAGAGCTTGCCGCCCATCAATTCGACAAGGCGGCGGCTGATGACAAGGCCGAGGCCCGAGCCCCCGTAGGTCCTTGTCGTGCTGGCGTCGGCCTGCGTGAACGGCTCGAAGATGACATCGATCCGGTCCTGAGGGATCCCGATTCCCGTATCGCGGATCCGCGCATGAAGAAGCTGCGGCGAGTCAAGCTGCAGATCCACTTCGATGGCTCCCTTTTCGGTAAACTTCACGGCATTGCCCAGGAGGTTGACAAAGATCTGCCGGAGGTGCGTCGGATCACCGGAAATCCACGGGGGAACATCCGGCGCGATCAAGACCCGGATCGCGAGGCCTTTCTCCCTGGCCGGAAAAGCCACCAGGCTGCAGGCATCGCCCACGCAGGCGGCCAGCTCGATGGGCAGCCGCTCGAAATCGAGCCGCCCGCTCTCGATTTTTGAGAAATCCAGAATCTCGGTGATCAGCGTGAGAAGCGCGTCCGCGCTGGTGCGGATCGTTTGCACGAACCCGGCCTGCTCGTCATCGAGACGGGTTTCACTCAGAAGCCCGGTGAAGCCGACCACCCCGTTCAGAGGAGTGCGGATCTCGTGGCTCATCATGGCGAGGAACGTGCTCTTGGCTTTGTTGGCCGCCTCGGCAATGCGGGCGGCCTCCTCGGCGCGATGGATGGCGGCCTGCAGGCTGGCATTGGCCTCGCGCAGCCGCGACTGTGCCCGCAGCAGACGGTCTTGCGAATCCTTGATCAACCGGATGTCCACAACGGAAAACAGCCGGAAGCGCCGTCCGCCAAGATTCAATGCCTCCGTGTTGATCAGCACCGGGCAGCTCCCGCCTCCGTCCGTCGAAACGACCGACTCGATTCCCGAGGAATCCCGGCCGGAGGCCAGCACGTCAGAAGCAAAAAAATCTGCGGACAGCCGCCCGTCGAGCCCCTCCTCCCCGCCCACGAGAATCCGGCACGCAGCGGGATTGGCTTCGGCGATCCGCCCGTCGTACTCGTCCACAAGAACGATCCCGCTCTGGATCGTTTCCAGAATCGCGACCGTGCGCAGCCGCTCGGCCTCCATTTCGCTCCGGCTGCCAAGAATTTGGCGGAGTAGGAGAACAAAAACGGCGACAAGAAGCACCACGAAGAGGCCGGCCACGATGACGATGATCCAGGTCGTGCGGACGACCGGGCCGAGGATCTTGCTCTCATCCGAGGCGACCAGGACAGCCGATTTCCATCCCTCCAGCGTGAGAGGCACTCGGGAGGAGATCCATCGTTCGCGATGCTCCCCGATTTTCACGGACAGAGACGATCTCCCCTCGATCGCGCTGGCAATGTCCGTGACAATGCCCGTCTGGAATTTCTCCGGAATCTGCATCGAGGCGTAGGATCGGGAGCCGGAGCGGATCATGAGCGGCTCGCCCTGCCGCGAGTAGAGGACGACCCAGTGCCCGGGGTGGCTCAGGCAAAATTTCGTCAGGTAATCTTTCGCGAGCGCCTCCGGGTTCAGAACAGCCACCACGCGGCAGAGTGTGCGGCCGTCGAGCCCCTGGACTATTCCCTGGAGGGCCACCTGCTGCGGGCCGACGGCTGTCCAGTCGGAAAGCGTCCGCAACGGGGAGACAGAAAGATAATTGTTGCCATCGATCCCCGCCACCCGGCCATACCCTTTGTCCTCATAGATGCGGATCTCCGAGAGGATCGGCTGGTTGAGATAGAGAAACCTGCGGATCGCTGCCGCGCCTTCTGCGGAGAAGGCCCCCTCCGTCAGCAGGGCCTGATAAGGAAGCAGGGTCAGAGAAAATGTGAAGGTTTCCTGAAAACGGTCGAAGTCGTTCAAAATCTGCTGCGCCTGACCGCGCGCGAGTTGCCGGGCCTCGTCGCCGGCGATCTCCAGCTCGGAGGAACGGAGTTGAAATGTCAGAACCACGCCCCCGATCAGCAGCACGAAGGCCGCAATAAATGACAGGATAAGCGGCAGCCGGAGAAACGGCCACTTGATGATCCCTGGTTTCATAAGGATTTCAGGCGTCCCTCATCTGCCGACAAATTCCACGACTTTCCAACCCGCCTCAGGGATCGGAACCGCAACTGCGGTGTAGGTTTTTCCGGCAAACGGAACCGTTACCGTACCAACCCCGCGATCCAGAATGGCGGCGGACATGTCGCGCAGCGCGCGGATCCGGCTTTTCGCGACGTTATACTCGTCGGGCTTGAAGGTGTCCTGCTTGACGGTTTCGAGATACTTGTGATTTTTCAGCGGGGGCATTTCGAGAAGCTCGATGCCTTTTTCCGTGGCCGCGACAAGCACCCCGTTGCGGGCGAGCACGACAAGCGGAACCCCGCTCGCCTTGAAATAACGATCGATAATTGTGGCGATCGTGACATCCAGCCCCGCTACGCCGAGGAGCGTCCCGCCTTGGTAAACCGGAGCGATCGCGCTCACCATCCACCCGCGCCCGGCGGGATCCACATAAGGCTCATCCACCCACACTCCCTTCCGCGAGGGGTTGTGCTTCCCGTCGGCGAGATAATAAAAATTGTATTCGGGAATATTCATCTTCGGCGGATACTGCGAGATCGCATCGAACCACGGATAAATCCGGTTCATGCTGTTCCGGTCGTTGTAGTAGGACTGGTTGACCTCGGGAAATTCGCGGGTGATGCGGATCAGATCCTTGTCGAGCGGCTCGGTGAGGTAGGCGGCCTCGCGGACCTCCTCGGTGATGGGGACTGCCCCGGAAATCCAAAGCCCCCCGGTGCCGTCGTTCACAGGTTTGTGGAATGCGCCGTTCGGGGCAAATACATATTTCGACCGGTCCGTGAGGGGCAGGATTTCCTCCTTGTGGTTATAGAGATCCGCCGTGGAGGCCGCGAGCCTCTCGACTTCCGCCCGCACCCGGCGAAGATCGCCATCGAGCTGCGCAGCCAGCTTCCGGGCCGCTGGCGCGGGCTCCTCACTCACCGGCAGTTTCCCGCAGGAGGCCGCCGCCAGGCAGAGCGCCAGAAGAATATGACACCGTCTCATTGCCATAAGTGGGCTGATGCCGCTCGGGATTTCTCAGGCGAGAAACGCCGGTTCAACGCTCGAGTCGGCATCGGACAGCAACGTGGTCCGCATTGGGCAGGATAAATTTCCGCACCTCGACGGTCACGACAACGGCATGGAATTCGTCGACGAGAAGGCGGGCGATATCGGCGGCAAGGGTTTCGATGAGATGCCTCGGCCCCTCCCCGGCGAGCCCCCGCACCCGGCTGGCCACTGCCGCGTAGTCGATCGTCCGCATCACATCGTCGTTCATGAACAAAAAAGGGACGGACGGCTGGATGCACAGATCCACATGAAGCTCCTGCGGCTCCTGCCGCTCGGCTTCTCCGGCCCCGATCAGCGACTGCACCCTCAGGGATCTGATCCAGATTTCGTTCATTAAGAGGCATATTCAGCCCTCGCCCGACGTCTCCTGTCGAGGAAATTTCCGCGCCAGAAAAAAACTTCCCGCCTTCCGCGCCGCCGGCGCACGCCCGTCCGCAGCGCGCTCCCGAACGTTTTCTGATGGAAATTTTCCGCGGAACACTGTTCCTATTCCTCCGTGAGAAAACGCCTGATCCTGTTTGCGTTGGTGATTCTTTCCGCGTTGCCCGCCTGCGCCGGGAAAAAGGAAAAGCCTTCGGGACCGCCCGCCGTGCCGACCCAGCTGGCTCAGAAGCCGGCGGCCTGGCAGCAGTGGCTCGCCAAGATCCCCCGGCTGTTTCCACAAAAACAAAAACCCCCGGCGGCCGTTATTCCCCAGTGGACCGGAGTGATCCGCATGGTGAACACCGCCGAGCATTTCGTTCTCATCGAGTCGGGCGCGATCTCCTCTGCCGTTCCGGGCGAAACCTACCTCTCGGTCTCCAAGGGGCTCGAAACCGCCACTCTGAGGATGACCTCCCTCAAAAACCCGCCGTTCCTCATCGCCGATATCGTCTCGGGCTCCCCCTCGACGGGCGAAAAAATCTACCGCCCGAAAACCAGCTCCTCTCCTTCTCCATCCGACTCCCCCGCCACGGATCGCGAACCCGCAGCGCAGCGTTGACAAAATAATCAGCGGAATTAATAGTCAATCGCGTTAACTAATGAGCATCCCGAAACCTGGACTTTCACGCGCCGAGATCGAGCGCCTGGCCGACATCATCATGGTGATGCAGCGGTGCTTTGTGCAGTATTTGTCTGAGGAACTTTCCCGCGGGCAGGTTTCATTCCCCCAGTTTTTTCTGCTCGGCCACATCGCCTCGGGCGAATCGCTTTCGATGACCGAGATTTCCGAAATGATGAGCCACACGACCGCGGCGGCGACCGGGCTCGTGGATCGCCTGGGAAATCTCGGCTACGTCAAGCGGATGCACTCGCCGGACGACCGCAGGAAGGTTCTCGTCAGGATCACGGGCAAAGGGAAGGCACTGGTCGGCAGGATCCGCCAGGACATTGCCACCAAGCTTTCGCTCGTGACAGCGATTCTTAAGCCCCATGAGCAGGCGTCATGGCTTAACATCTACGAAAAAATCCACCAACACATCACATGTCCCATCCCAAATTAAGTTTTCCGGCGGCGTTGCCCGGGCTCGCGCTTCTGGCATTCGCCCTGTGCTCCTCTTCGGTTTCCGCGCAGCAGCAGGTGCTGCCGACACCCGGTCCGCAGCCGAGCATCGCGCCGATCGGCACTCCGGCCCCGATGCCGACGCTGGCCCCATTCCCCTCCCCGGCCCCTCTGCCGTCGCTGCCGCCGTTGCCCTCGCCTTTGCCGTTGAAAATGCCCCTGACCGCGACTCCAGGCGTGCCGTCCCCGTCGCTCACGCCCGTCCCC
>JBAXXD010000053.1:0-26554 GCA_037128135.1 Verrucomicrobiia bacterium
CCTTCCTGGAACAAATCACCCTGGATAACGAGCGCAAGGACAAGGATGACGATGCGCCGGGCGATGCCGTGACGCTTATCACGATGCACAGTTGCAAAGGGCTCGAGTTTCCCAACGTCTATATTGTCGGCCTGGAGGATGGGCTGCTGCCGCACTCGCGCTCGAAGATCGAGGGCACGCTGGACGAGGAGCGCCGATTGTTCTACGTCGCCGTCACCCGCGCCATGCAGACACTCACCATCAGCCACTGCGGCGGACGGAAGAAATACGGCACCCTGATGCCTTGCCACCCTTCCCCGTTTCTCAATGAGCTGCCGCCGGAACTCGTGGAACATGCCGATGAGAAGGCGAAGCAGCCGGTTACGCCCGATTCCGGCAAAGCCCGATTCGACGTCCTCCGCGCCTTGTTGGACTGAATACCCGCCCTGACGCACGCCGGGCCGGGCCATATCCGCTTGCGCGGGTCCCCCGGTTGCGGCAGATTGAGGCCAGATTAACCTGGAAGATTATGTCACTCGAATTTGCACTGCAAAAGTATCCTAAAGAAATCAAACTTAAGGAAGGGTCCAAACCCAAGTTACGGCCGCTGCGCAAGGACGATGAAAAGGGGTTTCACGAGTTCTTCCTGGCCGTGCCCGAGCCCGAACGCATGTTCATCAAACACCGGGTCGTCGAACCGCAAGTCATCCGGGATTGGTGCCAAAACATCGACCTGGGGCGCAACCTGCCGCTGCTGGCATTGATGGACGGGCAGATTGTCGGGGACGCTACGTTGCATCAGCAACTCGGCGGCTGGAAGCGGCACATTGGGCGGGTCAGCGTGCTGGTGCATCCGAAGTATCGCGGGCGTGGCCTGGCGCGGGCGCTGGTCTCGGAGATCGTCAGCATTGCACGTGAATCAGGACTGGAGAAGGTCGAAGCGGAGTTCATTGGCGAGCAAGAGGCTGCTATCAAGATGTTCGCTCTGCTGGGATTCAGCAACCTGGTCCGGCTGGAGGGTTACGTTAAGGACATGCAGGCCATCGACCATGATTACGTCCTGATGGGCCTGCAATTGAAAACCGACGAGGAATACGCAGGCGTGGGATGACCGCAGATGGCGCCGGAGATCTGTCCCAACTGCGGCGCGGAAGTGCCGCCAAAAGCCAGGGCCTGCCCGGAGTGCGGGGCCGATGAGCAGACCGGCTGGTCGGAAGAGGCTCGTGTGGGTGGACTGGATCTCCCAGATGAGAACTTCGACTACAACGATTTCGTCAAGCGCGAGTTTGGCGGCAAGAGCGTGGTGCCCCGCGGCCTCCATTGGTTTTGGTGGGTAGTGGCCTTGATGGTGGCGGCCCTGTTTCTAACATTCTGGCTGCGATGAAGGTCTCGCTTGCAGGGCAGGGGACCGAAAGTCCCTGACTGATCTTGGTAGATGCGCTGCGGGGAATTGGTGGGTTCTTGATCGTGCGAGGTGCTTACCTCACGCGCATGTGGCCAGTTTGAAGGCTTTTGGAATTGAATCACACGCTGGTTTCGCCTAAACGTAACGAAAACTCAGTTGCCCATGACTACAACTACCCAAACCCGCCCCGCCGAAAATCAAACAGGAAACCCTCCAATTCGAGCCGGTCACCCGCGGGCGATTCGAAAAAATCGAGCCCACGATCGTCGAGGGCGAAGACCTCGACGTCCCGACCTTCCTCCGCCGCACCGGAAAAAACCGCTGAACCGCGCTCAGAGCGGATCTATGAGCCTCCGTTTTCCAGATCCAGGAGAAATCTCCAAGCTGGGAGAACCTGGACGGTTCCGGCATCGAGCCGGATCGTTTCACTCTCGGCTCGAGTGACAAGGAATCCCTCGCCGATTTTCAGCTCGCGCATGGCTTCTTCGATCGCCAGCAACTCCCTCACTCGGGTTTGCGGCAGCGCTAACGACTCGCAGACCTGCACCAACATTCGTGTCCGATCCTCGCTTTGAACCAGAAAATCGACCTCCCTCCCTCGCTTCGTCCGGTAATAATAGATCTGGGAAAAGACGCGACGCAGGGCGACAAAGACGAGGCTCTCGAGCAAATGCCCGGAATTTGCCAGGACTCCCGATCCGGTCGATCGAACCAGGGAATGGTCGATCGCATAAGTTTTTTTGGGGTTCGCGCGGGAGCGTGAAACGGAGGCATCAAAAACCCGGACGGAAAAAAAGAAATACGCGTCTTCAAACCACCGGAGGTAATCCGCCACGGCATCTTTCGGAGCATGGTGGCCGAGCCCTTTCAGATACCCGGTCAGATTATTGATCGAGTAGAGCGACGCGGTATTATTCAACAGCCAGTGAGCCAGATCAAAAACGGCTCTGGGATGGGCGATATTGTGCCGCTCCACAAGATCCCGAAAGAGAACGGCATGAAAATATTCCTGATGCGTTTTCACCCGGAGGCGCCGATCAATCCCGAGCACCTCAGGAAACCCGCCCGAATCCCAATATTCCTCAAAGGCTTTTTGAATCACCAGGCGGTTTCTGGTCGAGAGCGCTCCAGATGATGACAACTTTTTGTAATCCAAAAATTCCCCGAAAGAAAAAGGAAACATCTCCCAGGAAAGCGCACGGCCACGCATCTGGGTTGCCACTTCCTGAGAAAGCATTTTTGCGGAGGATCCCGTCAGATAGACCTCGCACTTCTCCGTGCGCAGCAAACGATCCACAAACGGCTCCCAGCCGGAAACCTCCTGAATTTCGTCGAAGAAACAATACACCAACTCCCGATTTTTCTTTTCGGGAAAAATGGAATAGTATGCTTCGAGGATCCGATCCAGCCCGCCCTGGCGCAACTCATGGAGCCGATCATCAAAAAAGTTCAGATACAGGATATTCTGGGCAGACACACCCTGCTTCCGCAGGCGTTTCACAATCTGAAAGAGATACGTGGACTTGCCCGATCTTCGGACTCCCACGCACACCGAGGCCTTTCCCTTCATCGCAACGATCTTCAATCGCCGCGAAACTCCCACCTCCATTTCCGCCTCTTGGAAGTCCAGAATCAGTGCTTGAATCGTCTCAATCATCATTGTCCTGATGTCGCATAGTGGAAATGATTGTATCCGGTTTTTAACAGAAGTGAAAACATATATTTCCGATGATGATCAGAAATAGGGCGCATCACTGATGAACTTTCGGGCCGATCCTGCGCGCTCACTCCGTGTGGAGAAGAACGAACACGGCGACTCAGCGCACAGTTGCTACAGCACCGGCGTCCCGGCCGCGCTGTGCGTCGATATCCCATAAGGAATATCCAAAGAGGAAGGACACTGGCAGCGCTTGGTGGGGGCGCATCGCCAGGCTGACCGATTTTTCCCTGCGGCGCGGGCAATCCGAAATATGGGACGCCCGTCGGCGGGCTCACCCTACCGGAGGAACCCCCCCGCGTCGTTCCAAATGGTGGGGACGGATCGCCAAACCGTCCGGCGCGTTTGATTTTCAAGCGGCTTGCGCCGCACGGATCAGTTTCTCGACTGCTGCGCTCAAGCTTCCTTCCCGTGTCGCCATCGCATCGAGCTTTCTTCTCAGCGGGGGGGCAAGCAAGACGGTCGTCCTGACGTGCGCCCGAGGTTTCCTTCCTGATCCCGGCCTCATCCCCCCGCGAAATTTCCGCAGAGTGCTTTTTGCTGCCTGTTGCAACTCTTCGGCCAGAGCGGGCCGAGGCGCGCGACGGCCGACAAGATCGTCTTCAATTTCCTTCTCGTAAGCGGACAATGGCACTTCCAATGCTTTTTTCAGATCGTATTTCATGGTTTGTGTTTCCTCTGGTATGTTCTTGACGGCCACGCTGTGATCACACGGTAATCTGAGCCTTTTGGCTCACAGGGCACGCAGTGCATGTATCCTGCGATCTCCACGACAGATCACAATCTGGCCGGGATATTTTTCTGGCTCGTAAATCTCTGCAATCCCGTTTTCGGCGATCGCTTCGATGATCATCTCGAAACTCAACCCGCGCGCATTCAGGCTCGCTTTGTTTTTGTCTCCAGGGATAAATCCCATATTGAAACGCTTATCATTCTTTCAAAATATACCAAACCAAAAGTGACGCCCGGCGATCCCGCCCAACCGGGGGAAGTGGCGCGGCAGCGCCTGGTAGATGACCTCGTCGGGGCGCCCGACTTTTTCTGCGGCGCGGGCAATCCGAAAATATGGGACGCCTGCGGCGAGGCGTCCACCCATTACGGATGGCGGATAGGGGGTCATGCACCTTGACATTCCGCGGGAATTTCTCTGTGGGAATTTTTCTTGATTTTTTCCCGGCGGGCCGCTCATGATCCCTCATGGAAGCCACCACTTTGTCCTTGCCGGCGGGATTGGACCGGCTGTTTTACCGGTCTGCCGACGAATTTTTTCCGGCCCATGCGGGGCTGTCGTTGACCTACGATGACGCGTCGCTGGCGACGCTGTATTCCGAGATTTTGCCGAGGGAGGCGGATTTTGCGACGCAGCTTGCGCCCGGGCTTTTGCTGCAGCTTCCGGTGGTTTCGGCTGACATGGACACGGTGACCGAGTCGCGGATGGCGATCGCGCTGGCACTGAACGGCGGGCTCGGCCTGATCCATTACAACATGCCGCGGCGGCAGCAGCTCTCCGAGGTGTCGCGGGTCAAGAACCATGTGCACGGGCTGATCCGCGAGCCGATCAAGGTTTCCCCGGATCAGCAGATCGGAGATGTACTGGCGCTGATCGAGGACAAGAAATTTTCCTTCAGCACGTTTCCTGTGGTTGACCAGTCGGGGGTTCTGCTCGGCCTGCTGCCCGGCCAGTGCGTCCGACCGCGCTTTGCGGCGCGTGCGGTCACCGAGGCGATGATCCCGCGCACCGAGGTGCTGACGATCCGGGAGGGCGAACTCGGGGACGATCCGATCGCGCGAGCCGACCGGTTTTTTACCGACCACATCGGGATCCACAAGCTTCTGGTGGTGGATGCGGACGACCGGCTCCGCGGGCTGTTCACGCTGAGCGACATGGAGCGGATCACCCAGGAGCGCTCGCTGCGGACAAAGCCGTCCCGCGACGGGAAGTTCCGGCTTGTCTGCGGTGCGGCGGTGAGCGCGCCGCGCGATGCGTCCGGCATGCCGGATCTTCCGGCACTGCTCGATCATGTGGGGGCGCTCGTCGAACGCTCGGTCGATGCCGTGGCCGTTTCGACCGCGCACGGCCACACCCTCGGCGTGGGCGATGCGGTGCGCGCGATCCGCGGGGCGTTTCCCGCGCTGCCGATCATCGCGGGGAATGTCACCAGCGCCTCGGGCGTCGAGTTCCTGGCATCCTGCGGCGCGAACACGGTGAAAGTCGGCCAGGGGCCCGGCTCGATCTGCACGACCCGCGTGGTGGCGGGCGTCGGGATCCCGCAACTCACCGCACTCTACGTCTGCTCGAAAGCCGCCGCACACTGCGGGGTCACGATCCTGGCGGATGGCGGGATCACGAAATCCGGCGACATCGTGAAGGCGCTCACGCTCGCGGATGCGGTGATCTGCGGAAGCCTCCTGGCGGGGTGCCCCGAGGCCCCCGGACAGATCATGGAGATCAATGGAAAATTTTATAAACAATACCGCGGGATGGGCAGCCATGCGGCGATGAAGGCGGGGAGCGCGGCCCGCTACGGGCACGCGAAAGATTCCGCGCAGAAGTCCGCCGCCGAAGGGGTCGAGGCGCTCAAGGAAGTCTCCGCATCGGCCGATACCGTCCTGGCCCAGCTCGCAGGCGGACTGCAAAGCGGGATGGGCTACCTCGGCGCGCCGACGCTCGCCGATCTGCGCAAGAACGCCCGCTACACCCGGATCACCGCCGCCGGCATGCGCGAGAGTGCGCCGCACGACATCATCGAGGTGAAGACCGGAAACGCGTAAGCCCCTCTGCCTGCTGCCCAGTTCCCTTCCAAGCCATTTGATGGGTGGCGAGGGTGGCGTCCCAGGTGAAGCGTTCGAGTTGGAGCCGACGTCCGGCCTCGCCGAGCGTGTGGCGGAGATCGCGGTCGTGAAGCAGGCGGATGATGCCGTCTGCGATGCTTTCCGGGGTCTGCTCGACCCACAGGCCGGTGACCCCGTCGCGCACCAACTCGCGCGAGGCGGGTGCCGGTCCGCAGAGGACGGGCTTGCCGTAGCTCCAGGCCTCGACATAGACGATGCCGAAGGCTTCGTGTGAGGAAGGGAGGGCGAGCACGTCGCAGCCGGCCAGGGCATCGGCTTTGGTTGCCTCGTCGGGCACGCCGAGATCCCGGATGGATTCCTCCTCGGGCAGAGGGAATTTCCCCCAGGGATCCGGCCCCGCGACGAGGAGGACGGCCTCTGGGCAAGCCGCGCAGACCAGCCTCCATGCCTGCAGCAGCTCCGGGTAGCCTTTCCCCGAACTCCGCAGACCGAGAAAGAGCACGACCGGCCTCGTTCCGATGCCGAGCCGCCCGCGCAGGCGCGATCCGTCTCCGTCCGGAAGACACATCGGGGGCAATCCGCAGATCGACATCTTCGCGCGATCCAGGCCCAGAGCGGCGAGGTGATCCTGCTCGTGGCGGGACTGGCAAAAGACGGTGTCAGCCATTTGATAAAGCCGCAAATCCATGCGGTCATCCCCCCATTGGCCGGGGTGGACAGCCGGCCAAATCGTGAACCGGGCGCGGTTCCTTTTTGCGAAGTCGGCCAGGGCAAAGCCGATAAAATCCCAGCCGGTCCCGATAAAATGCACGGTGCGCGGGCGGCGGGACAGGAGGCTGTCCACCGCCTGGCGGTATGCCAAGCGGATCGAGAATTCGAGCAGCCGATGAAAGAATGGTCGCGAGGCAAGGCGCATCCAGATTCGCCTCGGCTCGCGGACCATCGCGTCGAGAAGCACGGTGCCGCTTGCGGCCGCTTTGCCCGTAAGCGCGCAAAGCGCCGGTTTCGTGCCCGTGCGCTTTTCGAATTCCGCCGCGAGGCCGCGTTCGTAGCCGGCCAGGCCACCGGGCGCATCAGGCGCCCGGCGCGACGCAAGCAGCAAGGGAATGCGGCGAGCGTCTTCCGGGAGCCCGCCATCGGATTTCGCGCCCATCATTCGGCGTGGAGCAGGCGCACCGGCAGCACGACCGGTCCGTCCTTCTCGTATTTTGGCGGATAGCCGCTGGCATAGACATCGAAAGCCGGGACGACAAATTCTCCGATGATCGTGCGTTCGAGGCAGCTGCGCCAATTGGTCTCGTGGAAGCTGAGCCCGAGGCGGTAGGTGCCGGCACCGAGGCGGCGCGAGAGATCCTCCATCACGACGCTGATGTGCAGGGGGCCCTTGCGATCACCGAACGCGAGCCCGGTTGTCTCCGGCCGCAGGTCGCAGAGTTCGACCCCGTCGGCCGTTTCAATGTGAATCCCAAGGCCGGCGTTCGAGATCGTCTTGTCGAGGTGGAAGTGCGCCGAAACCACGAGCGTGCCGGCGGGGGCTTCCTGCCGCAGCGTCGCCGTTTTCAGGGAGAGGCCCAACGAGCGATTGCTCGCGATGTCGCCGCCGCCGCCGGTTTCCTCCCGCGCCCCGTTCGAGTAAGCCGCGATCACCCCGCCCACGGGGCCCATGGTTTCGATCCGCCCCTGGTTCAGCAGGATGCCGGTCCGGCAGAGCGCCTGGACCGAGTGCATCGCATGGCTCACAAAAAGAACCGTCCGGCCGGCGGTCGAAACCTCGTGCATCTTCCCAAGGCACTTCTTCTGAAACTCGGAATCCCCGACCGCAAGAACCTCGTCCACAATCAGGATCTCCGGCTCCAAATGCGCGGCCACCGCAAACGCCAGCCGCACATACATCCCGCTCGAATAACGCTTCACCGGGGTGTCTAAAAATTTTTCCACTCCGGCAAACGCGACGATCTCGTCGAATTTTCTCCGGATTTCGTCCTGCCGCATGCCGAGCACGGCGCCGTTGAGAAACACATTTTCGCGTCCGCTCAGCTCCGGATGGAACCCGGTGCCGACCTCAAGCAGGCTGGCCACGCGGCCCTTCAGTCCGATGCAGCCCCTCGTCGGCTCGGTGATCCGGCTGAGCAGTTTGAGCAGCGTGCTTTTTCCGGCGCCGTTCCGGCCGATGATCCCGACCACCTCGCCGCGCCGGACATCGAATGTCACATCCCGGAGCGCCCAGAATTCCGTCTCCTCCGCCACACGCCGCGGAACCCGAGCGCCGGACACCGCCCGCCCGGCCCACCGGAACGGTGCCGACACCGCATCCTCGATCGCATGCCTCAACCCGCCCGCGCCACCAGCCTGCTGGCCAAGAAAATATTTTTTGGAAAGCCCCTCGACCCGGATGACAACGTCTTCCTTCATCAGATGATATCCGCGAACGAGCGTTCGGTTTTTCGGAAATACGCGATTCCGAAGGCAAGGAGGAGGAAGGAAACGGCGAGGGAAACGAGCATCGGGGATTCGAGCAGCCGGCACTTCCCGCCGAGGATGCACCACCGGAACCCCTCGATCACAAAGACGAGCGGGTTCAGGCAATAGAGCGAGAACAGTCCGGCGCCGAGCTTTTCCCGGACCAGATCGCTGCTGTAGGCGACCGGGCTCACATACATTCCAAACTGCACGATAAACGGAACCAGGATCCGGAAATCCCGGTATTGCACGGTCAGCGCAGTCAGCACCAGCCCGGCCCCCAAGGCGGAGACGATCGCCAGAACCATGAACACCGGAAGGGCCGACAAATTCCAAACCGGCGGAAACCGGAACCAAACCATCAGGGCCGCGAGGATCAGCAGGGACACAAGAAAATCCACGAGGGAAACCAGCACCGAACTCGTCGGCACAATGATCCTCGGAAAATACACTTTGGAAATCATATCCCGGTTCGAGACCACACTCTGTCCGGACGCCGAGAGGGCACTCGAAAAAAACTGCCACGGCAGCAGCGCCGCAAAGACCATGATCGCATAGGGCGCGTTGCCGATCGAGGGCAGCCCGGCGACCCGGCTGAAAATCACCGTCATGATCACCATGCTCAAAAAAGGCTGGAAGAGCGCCCACGCGGTGCCGGCGACCGTCTGCTTATACCGCACCGCCACATCGCGCCAGGCCAGGATGAAAAACAGCTCGCGGTAGTGCCACAGATCAAGCCAGTAGTGCTTCTCCGCATGTCCGGCTTCGATCCAAAGATCAAAACCCTCTTTCTCAACCGGTGGATTGGGAGATGGCGAGAGATGCATGCTTCACTGTTCGGAGGCCGAACACATGAAGACTCGTTCTTCCGTTCCGAACAAATGAAAAACTATCACGTTCGTCCCGCCGCCGCAATCCCCGAACTTCCCCCCCCAAAAATCCGCACGCAAGATCGAGTCTGGAGAAACACGTTCCGGGTTCCTCTACATTGCGCCTGGCTCCGACGGGCCTGTAGCGGAATTCTGAAAGAATTTCGTTCTCGATATTCCCTCGATGATGCCCCCGCGCTCGCCACCTCATGGAAAACCGTCCCCCGTTCCTTTTCCTTCTCTTACGCACGGATTTGGATTTCCCCTTTTTTTCCACGGGCGCACCTCCGCCCCCCGTCTGCCGAAAGGCTCACCATCCGCAAAACACCATCCTGCACGCCCGCCAAAGAATTTACAAATAATGTATCACCTGGGACATTATTTGTAAATTCCCTGATGGGGAACAAGCAGACGTCTACCTGCGAAATGAGCCATCCACAATAATCCGCACAGTAGAATCATCTGGATTACATACAAATATTGTCCCAGGTGGGACATTATTTGTTAACATCCCTTGCGGAGTGGAAACGGGACGGGGGATGGCGCTGACCCCTCTGCGCCCCTCTGCTGATACCAAGGGAGTCGGGTCGCCCCCGGCCCGATACCGGAAACCGTTCGCGCAGACCACGAGGAGCGAGGGCGTCCCCGCTCCATTGGGGCTTTCCCCATTTCGCATTTTCACTCCAAGCAGACTACGTCCCGTCGGCCTTCGGCGGGCGGCCATCGTGCGAGGGGCGGCTGGCGGAAGCCGGGCGGGCGGGAGCGGCGGGCTTTCCGGCCTGCTGGCAAATGCACGGGGCCGGCGCCTTCACGGGAACGGCCTCCTCCATGCACTTCTCGCAATCTTTTTCGTCAGGTTGGACACAGTTGCAGGGGCGGAGAAAATCATTCATGGCAGAAAAGAAACTATCCTTTCTTGCATCATCGCGCAACCTTGGGTTTGATTTCCGGAGATGAACACGCGGCCCCTGATTGCACTCATCGCCTGCGTCCGGCTGCTCTCCGCAGAATCCCTGCTCGACGATCTGGACAAGGCCCAACTCGACCAGGTCGCGCGCGGCGAGCAGGTTGTGATCAAGCAGGAGGTCGAGGGAAAACCGTGGCCGCGGGTCAAGCTCTACCAAAAGGTTCGCGCCACGCCCGAGGAGGTCGCCGCCGTCTTTTTCGACTACCGGGAGGCCAAGGGATACATCCCGAAAGTTTTCAAGTCGAACATCTCCAACCGCCCGTCCCCGTGCGTGCTCGATGTGGATTACGGGATCGATATCCCGCTTTTTTTTCCCGACGAATTTTACACCGCGAGGAATTCGCTGACGGCCGGCGCGGACGGCAGCTATTGCGTGTCGTGGGTCCTGCTCCGCGCGATCCAGACAAAAGCCAGCGAGGGCAGCCTGCGGATCGAGGGGTTCCAGGACGGGGCGGCTATCCGCTACACGAACCTCGCGACCCCCGGCTCCGCGATCGCCCCGCTATTGAAGCGGTTGGCTGTCGAGCAGCTGAAGGACACCGTCCACGCGATCGTCCGGCAGGTGGAAAAACAAAAGCGGGAAAACCCCGAGGCCTTGAAGCAGGAGGTGAGCTCGCTGCAGGAGGCGCTGAAGCAGGAGCCGCCGAAATAGCCTCCGGCAATCGGCTTGCGAAGCGGGCGCGGGAGGGTTAGCACAGACGGGTGAACATTTACGCGAGGGCACTGCGGTATTTCCGGCCGTTCGTCTGGCCGACGCTCGGGGGGGTCGCGCTGACGCTCGCGGCGATCGCCTTCAACCTTCTGAAGCCGTGGCCGTTCAAGTATATCGTGGACGGCGTCCTCGACCCGTCGCGCGGGACCTCGGAGGCGCGGGCGGTTGTCCACCGGTTGTTCGGGGACGCGAATCCTGCGGGGGCGATCCTGGGCTTCTCGCTCGCGATGGTCATCATCAGCGTGATGGCCGGGCTGGTGAACCTCGCGTCGAACTACCTTTTCATCCGGGTCGGCCTGCGGGCGCTGCTCGAGCTTCGCACCGACCTCTACTCGGCGCTGCAGGCGCTGCCGCTGAAGTTCCACGACGCCCGCCGGAGCGCGGACTCGAGCTTCCGGGTCGCCTACGACTCGCAGAGCATCCAGACGATCTACAACAAAGGGTTCGCGACGATCCTGTCCTCGCTCGTGATGCTCGTCAGCGCGCTGGTCATCATGTTCCGCATGAACTGGCCGCTCACACTTGCCTCGCTCGCGATCCTGCCGTTTGTGGTGTGGGCGATCCGCCACTACGCCGAGCGGGTGCGCCGGCAATCGACGACGATCCAGGAGCGCGAGAGCGACCTGCTGACGCTCGCGCAGGAGGGCTTGAGCCAGATCCGGATGGTGCATGCGTTCGGGCGCGAGGCGTTCGAGATCCGGCAGTTCCGCCGCCGGGCCGCGCAGAGCCTTGAGGCGAACATGCGCCTGAACATGACCTCGGTGGCGAGCGCGCTCGTGGTGGGCACGCTCATGGCGGTCGGCACGGCGCTGATGTATTACATCGGCTCGCTGCAGGTGATGGCGCCGGGCGAGGCGTTCACGCTGGGCGACCTCCTTGTGTTTTCCTCGTATCTGATGATGCTCTACCAGCCGCTCGAGCAGCTCACCTACACGGCCTGGGCGCTCGAGGGCGCGGCGGCGGGCGCGGCGCGTTGCTTCGAGGTTCTCGACCGCGACAACGACGTGCCCGATGCCCCCGGCGCGCAGCAGTTGGAAAATGCGGAAGGCCGGATCACTTTTTCCGGCGTCTCGTTCGGATACGCCACCGGGCGGGTCATCCTCAAAGACCTGTCGTTCGAGATCCGGCCCGGGCAGACGGTGGCATTTGTCGGCGGCACCGGCACGGGCAAAAGCACGCTACTGAGCCTGGTTCCGAGGTTTTACGATCCGGGCTCGGGGAGCGTCTCGCTCGACGGGCACGACCTCCGCGGCATCACGAAAAAAAGCCTGCGCTCGCATATCGGGATGGTCCTCCAGGACACTCTGCTTTTTTCCACGACGATCCGCGAAAACATCGCATACGGGAAGCCGGGCGCGACGGACGCGGAGATCCTCGAGGCCGCGCGACGGGCGCAGGCCTACGATTTCATCATGCAGATGCCGCAGGGGTTCGACAGCCCGGTCGGCGAGCGGGGCGGCCACCTGAGCGTCGGGCAGCGCCAGAGGATCGGGATCGCGCGCGCATTTCTCAAGGACGCGCCGATCCTCCTCCTCGACGAGCCGACCAGCGCCCTCGACCCCACGACCGAACAGGCGATCATGGAGACGATCGGCGACCTCATGCGCGGGCGCACGACCCTGATTGTCACACACCGGATCTCGACCGTGCACGGGATCGGGAGGATCCTCGTGATAAAAAATGGTGAACTCGTCGAGGACGGCACCGGGCCGGAACTTCTCGCCCGGGACGGCCCATACGCCACGCTCTACAAAGCCGCCCAGGCGGAGTAGCTCGATGGCCGAACCCGCGAGGCACTACTCCTCCCCGGGTAAAGGTTCGGAAGCTTTCTCCCCGCCGGAGAACATGGCGTCCAGCTCCGCGGCCTCGGTGCTGCGCACGATGTAAATCCAGCCGGCCTCGGTGCGGAGGAGGTCGGTCCAGCCAGCCAGTTGGAGGGCCACCAGAATCTTGCGGAGCCGTTTTTGATTGGGAAACCACGCGCCGAGCGAGTGCGACGGGCAGCGCTTTTCGACATAGATGTGCCCGAGAAGCCGGAACGCCTCGTCCTCTTCGGAGCGGTTGAGGCGGATGAACGCGGCGAGTTGGTGCCCGATCCCGAATGTTAGCCGCGCGGGCAGAAGGAGGATGTCCCCGAGAATGTGCCATCCGATCACCGCGCGGTCGCTGACCGGATGGAAACGGTTTTTCCGTTCATCCACCGCCTCCCACACGAGGCTCACCAGGGCAGCAAGCAGGAGGGCGGGATGGAGCCATGCCGGGAGTCCGAGGAGCATCTCTCCGGCGATGACCTCCTGCCCGTGGACGACGGTGAGCACCCCCATGACGATCCCCGCGACAAGCGCATAGGCAATCGTCCATGCCAGCCAGGCTCCGGAGCCTGGCTGGCATGGACGATTGCCTATGCGCTTGTCGCGGGGATCGTCATGGGGGTGCTCACCGTCGTCCACGGGCAGGAGGTCATCGCCGGAGAGATGCTCCTCGGACTCCCGGCATGGCTCCATCCCGCCCTCCTGCTTGCTGCCCTGGTGAGCCTCGTGTGGGAGGCGGTGGATGAACGGAAAAACCGTTTCCATCCGGTCAGCGACCGCGCGGTGATCGGATGGCACATTCTCGGGGACATCCTCCTTCTGCCCGCGCGGCTAACATTCGGGATCGGGCACCAACTCGCCGCGTTCATCCGCCTCAACCGCTCCGAAGAGGACGAGGCGTTCCGGCTTCTCGGGCACATCTATGTCGAAAAGCGCTGCCCGTCGCACTCGCTCGGCGCGTGGTTTCCCAATCAAAAACGGCTCCGCAAGATTCTGGTGGCCCTCCAACTGGCTGGCTGGACCGACCTCCTCCGCACCGAGGCCGGCTGGATTTACATCGTGCGCAGCACCGAGGCCGCGGAGCTGGACGCCATGTTCTCCGGCGGGGAGAAAGCTTCCGAACCTTTACCCGGGGAGGAGTAGTGCCTCGCGGGTTCGGCCATCGAGCTACTCCGCCTGGGCGGCTTTGTAGAGCGTGGCGTATGGGCCGTCCCGGGCGAGAAGTTCCGGCCCGGTGCCGTCCTCGACGAGTTCACCATTTTTTATCACGAGGATCCTCCCGATCCCGTGCACGGTCGAGATCCGGTGTGTGACAATCAGGGTCGTGCGCCCGCGCATGAGGTCGCCGATCGTCTCCATGATCGCCTGTTCGGTCGTGGGGTCGAGGGCGCTGGTCGGCTCGTCGAGGAGGAGGATCGGCGCGTCCTTGAGAAATGCGCGCGCGATCCCGATCCTCTGGCGCTGCCCGACGCTCAGGTGGCCGCCCCGCTCGCCGACCGGGCTGTCGAACCCCTGCGGCATCTGCATGATGAAATCGTAGGCCTGCGCCCGTCGCGCGGCCTCGAGGATCTCCGCGTCCGTCGCGCCCGGCTTCCCGTATGCGATGTTTTCGCGGATCGTCGTGGAAAAAAGCAGAGTGTCCTGGAGGACCATCCCGATATGCGAGCGCAGGCTTTTTTTCGTGATGCCGCGGAGGTCGTGCCCGTCGAGCGAGACGCTCCCCGAGCCCGGATCGTAAAACCTCGGAACCAGGCTCAGTAGCGTGCTTTTGCCCGTGCCGGTGCCGCCGACAAATGCCACCGTCTGCCCGGGCCGGATCTCGAACGACAGGTCTTTGAGGATGACCCGCCCGGTGGCGTATCCGAACGAGACGCCGGAAAAAGTGATCCGGCCTTCCGCATTTTCCAACTGCTGCGCGCCGGGGGCATCGGGCACGTCGTTGTCGCGGTCGAGAACCTCGAAGCAACGCGCCGCGCCCGCCGCCGCGCCCTCGAGCGCCCAGGCCGTGTAGGTGAGCTGCTCGAGCGGCTGGTAGAGCATCATCAGATACGAGGAAAACACAAGGAGGTCGCCCAGCGTGAACGCCTCGCCCGGCGCCATCACCTGCAGCGAGCCGATGTAATACATCAGCGCCGTGCCGACCGCCATGAGCGTGCCCACCACGAGCGCGCTCGCCACCGAGGTCATGTTCAGGCGCATGTTCGCCTCAAGGCTCTGCGCGGCCCGGCGGCGGAACTGCCGGATCTCGAACGCCTCGCGCCCGAACGCATGCACCATCCGGATCTGGCTCAAGCCCTCCTGCGCGAGCGTCAGCAGGTCGCTCTCGCGCTCCTGGATCGTCGTCGATTGCCGGCGCACCCGCTCGGCGTAGTGGCGGATCGCCCACACCACAAACGGCAGGATCGCGAGCGAGGCAAGTGTGAGCGGCCAGTTCATGCGGAACATGATGACCAGCGCGCTGACGAGCATCACGAGCGAGGACAGGATCGTCGCGAACCCTTTGTTGTAGATCGTCTGGATGCTCTGCGAGTCGTAGGCGACCCGGAAGCTCGAGTCCGCGCTCCGGCGGGCGTCGTGGAACTTCAGCGGCAGCGCCTGCAGCGCCGAGTAGAGGTCGGTGCGAAGCTCGAGCAGCGCCCGCAGGCCGACCCGGATGAAAAGGTAGTTCGACGCGAGGTTCACCAGCCCGGCCATCACGCTGATGATGACCATCGCGAGCGAGAAGCCCAGGATCGCCCCCGCAGGATTCGCGTCCCCGAACAACCGGTGGACAACCGCCCGCGCCTCCGAGGTCCCGCGCGACGGGTCGAGGACGCCGTCCACGATATACTTGAACGGCCACGGCTTCAGAAGGTTGAAGGCGATCGCCGCGAGCGTCAGCGCGACCCCCCCGAGCGTCGGCCAGACGAACGGCCGGAAATACCGCAGTGCCCTCGCGTAAATGTTCACCCGTCTGTGCTAACCCTCCCGCGCCCGCTTCGCAAGCCGATTGCCGGAGGCTATTTCGGCGGCTCCTGCTTCAGCGCCTCCTGCAGCGAGCTCACCTCCTGCTTCAAGGCCTCGGGGTTTTCCCGCTTTTGTTTTTCCACCTGCCGGACGATCGCGTGGACGGTGTCCTTCAGCTGCTCGACAGCCAACCGCTTCAATAGCGGGGCGATCGCGGAGCCGGGGGTCGCGAGGTTCGTGTAGCGGATAGCCGCCCCGTCCTGGAACCCCTCGATCCGCAGGCTGCCCTCGCTGGCTTTTGTCTGGATCGCGCGGAGCAGGACCCACGACACGCAATAGCTGCCGTCCGCGCCGGCCGTCAGCGAATTCCTCGCGGTGTAAAATTCGTCGGGAAAAAAAAGCGGGATATCGATCCCGTAATCCACATCGAGCACGCACGGGGACGGGCGGTTGGAGATGTTCGACTTGAAAACTTTCGGGATGTATCCCTTGGCCTCCCGGTAGTCGAAAAAGACGGCGGCGACCTCCTCGGGCGTGGCGCGAACCTTTTGGTAGAGCTTGACCCGCGGCCACGGTTTTCCCTCGACCTCCTGCTTGATCACAACCTGCTCGCCGCGCGCGACCTGGTCGAGTTGGGCCTTGTCCAGATCGTCGAGCAGGGATTCTGCGGAGAGCAGCCGGACGCAGGCGATGAGTGCAATCAGGGGCCGCGTGTTCATCTCCGGAAATCAAACCCAAGGTTGCGCGATGATGCAAGAAAGGATAGTTTCTTTTCTGCCATGAATGATTTTCTCCGCCCCTGCAACTGTGTCCAACCTGACGAAAAAGATTGCGAGAAGTGCATGGAGGAGGCCGTTCCCGTGAAGGCGCCGGCCCCGTGCATTTGCCAGCAGGCCGGAAAGCCCGCCGCTCCCGCCCGCCCGGCTTCCGCCAGCCGCCCCTCGCACGATGGCCGCCCGCCGAAGGCCGACGGGACGTAGTCTGCTTGGAGTGAAAATGCGAAATGGGGAAAGCCCCAATGGAGCGGGGACGCCCTCGCTCCTCGTGGTCTGCGCGAACGGTTTCCGGTATCGGGCCGGGGGCGACCCGACTCCCTTGGTATCAGCAGAGGGGCGCAGAGGGGTCAGCGCCATCCCCCGTCCCGTTTCCACTCCGCAAGGGATGTTAACAAATAATGTCCCACCTGGGACAATATTTGTATGTAATCCAGATGATTCTACTGTGCGGATTATTGTGGATGGCTCATTTCGCAGGTAGACGTCTGCTTGTTCCCCATCAGGGAATTTACAAATAATGTCCCAGGTGATACATTATTTGTAAATTCTTTGGCGGGCGTGCAGGATGGTGTTTTGCGGATGGTGAGCCTTTCGGCAGACGGGGGGCGGAGGTGCGCCCGTGGAAAAAAAGGGGAAATCCAAATCCGTGCGTAAGAGAAGGAAAAGGAACGGGGGACGGTTTTCCATGAGGTGGCGAGCGCGGGGGCATCATCGAGGGAATATCGAGAACGAAATTCTTTCAGAATTCCGCTACAGGCCCGTCGGAGCCAGGCGCAATGTAGAGGAACCCGGAACGTGTTTCTCCAGACTCGATCTTGCGTGCGGATTTTTGGGGGGGGAAGTTCGGGGATTGCGGCGGCGGGACGAACGTGATAGTTTTTCATTTGTTCGGAACGGAAGAACGAGTCTTCATGTGTTCGGCCTCCGAACAGTGAAGCATGCATCTCTCGCCATCTCCCAATCCACCGGTTGAGAAAGAGGGTTTTGATCTTTGGATCGAAGCCGGACATGCGGAGAAGCACTACTGGCTTGATCTGTGGCACTACCGCGAGCTGTTTTTCATCCTGGCCTGGCGCGATGTGGCGGTGCGGTATAAGCAGACGGTCGCCGGCACCGCGTGGGCGCTCTTCCAGCCTTTTTTGAGCATGGTGATCATGACGGTGATTTTCAGCCGGGTCGCCGGGCTGCCCTCGATCGGCAACGCGCCCTATGCGATCATGGTCTTTGCGGCGCTGCTGCCGTGGCAGTTTTTTTCGAGTGCCCTCTCGGCGTCCGGACAGAGTGTGGTCTCGAACCGGGATATGATTTCCAAAGTGTATTTTCCGAGGATCATTGTGCCGACGAGTTCGGTGCTGGTTTCCCTCGTGGATTTTCTTGTGTCCCTGCTGATCCTCGCGGCCCTGATGGTTTGGTTCCGGTTTCCGCCGGTTTGGAATTTGTCGGCCCTTCCGGTGTTCATGGTTCTGGCGATCGTCTCCGCCTTGGGGGCCGGGCTGGTGCTGACTGCGCTGACCGTGCAATACCGGGATTTCCGGATCCTGGTTCCGTTTATCGTGCAGTTTGGAATGTATGTGAGCCCGGTCGCCTACAGCAGCGATCTGGTCCGGGAAAAGCTCGGCGCCGGACTGTTCTCGCTCTATTGCCTGAACCCGCTCGTCTTTGTGATCGAGGGGTTCCGGTGGTGCATCCTCGGCGGGAAGTGCCGGCTGCTCGAATCCCCGATGCTCGTTTCCCTCGCCGTTTCCTTCCTCCTCCTTGCCTTCGGAATCGCGTATTTCCGAAAAACCGAACGCTCGTTCGCGGATATCATCTGATGAAGGAAGACGTTGTCATCCGGGTCGAGGGGCTTTCCAAAAAATATTTTCTTGGCCAGCAGGCTGGTGGCGCGGGCGGGTTGAGGCATGCGATCGAGGATGCGGTGTCGGCACCGTTCCGGTGGGCCGGGCGGGCGGTGTCCGGCGCTCGGGTTCCGCGGCGTGTGGCGGAGGAGACGGAATTCTGGGCGCTCCGGGATGTGACATTCGATGTCCGGCGCGGCGAGGTGGTCGGGATCATCGGCCGGAACGGCGCCGGAAAAAGCACGCTGCTCAAACTGCTCAGCCGGATCACCGAGCCGACGAGGGGCTGCATCGGACTGAAGGGCCGCGTGGCCAGCCTGCTTGAGGTCGGCACCGGGTTCCATCCGGAGCTGAGCGGACGCGAAAATGTGTTTCTCAACGGCGCCGTGCTCGGCATGCGGCAGGACGAAATCCGGAGAAAATTCGACGAGATCGTCGCGTTTGCCGGAGTGGAAAAATTTTTAGACACCCCGGTGAAGCGTTATTCGAGCGGGATGTATGTGCGGCTGGCGTTTGCGGTGGCCGCGCATTTGGAGCCGGAGATCCTGATTGTGGACGAGGTTCTTGCGGTCGGGGATTCCGAGTTTCAGAAGAAGTGCCTTGGGAAGATGCACGAGGTTTCGACCGCCGGCCGGACGGTTCTTTTTGTGAGCCATGCGATGCACTCGGTCCAGGCGCTCTGCCGGACCGGCATCCTGCTGAACCAGGGGCGGATCGAAACCATGGGCCCCGTGGGCGGGGTGATCGCGGCTTACTCGAACGGGGCGCGGGAGGAAACCGGCGGCGGCGGCGACATCGCGAGCAATCGCTCGTTGGGCCTCTCCCTGAAAACGGCGACGCTGCGGCAGGAAGCCCCCGCCGGCACGCTCGTGGTTTCGGCGCACTTCCACCTCGACAAGACGATCTCGAACGCCGGCCTTGGGATTCACATTGAAACGGCCGACGGGGTCGAACTCTGCGACCTGCGGCCGGAGACAACCGGGCTCGCGTTCGGTGATCGCAAGGGCCCCCTGCACATCAGCGTCGTGATGGAGGATCTCTCGCGCCGCCTCGGTGCCGGCACCTACCGCCTCGGGCTCAGCTTCCACGAGACCAATTGGCGCAGCTGCCTCGAACGCACGATCATCGGAGAATTTGTCGTCCCGGCTTTCGATGTCTATGCCAGCGGCTATCCGCCAAAATACGAGAAGGACGGACCGGTCGTGCTGCCGGTGCGCCTGCTCCACGCCGAATGATGGGCGCGAAATCCGATGGCGGGCTCCCGGAAGACGCTCGCCGCATTCCCTTGCTGCTTGCGTCGCGCCGGGCGCCTGATGCGCCCGGTGGCCTGGCCGGCTACGAACGCGGCCTCGCGGCGGAATTCGAAAAGCGCACGGGCACGAAACCGGCGCTTTGCGCGCTTACGGGCAAAGCGGCCGCAAGCGGCACCGTGCTTCTCGACGCGATGGTCCGCGAGCCGAGGCGAATCTGGATGCGCCTTGCCTCGCGACCATTCTTTCATCGGCTGCTCGAATTCTCGATCCGCTTGGCATACCGCCAGGCGGTGGACAGCCTCCTGTCCCGCCGCCCGCGCACCGTGCATTTTATCGGGACCGGCTGGGATTTTATCGGCTTTGCCCTGGCCGACTTCGCAAAAAGGAACCGCGCCCGGTTCACGATTTGGCCGGCTGTCCACCCCGGCCAATGGGGGGATGACCGCATGGATTTGCGGCTTTATCAAATGGCTGACACCGTCTTTTGCCAGTCCCGCCACGAGCAGGATCACCTCGCCGCTCTGGGCCTGGATCGCGCGAAGATGTCGATCTGCGGATTGCCCCCGATGTGTCTTCCGGACGGAGACGGATCGCGCCTGCGCGGGCGGCTCGGCATCGGAACGAGGCCGGTCGTGCTCTTTCTCGGTCTGCGGAGTTCGGGGAAAGGCTACCCGGAGCTGCTGCAGGCATGGAGGCTGGTCTGCGCGGCTTGCCCAGAGGCCGTCCTCCTCGTCGCGGGGCCGGATCCCTGGGGGAAATTCCCTCTGCCCGAGGAGGAATCCATCCGGGATCTCGGCGTGCCCGACGAGGCAACCAAAGCCGATGCCCTGGCCGGCTGCGACGTGCTCGCCCTCCCTTCCTCACACGAAGCCTTCGGCATCGTCTATGTCGAGGCCTGGAGCTACGGCAAGCCCGTCCTCTGCGGACCGGCACCCGCCTCGCGCGAGTTGGTGCGCGACGGGGTCACCGGCCTGTGGGTCGAGCAGACCCCGGAAAGCATCGCAGACGGCATCATCCGCCTGCTTCACGACCGCGATCTCCGCCACACGCTCGGCGAGGCCGGACGTCGGCTCCAACTCGAACGCTTCACCTGGGACGCCACCCTCGCCACCCATCAAATGGCTTGGAAGGGAACTGGGCAGCAGGCAGAGGGGCTTACGCGTTTCCGGTCTTCACCTCGATGATGTCGTGCGGCGCACTCTCGCGCATGCCGGCGGCGGTGATCCGGGTGTAGCGGGCGTTCTTGCGCAGATCGGCGAGCGTCGGCGCGCCGAGGTAGCCCATCCCGCTTTGCAGTCCGCCTGCGAGCTGGGCCAGGACGGTATCGGCCGATGCGGAGACTTCCTTGAGCGCCTCGACCCCTTCGGCGGCGGACTTCTGCGCGGAATCTTTCGCGTGCCCGTAGCGGGCCGCGCTCCCCGCCTTCATCGCCGCATGGCTGCCCATCCCGCGGTATTGTTTATAAAATTTTCCATTGATCTCCATGATCTGTCCGGGGGCCTCGGGGCACCCCGCCAGGAGGCTTCCGCAGATCACCGCATCCGCGAGCGTGAGCGCCTTCACGATGTCGCCGGATTTCGTGATCCCGCCATCCGCCAGGATCGTGACCCCGCAGTGTGCGGCGGCTTTCGAGCAGACGTAGAGTGCGGTGAGTTGCGGGATCCCGACGCCCGCCACCACGCGGGTCGTGCAGATCGAGCCGGGCCCCTGGCCGACTTTCACCGTGTTCGCGCCGCAGGATGCCAGGAACTCGACGCCCGAGGCGCTGGTGACATTCCCCGCGATGATCGGCAGCGCGGGAAACGCCCCGCGGATCGCGCGCACCGCATCGCCCACGCCGAGGGTGTGGCCGTGCGCGGTCGAAACGGCCACGGCATCGACCGAGCGTTCGACGAGCGCCCCCACATGATCGAGCAGTGCCGGAAGATCCGGCATGCCGGACGCATCGCGCGGCGCGCTCACCGCCGCACCGCAGACAAGCCGGAACTTCCCGTCGCGGGACGGCTTTGTCCGCAGCGAGCGCTCCTGGGTGATCCGCTCCATGTCGCTCAGCGTGAACAGCCCGCGGAGCCGGTCGTCCGCATCCACCACCAGAAGCTTGTGGATCCCGATGTGGTCGGTAAAAAACCGGTCGGCTCGCGCGATCGGATCGTCCCCGAGTTCGCCCTCCCGGATCGTCAGCACCTCGGTGCGCGGGATCATCGCCTCGGTGACCGCACGCGCCGCAAAGCGCGGTCGGACGCACTGGCCGGGCAGCAGGCCGAGCAGAACCCCCGACTGGTCAACCACAGGAAACGTGCTGAAGGAAAATTTCTTGTCCTCGATCAGCGCCAGTACATCTCCGATCTGCTGATCCGGGGAAACCTTGATCGGCTCGCGGATCAGCCCGTGCACATGGTTCTTGACCCGCGACACCTCGGAGAGCTGCTGCCGCCGCGGCATGTTGTAATGGATCAGGCCGAGCCCGCCGTTCAGTGCCAGCGCGATCGCCATCCGCGACTCGGTCACCGTGTCCATGTCAGCCGAAACCACCGGAAGCTGCAGCAAAAGCCCGGGCGCAAGCTGCGTCGCAAAATCCGCCTCCCTCGGCAAAATCTCGGAATACAGCGTCGCCAGCGACGCGTCATCGTAGGTCAACGACAGCCCCGCATGGGCCGGAAAAAATTCGTCGGCAGACCGGTAAAACAGCCGGTCCAATCCCGCCGGCAAGGACAAAGTGGTGGCTTCCATGAGGGATCATGAGCGGCCCGCCGGGAAAAAATCAAGAAAAATTCCCACAGAGAAATTCCCGCGGAATGTCAAGGTGCATGACCCCCTATCCGCCATCCGTAATGGGTGGACGCCTCGCCGCAGGCGTCCCATATTTTCGGATTGCCCGCGCCGCAGAAAAAGTCGGGCGCCCCGACGAGGTCATCTACCAGGCGCTGCCGCGCCACTTCCCCCGGTTGGGCGGGATCGCCGGGCGTCACTTTTGGTTTGGTATATTTTGAAAGAATGATAAGCGTTTCAATATGGGATTTATCCCTGGAGACAAAAACAAAGCGAGCCTGAATGCGCGCGGGTTGAGTTTCGAGATGATCATCGAAGCGATCGCCGAAAACGGGATTGCAGAGATTTACGAGCCAGAAAAATATCCCGGCCAGATTGTGATCTGTCGTGGAGATCGCAGGATACATGCACTGCGTGCCCTGTGAGCCAAAAGGCTCAGATTACCGTGTGATCACAGCGTGGCCGTCAAGAACATACCAGAGGAAACACAAACCATGAAATACGATCTGAAAAAAGCATTGGAAGTGCCATTGTCCGCTTACGAGAAGGAAATTGAAGACGATCTTGTCGGCCGTCGCGCGCCTCGGCCCGCTCTGGCCGAAGAGTTGCAACAGGCAGCAAAAAGCACTCTGCGGAAATTTCGCGGGGGGATGAGGCCGGGATCAGGAAGGAAACCTCGGGCGCACGTCAGGACGACCGTCTTGCTTGCCCCCCCGCTGAGAAGAAAGCTCGATGCGATGGCGACACGGGAAGGAAGCTTGAGCGCAGCAGTCGAGAAACTGATCCGTGCGGCGCAAGCCGCTTGAAAATCAAACGCGCCGGACGGTTTGGCGATCCGTCCCCACCATTTGGAACGACGCGGGGGGGTTCCTCCGGTAGGGTGAGCCCGCCGACGGGCGTCCCATATTTCGGATTGCCCGCGCCGCAGGGAAAAATCGGTCAGCCTGGCGATGCGCCCCCACCAAGCGCTGCCAGTGTCCTTCCTCTTTGGATATTCCTTATGGGATATCGACGCACAGCGCGGCCGGGACGCCGGTGCTGTAGCAACTGTGCGCTGAGTCGCCGTGTTCGTTCTTCTCCACACGGAGTGAGCGCGCAGGATCGGCCCGAAAGTTCATCAGTGATGCGCCCTATTTCTGATCATCATCGGAAATATATGTTTTCACTTCTGTTAAAAACCGGATACAATCATTTCCACTATGCGACATCAGGACAATGATGATTGAGACGATTCAAGCACTGATTCTGGACTTCCAAGAGGCGGAAATGGAGGTGGGAGTTTCGCGGCGATTGAAGATCGTTGCGATGAAGGGAAAGGCCTCGGTGTGCGTGGGAGTCCGAAGATCGGGCAAGTCCACGTATCTCTTTCAGATTGTGAAACGCCTGCGGAAGCAGGGTGTGTCTGCCCAGAATATCCTGTATCTGAACTTTTTTGATGATCGGCTCCATGAGTTGCGCCAGGGCGGGCTGGATCGGATCCTCGAAGCATACTATTCCATTTTTCCCGAAAAGAAAAATCGGGAGTTGGTGTATTGTTTCTTCGACGAAATTCAGGAGGTTTCCGGCTGGGAGCCGTTTGTGGATCGTTTGCTGCGCACGGAGAAGTGCGAGGTCTATCTGACGGGATCCTCCGCAAAAATGCTTTCTCAGGAAGTGGCAACCCAGATGCGTGGCCGTGCGCTTTCCTGGGAGATGTTTCCTTTTTCTTTCGGGGAATTTTTGGATTACAAAAAGTTGTCATCATCTGGAGCGCTCTCGACCAGAAACCGCCTGGTGATTCAAAAAGCCTTTGAGGAATATTGGGATTCGGGCGGGTTTCCTGAGGTGCTCGGGATTGATCGGCGCCTCCGGGTGAAAACGCATCAGGAATATTTTCATGCCGTTCTCTTTCGGGATCTTGTGGAGCGGCACAATATCGCCCATCCCAGAGCCGTTTTTGATCTGGCTCACTGGCTGTTGAATAATACCGCGTCGCTCTACTCGATCAATAATCTGACCGGGTATCTGAAAGGGCTCGGCCACCATGCTCCGAAAGATGCCGTGGCGGATTACCTCCGGTGGTTTGAAGACGCGTATTTCTTTTTTTCCGTCCGGGTTTTTGATGCCTCCGTTTCACGCTCCCGCGCGAACCCCAAAAAAACTTATGCGATCGACCATTCCCTGGTTCGATCGACCGGATCGGGAGTCCTGGCAAATTCCGGGCATTTGCTCGAGAGCCTCGTCTTTGTCGCCCTGCGTCGCGTCTTTTCCCAGATCTATTATTACCGGACGAAGCGAGGGAGGGAGGTCGATTTTCTGGTTCAAAGCGAGGATCGGACACGAATGTTGGTGCAGGTCTGCGAGTCGTTAGCGCTGCCGCAAACCCGAGTGAGGGAGTTGCTGGCGATCGAAGAAGCCATGCGCGAGCTGAAAATCGGCGAGGGATTCCTTGTCACTCGAGCCGAGAGTGAAACGATCCGGCTCGATGCCGGAACCGTCCAGGTTCTCCCAGCTTGGAGATTTCTCCTGGATCTGGAAAACGGAGGCTCATAGATCCGCTCTGAGCGCGGTTCAGCGGTTTTTTCCGGTGCGGCGGAGGAAGGTCGGGACGTCGAGGTCTTCGCCCTCGACGATCGTGGGCTCGATTTTTTCGAATCGCCCGCGGGTGACCGGCTCGAATTGGAGGGTTTCCTGTTTGATTTTCGGCGGGGCGGGTTTGGGTAGTTGTAGTCATGGGCAACTGAGTTTTCGTTACGTTTAGGCGAAACCAGCGTGTGATTCAATTCCAAAAGCCTTCAAACTGGCCACATGCGCGTGAGGTAAGCACCTCGCACGATCAAGAACCCACCAATTCCCCGCAGCGCATCTACCAAGATCAGTCAGGGACTTTCGGTCCCCTGCCCTGCAAGCGAGACCTTCATCGCAGCCAGAATGTTAGAAACAGGGCCGCCACCATCAAGGCCACTACCCACCAAAACCAATGGAGGCCGCGGGGCACCACGCTCTTGCCGCCAAACTCGCGCTTGACGAAATCGTTGTAGTCGAAGTTCTCATCTGGGAGATCCAGTCCACCCACACGAGCCTCTTCCGACCAGCCGGTCTGCTCATCGGCCCCGCACTCCGGGCAGGCCCTGGCTTTTGGCGGCACTTCCGCGCCGCAGTTGGGACAGATCTCCGGCGCCATCTGCGGTCATCCCACGCCTGCGTATTCCTCGTCGGTTTTCAATTGCAGGCCCATCAGGACGTAATCATGGTCGATGGCCTGCATGTCCTTAACGTAACCCTCCAGCCGGACCAGGTTGCTGAATCCCAGCAGAGCGAACATCTTGATAGCAGCCTCTTGCTCGCCAATGAACTCCGCTTCGACCTTCTCCAGTCCTGATTCACGTGCAATGCTGACGATCTCCGAGACCAGCGCCCGCGCCAGGCCACGCCCGCGATACTTCGGATGCACCAGCACGCTGACCCGCCCAATGTGCCGCTTCCAGCCGCCGAGTTGCTGATGCAACGTAGCGTCCCCGACAATCTGCCCGTCCATCAATGCCAGCAGCGGCAGGTTGCGCCCCAGGTCGATGTTTTGGCACCAATCCCGGATGACTTGCGGTTCGACGACCCGGTGTTTGATGAACATGCGTTCGGGCTCGGGCACGGCCAGGAAGAACTCGTGAAACCCCTTTTCATCGTCCTTGCGCAGCGGCCGTAACTTGGGTTTGGACCCTTCCTTAAGTTTGATTTCTTTAGGATACTTTTGCAGTGCAAATTCGAGTGACATAATCTTCCAGGTTAATCTGGCCTCAATCTGCCGCAACCGGGGGACCCGCGCAAGCGGATATGGCCCGGCCCGGCGTGCGTCAGGGCGGGTATTCAGTCCAACAAGGCGCGGAGGACGTCGAATCGGGCTTTGCCGGAATCGGGCGTAACCGGCTGCTTCGCCTTCTCATCGGCATGTTCCACGAGTTCCGGCGGCAGCTCATTGAGAAACGGGGAAGGGTGGCAAGGCATCAGGGTGCCGTATTTCTTCCGTCCGCCGCAGTGGCTGATGGTGAGTGTCTGCATGGCGCGGGTGACGGCGACGTAGAACAATCGGCGCTCCTCGTCCAGCGTGCCCTCGATCTTCGAGCGCGAGTGCGGCAGCAGCCCATCCTCCAGGCCGACAATATAGACGTTGGGAAACTCGAGCCCTTTGCAACTGTGCATCGTGATAAGCGTCACGGCATCGCCCGGCGCATCGTCATCCTTGTCCTTGCGCTCGTTATCCAGGGTGATTTGTTCCAGGAAGG
>JBAXXD010000054.1:0-26497 GCA_037128135.1 Verrucomicrobiia bacterium
TGCCGCGTCCTGCTGCAGGCCCGGGATTCGGGTCGGATTTGTAGCAGGCGCAGAGAGTCAGTTTCGGCAGGGCGGAGGGGCGCAGGCTCATTGGGCACCTCCCGCCGCGCTGAATTTCTCCACGGCATCGATGAACTTGGCGGTGTCCTGGAGGATCCGCTCGGCGTAGTCGGCCGGGATGTCGGCCCATGTGCCATTGGCTTTGATCTGGCTCCGGGAAACCAGGAACGCATGCACTTTGTCCGCCCGCCCCGCGAACACCTCGTCGAGGCGCTCGGCCATAGCTTTCTGCGTCGAGGCCGGAGCTGGGGCCGTCGGAGGCTGAACACCAAACACCGGGGAGATCGACTCGAATGCGAACGGCAGTTTTTCTGGCAGGCCGTGGCGGTTCTTCGAGTCGTAGGCCGCAGTGTGGGTGGTGAAAAGCACGCGCTCGCGCCCGCCCACCCCACGGCGTTTTCCGGTTTCGCCCTCGGCCACCTTGGTCACGTAGTTGGCGAAGAGCAGGAGATCGCTCCATTCCTTCAGAAGCGGCGCGACCTGCTTGCTCAGCTTCAATTCGTATCTGTCGTAGCTTCCCGCCTGTTCCGGGGACTCGAACTTCTTCACCGTCGAGTGCGCCAAAAAGACGACATGCATCCCGCGCTTGAGCAGCATGTCGAGGCTCGTCAGAAATTTCGCGAATTCCTCCGCAACGATGACGTGCCCCTTTCCGAAACCGAAATCCTCGATCGAGTCCTTGTTCGCCTTCCGGCAGACATGTTCGGCGAGGCGTTTTTCCAGCCAGTCGGCCGTATCGATGACGAGCGTCTTGAACCCGTGCTCGGCGGTGGCGAGCTTTGTCGTTGCTGCAACAACATCGTCCCAGGTTTTGATTTCCGGGAACCGCGCCACATCGAGGTGGTGGGTGCCGCCCTCCGTGTCGATGAACACCGGCTCGGGCATCTGGGATGCCAATGTGGATTTACCGACTCCTTCCGGCCCGAAGATCGTCGCCTTCTGCGGCCGCGTGATTTTGCCCCGTTGGATGGTGAGGCTGCCAGTTGGATTTGTCATATGATCAGTTTTTTGAGTCGCGGGTTGTCAAATGCCGCCCCGGTGCGACCACCTCCGGGGAGGCGAAATTCATTGCGCGGCTTTTGCCTCTACGAGGCGACGGAACCGCCGCTTTTTTTTGAGGTCCTTCCGGTCGGGCGTGGGATCGGTGGCCGCAGCCGCCCTCTTGCGGACTTTTGGCATGAAGAGCTGGGGAGTCCCTGGGGGTGGGGGATGGCCGCCGTAGAGCTTGATGTTCACGACCTGCTGCCAGACTTCCTTCGACATCACCGCCCGCCACCGGCGGTTTGGCGTGCCTTCGGGATCGACCCACGAGAAATCCATGCCGGGAAGGATCGGGAACATCAGATTTTGTCCTTCCTGAAAAATTCCTTGAAGGCGTCCGATGCGGCGCACTCGGCCGCGTCACCCGTGCCGGTGGTGGCGATGTCCCGGAGCTGCCGCTCGCGGGTCGGACATCCGAGCCATTCCCGGACACGTTCCGGGTCGAATCGGACGAGTCCGCCTACATAAATCGAGGGAAGCCCCTTTTTGCGGAGGATGTAGATATTTCGCTCGGTGCAACCGAGGAACTGCGCCACATCACCCGTTGTCCAGAGGGCGTTGGTTATTGCGCTGAATTTTTCTGTTTCGTTCATACCAGTGAGTTTCTTTTGTCAACTGCACCCCACGTTTGCGGGATTTACTGGCATGTGCGGACATGTCCGACTTTTGGGCCGAAAACCACGTTCTACGCAGGCAACTTTTTTTTCAAAAATCTGATTCGACCCCATTGAACGTGTCCGGACGTGTCCGACTTTTCAGAAATCTGTATGTCCTGATTGCGCCGCCTCAAACGCCGCGTATCATTCGCGAAATGTCTGCCGTTCGCCCCACTTGCTTCTGCCGTCCGGATTTTCTCCGGAAGTTGCGCCCCTCGACCGTGATGCTCCTGTTTTCCCCTTATTCCGACTACCTGCGAACGCGGGGAGTCGTGATCCCGCTCGATCTCGACGACACCCATGATTTTACCAATTTGGGCCTTGTTCTGGCCGATCACCGCCACGACACCCCGCCCTCCCTCGTAGAGGAACTGGAAGTTCTGGAACTGTTCTCGTCCTCGAACAATTTGCTGAGCTTTGAGGAGGACCATGCCGAACTGGTGAAGAAATACCGTGCGGAGTCGGACACGTTGGATGACGTGGCCGTAAAAATACTCCGCGCCAAGCCGGAGATCGTCTGGCGGGAGTTCGACCGGCAGGCGGTCAAAACCAAGCGTTCGTTTGTGTCCTACAACGTGTCCAGAAGCTTGCCGGTTCTGCCTGTAACCGATGACAGGCTCCATGCGGTCGAGGCGAAGCTTGCACCGTGGTTTGCCCAGGAGGCGAGGTCGGACGCATGTCGTGTCCGGGCGCACCGCGACGAGAACGGGATTTCATTCCTTGTCCGACATGGGGATCTGCTCAACCGGATCGGAGTGATCGAGAACGACGGGACTACGCGCAGCCATCTTCTCCGCCCGGAGCGGCTCGACATCATCCACTACCGGCGGGCGTCACACGAATGGAAAATCTCGGGCGTTGGAAACCGCCTGCAAGACGAATACCGCAAGGCGTTCGGGTTCGTCTTTCACAGCACCGCGAACGCTCTCGCCCCCTCGCGCCGCTACACGCTTGATCCACTCAAACTCGGCCCTGCCTGCCTGCAATGTCCCCCAAACGGCCCAGTCAGCATGGCGAGGCTCGCCGCGGTAACGCTCGAATCGCCCGCAGGGCAGGAAATCGAGGTGAAGAAGGGGGATGTGTTTGCGACCATCGTGCCGATGCTCCAAGCAAATTACCGCCCGGTCGTCGCCACGATTGTTCTGACGATTATCGGTCGCCGCCCGAAGGCGAAATTCATGATCTGCCCGGAGCGGAACAGCATCACTGGAGACTCGAATATTCCCGCCGTCGAAAGCTGGATCGAAAACGCGGAATTCGCCATTGTGAATGAATCGGCTGAACTTCTGGAAATCGCTTAATCGGATTCCAGCCGCCGGCGGAGCAGCCCACGATTGGGAACTCCTTCTCGGGGCCGATTGGAAATCCGCACCGATTCGCCGAACTCCGCTCATTGCGGAAATGGCGATTGACCCAGCGCGCCCGCATCGGAAACTCGATATTCTCGAAGAAGCAGACGACCAGTTCACAGCGATTTCCCATGAACCGCCGTTCGCGGAAGTTTCGCTTTCCAGAAAGCAGGCCGAAGCGTGGGTATTGGATTGGGGGAAGATCGCCACTGAACTTGCTCCGGCACTCGGTTTTCATCCGGGGCAGCCCGGAACCGATGGAAGCACCCGGCAAATCGGCACGATCCATCCCCCGAAGCAACCCGTGAGCCCGGTGTATCTTCACATTCCCGCAGGCGTATTCACCGACGCCATGCGGCTTTTGGAGGACTTGGCAGCAATGCCCCCTGGCACGATGTTTCTGCCCTGTCGTGCGTTGATCACAGAAAAAGTGAGCCTGCTGGCCGCATCGCGCGGGTTCGTGCTCGATTCCGTTGTGGAACGACTGGAAGCAACGACGCCCGGCAGTGTTCAAGTGCGGGGAATGGTCAAAAGGCCGGGCGCAAAGAAAGCCTCTGCGTCCTCAATCCTCGATCCAGCCCCCGACTGGACATGGGCGAAATTGAAAATCACCGTCGATCCTGTCGGTCGCATCGAATTACGCTACGGACGGCATCACGCGACACACAAATTCCGCAAGCCGAACGGAAAGGCAGCATCCCGCAACACGGAAATCTTACTCGAGATTGCTGTTCACGGCCACTGGAGGAACCCGCCCGTCCTGGACCGGAAAAACGAGGCCGACAGCAAAGCCTTCCGCCGCCTTTCGGAAATCCTCCGCGAACTTGTCCCGATCAGAGGGGAACCGTTCGACCGAGTAGGCAAAGAATATCGGCCTGCTTTCCAGCTTTCACTCTCGGCAGAGCACGAGGCTGCGATTCGGAAATATCTTGAGGAGAAGGAGTGAATCCTTTGGTGCCCTCCGAGGCTGAGCGGCAAACGCTTAAATAAGCAGTCCTGATAATTAGCCTGTTGCTGGCTTCCAGCATGTCCCGGCGAGGGGATAGGCTTAAATAAAACCCCTCGTATTCAAGCCAAATCCGGCATTGCCCGGAGCATGAACTCATCGAAAAGCGGCACAGTAAATGCCATGTCGCCGTGGGCCGGGCTATAAATCATGCCCTTCTGGATAAGATTCGCACGGGTTGGGCCGAGGCTGTTGATTTTCACTCCAAGCGCGTCCGCGATGTCGCTGCTGCGCCTTGCGCCAGACCCAAGTCCGGCCATGGCCCGCAGAAAACGCCTTTCACCTGGAGTGAGCCGGTCAAAGCGGACACGGAAAAAGTTTTCATCCAATCGTTGAACGACCGTCGCAGATGCGTCATGGACCACTTGCAGAGTGATCGGTGATGCCTCGGCGCGATTCCATGATTGATAACCCCACTCTTGGAGGAAGTAGGGATAGCCCTTCGTCAGCCGGAAGATTTCCTTCACCGCAGCCGTCTCAAAATCCACACCCGCGTCTTGAGTCGGATCTTTCAACGCTTTGATCGCATCGGGTTCGGAGAGAGCCCCGATGTCCGGAAAGCTGAACAGCCGCTCCGCATACGATTTCGACTCGCCAGCCAGACCGGGAAGTATGGGCAGGCCCGCGCCAAGCAGAACCATGGGCAACTGGCGTTGCTGCATTTTGTGCATGGCCATGATGAGAGCGCTGAGCTCCTTATGGCTGAAATACTGAAGCTCATCAATGAGCAGTGCCACGGGAACCTTGCGTTCCTCGGCAGCTTCCGCGACGGCGACAAAAAGATTTGGCAAGTCGCTTTCCAGATCGCCACTGTCCGCCGCTCCTTTTTCCGGATCGATGTCCAGGCCGACCTCGATGTCGCCGAGGGAGACTTTGACGCCGTTCATGAAACCCTTGAGCACGGCAAGTCCTCGTTTTGCCTTGTCTCCCGCACCGGCTACACGATCCAGTTCAAAGAGCAGTTTGCGCAATGGCGGCACAAGCAATGCGGCGAGGGATTTATCTTCATGGGCCTCCACCGCAATAGTGCGATAGCCTGTCTTGATGGCGAGTCGTTCAATTTCATTGAGCAATACCGTCTTGCCGACACCTCGCAGACCGGTAAGTAAAATACTTTTCTCGGGGCGCTTCTCTTTGACCCGACCGAGCAGAATGCGTGCCTGTTCGAGGATTCCCGCACGACCAACAAGTTCCGGCGGCGGCGAACCTGCTCCGGGAGAAAAGGGATTTTTTATCGGATCCATGATGATTGTGAGTTTCTATGAAATTCTAACCATTTCTACAAGCTTTTTGATAGAAAGCACTATAAATGGATAGATGCAAAAATGGGGAATTGATCTTTCTGACATCGATGTCCATTTTTGGCCGGATTCGGTGAGAAATTCAGCAGCGGAGGATTGGGGCGCTCACTACCTCGGCGGCGAGTTGAACACGCCTTTAGCGGTCATTTCAGAGTCAAAACGAGAGAGGAAGTCTTGGGGAGCCCCAGTTCCAGAAGCGCAACGAGCTAAAATTCAACATCTTCCGTTTTTGCCATAAAACAAGCAATCATTTGATACAGCGCTCCAGCGAACTCAATTCCCACTTGTCTTGGCATCTGTGAAGCATGAGCGATCAGCCGATGAATACAATAAAGGATGACTGGTACCTTTTTTCCTTTGAGTCAACGTATCATTTTTTCAACTCATGTCTTTCCCGTCCTGGTGTCTTTTCATTTGAGTCAATTCGCATCCTCAGAGGGAAAAGGATTCCTGTTTCAATCGGCGGCCGAATTATTATATAGTCGCAGGCCATGCAAAATCCCAGTTACGAGTATGTGGCAGGCCTCCTGGATCACGCTTTGCTCACGCCGACATCAACGGACGCGGAGCTGCGCAAGGGATGCCAGGCGTTGCGCGAGTTTCCGATCGCCACGGTGTGCATCAAGCCGCACGCCGTGAAACTCGCGGCTGAGGAGTTGGCCGGAACGTCCATCGGCGTGTGCACGGTCATCGGATTTCCGCACGGCACGCCGCTTCCTTCCGTCAAGGCGTTCGAGGCCGAGCAGGCGTTCCTCGATGGCGCGCGAGAGGTGGACATGGTGGTGAACACCGGCAAGGTGCTGGGCGACGACTGGGAGTTCGCGCGAGAGGACATCGCTTCCGTCACCGCCGTCGCGCGGCGACACAAGGGAATCATCAAGGTCATCTTCGAGACCGACTTCCTCCCCGAGGACCGGCACAAAATCCGGCTCTGTGAGATCTGCAGCGAGGTGAAGGTGGACTTTGTCAAAACCTCCACGGGGTTCGGGTTCGTCAAGGGTCGGGAGGGCGGCTACGACTACTGCGGAGCCACGGACCATGATTTGAAGCTGATGCGCAAGCACTGCTTGCCGGATGTCGGGGTGAAGGCCTCGGGCGGCGTGCGGAATCTCGACCGCGCACTGGAGGTCATCGCCCTTGGCGTGACGCGCATCGGCACGGGCAGCGCCCCGGCGATTCTCCGGGAATACCGCGAACGTTTCGGAGTCTGAGCCAACAACATGCGAGCCCGCCCGTTCACAATCATCGGCAGTGCTAATGTCGATATGATCATGAAGGTGAAACGTCTGCCCGATCGGGGAGAGACGGTCACCGACGGCACGTTCCTTCAGACGTTCGGAGGCAAGGGTGCCAACCAGGCGGTGGCGGCGGCGAGAGCGGGCGGGGACGCGCGTTTCGTGGCCTGCCTCGGGCGCGATGCGTTCACTCCGGCGATGGTGGAAAATTTCCGCCGTGACGGGCTCGACGTGGAAGGCTTGCGGTTTGTCGACGACCTGCCGAGCGGTTCGGCGCTTGTGATGGTGGACGAAGGCGGCATGAACTACCTCACGGTGGCGCCGGGTTCGAACGCCGCGCTTCTGCCGGAGCACATCGCCGCCGGGTGGGAACGGATCGCCTCATCCGGCCTGATCCTGCTGCAGATGGAGATCCCCGTCGAAACGAACCGCGCGGTCCTCGCGCTCGCCCGCGAAGCGGCGATCCCAGTGATCCTTAATTACGCCCCGGCACACATCATCTGCCCGGATTTGCTGGCGGGCCTGGATACGCTGATCGTCAACGAAAATGAAGCGGCCGGCCTGTCCGGGATCGAGCCCTCCGACCGGAACTCGGCGGAACGGGCGGGCCGCGCGCTGGTCGGCATGGGAGCGCGCCGAGTCCTCCTCACGCTCGGGGCCGCCGGTTCGATGATTTTCGCCGATGGAACCTCTGAGCACGTGCCGGCATTTCCTGTCACCGCGGTGGACACCACCGCGGCCGGAGATTCTTTCTGCGGTGCCCTTGGGGTGGCTGTGCTGGAGGGGCTGCCGTTGTCAGAAGCGGCGCGATTCGCCACCGCTGCCGCCGCACTGAGCGTCACGCGATTTGGCGCGCAACCCTCGATCCCCACGCGTTCCGAAATCGACTGCTTTCTCGGCTGGTCGTAGGATCCTCCGTTCACGCGGACATTGATCGGATCGGACATATAATTAAATAGTTTCACATATAGACGAAACCGCCTAAAATCGCGATCGCAAAACGTTTTTTGTTGCTGGAGATCCATTTTACACTAAAAGCATCCCATGAGCACACCAAAACGATACGGCTCGGTCCTCGCGCTTCAACCCGACAAAGTCGAGGAATACAAACGGCTTCACGCGGCGGTCTGGCCCGCCATCCTTGATCGGATCCGGGCCTCGAACATCCGGAACTACTCGATCTACCTGCGCGTCCTCGACGACGGCCAGCCCTACCTCTTCAGCTACTTCGAATACATCGGCGACGACTTCGCGGCCGACATGGCAAAGATGGCGGCCGACCCGACCAACCAGAAATGGTGGGATTGCTGCAAGCCCTGCCAGAAGCCGCTCGAAAACCGCGCCCCGGACGAATGGTGGAGCGCGATGGAAGAGGTCTTCCATCTCGACTGATCACCCGGCCCCCCCAACAACCGCGGCTTGAAACGTCACTGCCATATTCCCTCGGTCCTGAATGGCGCTATATTCCACCGCGCATGGATTTCGGAAAACTTGAGTCTCACACGAAGACATGAAGACACGAAGAAAACGAAGCAGATGGAGATGAAACAAAATTCTCTAAATCCGAATTTATGATGCCGGGGAGTATAACTTAAGCCGCCTGCCGCCTCTTTGCCCCCAATGGGCTTATTATCACAGCAAGTTGCAACGCGCTGATTAGCAGGCAGATACAACCAAAGCCATGAAGAGGCAACTCAATCTGCGATCATCCCAAACCCGCTATAACTTAGCGCCATTCTCTCTGTCGCCACCTCCATTTCTGTCTGCTCCATTTCCAGGCAGTGGTCGGATAGCACAAACCCATCACAAAATCCTAAATCAATGCAGACAAACCCATCACTAACCCAAACCTTCGCCGTAGAAACCTATATGCGACGGGCCTACAATTACCTGGACAATATGGCCGACGAGTCCGGGCGGCCTTACTTTAACATCTATTGGTTCCAAGGGGGGGAGTCCGCCCAGGCAAACCACAACGATGACGATGCTCCTGATGTCACGTCGAGGCAATGGCAGGCCGCCATCTTGGCCCGGCATATGACCGGTCAACAATGCCGCTATGAGAACGTATGGGCCAAGACCATACTGGGGCGAATTGACCCGAAGACCGGGCTATTGGATCCCAGCCTCAGTCACCCCAACTGTTGTTCTGATGGTCACAATGCTATGGTTTTATACTCACTGGCGACCGCTTGGGCTGACAGCAAAGATCCCGTTTATCGGGATGCTGCCTGTAGGATGATCGCCCAGTTGCCGGGCGTCAAACCCAAGACGATGTGGCAGGGGGTTTCGATCAAGAGTGTCATGACATGGGTTCGGCTCTCGAACGACATGCCCGGGTTGGAATATGCCGGCACTATGGCAAGAGACGTGTTGGACGGGTTTGGCGCAGCCAATCATTTTGGCGGACACATGCATCAGGGCCTCCGAAATCTTTCCGGTGTCGTTGATTATGCGCTCTACGTGAAGGATGCGGCGATGCTGGCCCGCGTCGACGCCCTGTATCGCGACGTCCGATCCAAAGGGACTCGTTTCGGTTGGCTGCCGGAGAATGCGCCACGTGCTGGCAGTCCGGAACGCGATCAGGTTGGCTGCGAAACATGCGCCCTGATGGACTTTGTCGCTCTGGCCACCCCGCTCGCCAACAACGGCCATCCCGAGTATTGGGGCGATATCGAACGGATGCTCAGAAACCAACTGGCGGAAAATCAGGTGGCTGATGGCTCCTGGCTCAAGCCGGGCGACAAGCCCGACACGCAGTTAGACACATGGCGTGACGTGGGTTCCCGGATGGTTGGCGGGTGGGCTGGGTGGAGTTCGCCCACTCATATCTGGTCCAATGGCTCGGGAAGTGAACCGACCGAGGCGGGTGGGTTCAAGGCGTTTATGAATTGTTGCGGGGGATCAGGTGATACCGCGCTATTTACCGCCTGGAAAAACGCCTCGCTGGTCGAGAACGGCGTGCTCTCGGTCAACATGCACATCGACAAGCTCCTTCCACAGGCCGAAATTCGCTGCCACCAGCCATATCAAGGTTACCTGAGCATCGCGCTCAAAGAAGCGTGCAAAGTCCGGGTCCGCGTGCCGGATTTTGTAGAGGCGAGGGATGTCAAGGTCAGCTCGAACAAGGGCGGAGTGAAAGCGGCGGTCGAGAACGGGTATTTCGAACTCGGCCCGCGCCAGGCCGGGGAGAAAATCGAAGTCACCTATCCCGTGCCCGTGAAGGAAGAGGAGATCGCCATCGGCAATCCCGGGCATAAGCAATATCACTACCGCGTGACGTGGAAGGGCGACACGGTGGTTCGGATGACGCCGATCGGCGAACAATACAAAACCATTCATTCCGGATGGGGGAAGGACCCTTTCGAAACCGAGGCCTACTACGGAGAAGAAGGCCCGGGTCGCCTCTACCAACGGGAATACATGCTCTCAGATGTCGTCCCGCAACCGTCACCCCTCTGTGTGGACGACGGCAAGCTGAACTTCTGGATGCTCCGATAGAATGCGAGCGCTTTTACAAAATCACACACAACACAGGACACACCCAATGACGACTCACCTTTCATGGCGCTTCCCACTGCCGGAGCCCGGCTGCGGGATCAACCTCGGCAACGGCACCCTCGGACTCATGGTCTGGGGCGGCGACTCACTCATCGTCACGATCGGGCGCAACGGCTTCTGGGACCGGCGCAACGCGGTCGATTTCCTCGCGAACATTCACTTTCACGAGTTGCGGGAGCTTCTGGAGGCGCGCGACCAGGAAGGCCAGCAAACCAAGCTGGGCAAAATGCAGGCCGGCCAGCAAGCCTACCGGAAGCCGACACAGATCCCGGGCGGCAGGATCCAATTCGTTTTCGAACGCCCGTGGCGACCCGAGGACGCGTCGCTGGAACTTTCCAGCGGCAAACTCACCGTCCGGCTGCTCGGCCCGGCGGGAGAAACCGCCACGGCCTCGATCCAAATCTCGATGGACTCCGAGCTGGCGCTGGTCGGGCTCTCCGACAACACCGGACCGGTCAAGGCCCGCGCCATCCCGTCGTGGGATTTCATCGGGGAGTTGCTCGCCAAAGACGGCGTCGCCGAGCCTTCGCGGTGGGAGGAGGAATCGTGCGGCGGCTTCCACCAATCGCTGCCCGCCGATCCCGGTCTCACGCTGGCGTATTCCTGGAAAAGCGAGCGCCTTCTCGCGCTGGCAACCGGTCTGGGCAATGATGCGACCGCCGTCAGAAGAGAAGTGGAGTCCCTCGAGCCCGGCGCGTTCTGCGAAGCCATGAGCCGGAGCGGAAGCTGGTGGCGCGATTACTTCCAATCAACGCCCGCGCTCGACATTCCCGACAACGAATTGAGCGACGCCTATTTTTACGGGCTGGTGAAGCTGGCGGGCCTGACCGCGCCCTCGGGCGTGGCGGCCACGCTTGCCGGTCCGTTCATGGACGACAACACGCTGCCTGGGTGGAGCAACGACTACCATTTCGACGTCAATGCGCAGATGATCTATTGGCCTGTGCTGGCCACCAACCGCACCTCACACCTCGAGCCGCTGTGGAAGATGATGCGCGAATGGCTCCCTCGGCTCAAGGAGAACGGCTCGAAATTCTATGGAGCGCCCGAGGCGCTCATGCTGCCCGCTGCCGTCAACGACCGTTGCCAGGTGGTGGACACGTATTGGCAGGGATTTTTGGACATCGGAAGCACGGCATGGATGGGGCAGTTGGCCTGGCTCCACTACCGGCACACGCTCGACACCGGCATCCTGCGCGAGATCGCCTGGCCGCTGGTGTCGGGAGCGTTTGAAGCCTTCTACGCCATGTCCGAGCGGATTGTCGAAAACGGAAAGCCGCGCCTCTCGTTGCCCGTGTCGGTGAGCCCGGAATACGGGTCCGGGTTCGACAGCTTGGGCCGGGATTCCAGTTACTCGCTGGCCGCGTTTCATATGACGGCGAAAATTTTGATTGAGGCGGCGCACCTGCTCGGGAAGCCCTCAGACCCGCGCTGGCAGGAAGTCGAGGACCAACTGCCGCCCTATAGCACGATCGTGGCCCCCAACCCGTGGAACCCCGCCGAAAAAATCCGCCACATGGCCATATGGGAAGGCCAGGATCTTGATGAAAGCCACCGGCACCACTCGGCGCTCGCGGGGATTTACCCCTTCAAGACCATCGATCCGTTCGATCCCGCCCACAAAAAAGTGATGGCCGACACGCTTCAGCACTGGATTCAAAAAGGCGCGGGCAATTGGGTCGGGTTCAGCCTGCCGTGGGCGTCGAGTCTGTGCTCGTATTGCGGGATGCCCGACGGTGCGATCTTCTGGCTCAAATACGACCTGGGCCTCTACTTCAACGCCGGTGGAAACAGCGACTGCAATGGCGATTTTGTCGGCGTCAGCTTCTGTGCACGCGATTACATCCTCAACCCGAAGGACCGCTACTGTGCGCAAATCATATGCGACGACTCGATGGGCGTCATCACCGCGCTCCTGGACATCCTCGTCCAGACCCGCGGCGACCGGATCTCCGTCCTGCCCGCGCTGCCCAGAAAATGGCGGGACTTTTCGTTCGACGGCGTCCTGACGGAAGGCGCGTTCCGGATCGGCGCGACGGTGAAGGACTGGAAGATCACCGAGATCCGGATCGAAAGCATCAAAGGCGCGCGGATCGACCTCCTGCACGGGCTCGGCGACGCCTGGACCGAAAACGGCGCGCCGCGCACCGGCGCGGCGCTTTCCCGGGCCACTGTCGCCGGGGAAACCATCACGCTACGCCGCCTCATTCCGTGAGGTCGTGGCGATCATAGCAAAATCCAAACAATAAAATGAAATGAAAGCGCAAACAACAATGAAACCCGAACCGTTATCAAAGAGACTAATCGGAATCCGCGCATCCGCCATGGAGGGGAACGGCGCTTGGAATCCGGAGATTAATCCGTGCATTTGTGATGTCGCTTTGTGGAAGGGGAGCCGGCAGGGCCAGTCACGCGTGCAGCGCCGTGCCGCATTCCTTCTTGAGCTTGTCAACCTGGTGCCGATGCGGATTGGTGCCGATTGGAGGCTGGCAGGAGAGCATCTCCGGCCGCAAAAGGCGGCCGGTGTTTCAACCTTGTCGGCGGAACAAGTCGTCGAGCTGAAGAAGGTTTTCGGTCTGGATGACGACCTATATGCTGACCTGGGGCAGACCGTGAGGGAGTGGAACGGCAAAACCTGGGGGCCAGGCGGGTTCACCGATGTTGATATTGGGGAGCAGTTGCCAGGCGCAGACCGTGGACGCGGCGGCTGGTCAACCAACGATCATGAAAGCAAAGTTTACTGGGGGAACGGCTGGATGGAGAACCATAGTCTCCGCGATTACGCCAAGGTATTGCGCATGGGATTCGATGGAATCCGGAGCGAGGTTGAAGCAAAGTTGGCGGCACTCGACCTGGCCGATCCGGAATGCCCGCAACGAGACAGTTTCTGGCAAGCGGCACTTTCCATCTGTCAGGCCGGCATACGACTGGGAGAGCGTTATGCTGAGATCGCCCGCTGTGAAGCCGCCGTCGCGACCAGTTCCACCGAGCGTGGCCGGCTTCAAGCGATTGCCGACCGTTGCGCGCATGTCCTTTCTCACGGCGCCCGCACCTTTGCCGATGCGGTTCAAGGTGTCTGGTTGTGCCATATCCTGACATGTGGCGAAGATGGCATCAATGCCAACTCAATCGGACGGTTGGATCAGATTCTTTTTCCGTATTACGCCGCTGACCTTGCCGCCGGCCGCTTGACTCGGGACGAGGCCCGGGAATGGATGGAAGAGCTCGCCTGCAAACTCTACCTCGATTATGATGTGCAGGCCATTACTCTCGGTGGCGTGGATGCCGAGGGCAAATCCGCGGTCAACGATCTCAGCTATGTCATCCTGGAAGCGACCCGGAACGTGGATTTTATCCGCGATATTTCCATTCGGATCGATCGGAACACGCCGGTTGAATTCCTGGAACTGTCGGCGGAATTGATCGTGGCCGGCGGTGGGATCCCGTTTATTTTCAACGACGAATGTTTCATCCCGGCGCTGACCGATCGCGGCATCAGCCTTGCCGATGCGCGGGATTATGCCCCGATCGGCTGCATCGAACTGACTATCCCCGGCAAGGCGAATCCGCATGCGGTCTCCGGTTGGTTCAATGCCGCCAAATGCCTCGAGCTCGCACTCTTTGACGGAAAGGATCCCCGCACCGGCGAACAATACGGGCCGAACACAGGGCTGCTTTCCTCGTTTGACGATTTCGAAGCGTTGTGGCGGGCCTACGCGGCTCAGGTCGATTTCCTCGCCCGGCACATGGTCTATCACTGCAATCGCGGTGAACTCAGTCAACGCGAACGCGGGCCGCTGCCCTGCTGGAGCGTGCTGACCGATGATTGTATTGCCCGGGGCCGCGACATCACCAACGGCGGCGCGCTCTACAATTATCACTCGATCTGCCTGATGGGGACCGCCAATGCCGCCGATTCGCTCATGGCGGTCAAAAAACTGGTGTTTGAAGAAAAGCGTTTGAATCCCGCTGAATTACTGGCCGCGCTGCACAGCAATTTTGACGGCCACGAGGAGGTGCGTCAGATGCTGCTGACAAAAGCGCCCAAATACGGCAACGATGTTGCGGAAGTCGATCTGATTGCCCGCCGGGTGGACGATCATTTCATTGATCTCATGGATACGATGCGCAGTCCGTTGGGCGGTCGCTACCATGTGCATCTGTTTTCGTTCCTGTGCAACATCCATTTCGGCAAAGCGCTGGGCGCCACCCCGGATGGCCGGCTGGCAGGTGAACCGATCGCCTATTCGCTCTCCGCGCAGCAGGGACGGGATGAGCAGGGAGTGACGGCCATGCTGAACTCGCTGGCCCGGCTGCCGCACCACCGGGCCGCCGGCGCCTCGGCCGCCATCATTGACCTGGATCCCAAACTGGTCGAAGGGGAAGCGGGACGGCAGCGCCTGGTGGCCCTGATTCGGGCTGCTGTCGGCATGGGGATCGGGCAGTTACAATGGAATGTGGTCACCGAGGAACGGTTGCGCCAGGCGCAGCGCGACCCGGAGCGATACGGCAATATCCCGGTGCGGGTCGCCGGGTTTTCGCAGATGTTCAAACTCGTGGAGCCGCAGCTCCAGGAACACATCATTGCCAGGACCAAGCACAAGGTGTGAGATTATCAGGGTCACACTTATGATTTGGCAACAGGGAAAATGAAATGAAAATGAGATTCCTCGGTCTACTTCTTGCCGCCATGCTCGCGAGCGGTTCTGCGTGGTCCAACGTCGTCCTGCCCTCCATTCTTTCCGATCACATGGTGTTGCAGAAATCGCCCAAGGTGCCGATTTGGGGCAAGGCCGATCCGGGCGAAGAGGTCTCTGTGACGCTTGACGCTGCGAGCGGCAAAGCCACCGCCGGACCGGACGGCAAATGGGTCGTCGAGTTGAACTTGAGCGAGAGCATGCCCGGGCCGTTCGAGCTGGTCATACAGGGGAAGAATCGCATCGCCGTTGCCGACGTCCTCATCGGAGAAGTCTGGCTCGCCTCCGGGCAGTCCAACATGGAATTTCCGATCAAGGGCTGGATCAGTGTCATCGGCGCCGACGAGGAGATCGCGGCCTCTGCCAATCCGATGCTGCGACATTTCGACCGAGAGTGGACCCACGCCGGGCCCGATACGACCGCGAAGTTCACCGCCGTCGGCTATTTCTTTGGGAAAAAGCTGCAAAAGGAACTTCAAACCCCCATCGGCATCGTCAGTGCCAGCGCGGGCGGCACTTCGATCGAAGCATGGACGAGCCGGGAAGCGCTCGCCACGGTTCCCGAATTGAAGGAATCCGGGGAACGGCAAATCGGGGAGTATATTGCTTACCCGGAGAAGAAAGCCGCCTTTGTCGCCGCTTTCGGCAAATGGATCGCGGACAACGCCCGCGAAGACAAGCCCTGCCCGGACGCCGCCGCCTATGCCGGAACGACCGTTGCCCCTGAAGGCTGGGTTAAAATCCAACTCCCCGGGCCCGTGGCCGTGCCCGGTCTCCCCGCCAGCGGCGTCATCTGGCTGCGCAAGGAAATCCTCGTCGATGCAGCACAAGCCGGCAAGCCGCTGACCTTGACCCTCGGTTCGCTGGAGGGCTTTGAGTCGATCTACTGGAACGGTCAATTGATCCAAGCGACCACCTTCAACAACCTGCCGGGGCGGGATGCCGTGCGCAATTGCAAGATCCCCCAGGAACTGGCCATGGAAGGCAAAGCCGTCGTCGCCGTGCGCATCTACTCGCCGGTTTCCGCACCGGATTTTACCGGTGGCAGTGACCGCCGGTCGGGCCCGTTGTGGAATGGCGGAGAATGGCTCGCCAAAGCGGAATATGAGTTCCCAGCGCTCAGCGAGCAGCAAGTGGCCTCCGCACCGGCCGCGCCGCTCGTCCGCCAGCGCGAGTTAGGCCTTGCTAATTGGTTCTATGACGGGAGGATCGCACCGCTCGTGCCGTTCGCCATCCGGGGAGTCATCTGGTATCAAGGCGAAGCCAATGTTCCGCGCGCGTGGCAATACCGCACCGCCTTCCCGCTCTTGATCCAGGATTGGCGCGCACAATGGAAGCGGGGCGCCTTCCCGTTCTACTTTTGCCAACTGGCCAACTGCGAAGGCAAGAGCTCACAACCTGGCGAAGCTGCCTGGGCGGAACTGCGGGAAGCGCAGGCAGAAGCCCTCAAGCTGCCCCACACCGGCCAAGCGGTCTTGATTGACCTTGGCGAAAGCGACATCCATCCGCGCAACAAGAAGGACGCGGGGGATCGGTTGGCGGCCCTGGCCTTGGCCATGGATTACGGAAAATCCGTCGCATTCTCCGGCCCCGTTTACCAATCGCTGATGATCGAGAAAGGCAAGGCCCGCTTGAGCTTCGCCCACGTTGAGGGCGGACTGGTCGCGCATCCCGTTCCGGCAACTTATGTGAGGAGCTCGTTAAAAAATGAAACTGCGCCGCTCGTGCGCAACAGCCCCCAAAGCGAACTGGAAGGTTTCGCCATCTGCGGCGAGGACAAGAAATGGGTGTGGGCGGACGCCAAGATCGATGGCGAGAGCGTGCGGGTCTGGAGCGATAAAGTCCCTGTGCCCGTGGCCGTCCGCTACGGATGGACCGCGAACCCGACGTGCAACCTTTACAATAAAGCCGGATTCCCCGCCTCGCCGTTTCGCACCGACAGCTTCCCGGTCTCCACTCTGGACGTCAAATACTAATCCATAACCGAACCCTAAAATGAAACAACACTCAGACAACCAGCACAAAACCGATCCATCCAGCGAACCGACATCGCTTGACATCGTCCGCCGCCACGACCTGATCTATCCCGATGCGCCGCGCTTCTGGCAGGATGGACACATCCTCGGTAATGGCGACTTGGGGGCGGTTGCCTACGCGCCCAGCCATGTCGCTTGGACGATCAATAAAACCGATGTTTTTGACGCGCGCAAGGCCGATGTGACGTTTCTGAAAGACAGCGAGATCCGGGAGCGCCTGCGAAAAACCGGCGCTCGCAACCTCGACTTTCTGGTTGAAGCGGAAGCCAGCGCGGGCCGCATGGGCATCGGCAAATCCTGCGGCATCGTGAAAATGAGCTTCGGGAACGAGCACAACTGGAACTCGCGAGCGCCGCACAATGCCGAACAATGTTTGAGCCTGGCGGAGGCGACCTGCCGCTTGAATCTCGATATGCACCTTTCGCATCCGCGCCTGCGAAGCTTTGTGGCTGCGGATCGCAACGTGCTTGCCTGCCGCATCGAAAATGTCAGCGGGGGTGGATGGTCCTACCAGTTGCAACTCGAGCAGCCGTTTGATCTGGACTGGCCCAGCCCGGCGCAATGGGGATCGAGCGAGGATACGATCTGGTTTGTGCAGGAGATGCCGGGCGGCGGGAGCTATGCCATGGTGCTGGCCGCTGTGGCTCAAGGGGCGGCTGCGCCAGACGACGCCTTTAACCTATCCGTCAGAAACGTTAACAAAAAAGGCAAATCGAAAATCGTTGGTGCCGGCCAGATCGGGAACCGTGCCTGGTTATCCGTTCAAGGGCATGCCGACTTCTTCCTTGCCGTCGCAACCTCTTATGAATGCGCCGATCCGCTCGCCCAGGCGCAACGTCTGGCGCGCGAAACGCGGGAGGCAGGATTTGAACCGCTGGAACAACGGCATCGGCAATGGTGGAACGATTTTTGGTCCAAGTCTCGCATCGAACTGCCGGATGCTCCGGAGCTGGAGCGAAGCTGGTATTTTAGCTTATACGAAACTGGCTCACTCCATCGGCGTGCGCCGGTTCCCGGGCTTTATGGTCTTTGGTATGGACACACGGATGAGCCGCAGGGAGGGCTGACGTCCGCGCATTACACCCACGACCAGAACGTTCAAATCCCGGTGATGCCGGTCTTCGCGGTCAACCACCCGGAATTGGCCGAACCGTTCATGGATACGTATTTGAACATCCTGCCGGAACTGCTCCGACATACGCGGGAAGTTTACGAACGTCCCGGCGTTTGTCTTCCTTTGGGGATGGACCAACTGGGGCATGCGCTTCCCAGCGGCGGATGGCGATACAGCCTGGTTGGTTCGGCCTTCAGCGGGCTCATGTTCGTGTGGGCCTACCGGTTCACACAAAATGAGGAGTGGCTCAGCCATCGGATCTATCCGTTCCTGCGGGAAGTGACGCGGTTTTACTCCGCATGGATGCTCAAACAAGCGGACGGAAAATATTGCTTGGACATCATGATTCCGCCGGAAATCTTCACATTGGCCCGCAATGACTGCTCGACGCTGGCACTTTTCAAACCGTGTCTTGAGCTGGCGATCGAGGCGAGTCGCAAATTGGGCGAGGACGAGGAAGAGCGCAAGGGATGGGAGGACCTCCTGGAGCATTATCCGGAAATCCTCTCGTGCGATGGCGTCTGGCAGAGCGGCGAAAATATTGAACTCAATCATCCGGTGCAAGGAGCGTATCTGCTTTATCCGCTCTTTCCCGGCGACGGCGAAACGCCGCACATCCGAGAGATGACCTCGCGAACGCTCGACCGTCTGGATGAACGGGATATTGAACTTTCCTATGCAGACGAAGCCGGGCGTCGTCATTTCACGCGCTCGTGGGCGCACTTTTTTCCGACGATGGCGTATCTGCGCTTGGGACGAGTAGAGGAAGGATGGGCGCTCCTGCTGGACAGCCTGAGAACCTATCACAAGCCGAATGGATTGGTTGCGCACAATGCAAGCGTTGAGGTTTCGTCGGAGGTGAGTGAGAGGAGCCTCAGCATGGTTCCCGAAGGCGAAATGGTCGTTCCGGGCGAGGAGCCGACGCCTCGGAGGGAGAGGCAAGGGGCTTTTGTCGCCGGTGGAACTTTGAACCCATGGGCAAAGCGCTTGGTGGTGCCGGCATCCGAGGGCAACGGGGCGTGTCTCCTGATGATCACCGAAACTCTGCTCCAGAGCCACGGCGGGTGCATCCGCCTGTTTCCCGGACTGCCAGATTCTCAACGCGGCGCACGCTTTGAAAACCTTCGCGCGGAAGGCGCCTTTCTGGTAAGTGCGGAACGTGTGCGTAACACCGTCACCTTCGTCAGCATCGTGGCGGAAACTGGCGGCACGGCACGCGTGAAGAACCCCTGGGGGACTCATCCGGTGACGATCACCCATTCGTCCGGTAAGCAGGAGCTAATAAGCGGAGAAACGCTCGAAATTCCGATGTCGAAAGGTGACAAGGTGAGGCTTGTGGAAACCTGAGAAACACCGCGACCTGATCATCCGCATTGGCGGCTAGAGCGAATACTTCACCAGACTCGACTGTTGAGCACACCAATAACCATGACAAAAAAAGAACGATTCCACGCAACGATCGAACGCAAGCCGGTGGACCGCCCCGCCTCGTGGCTGGGCATTCCGGCTACAGCCGCCATGCCGGCACTGCTCGGCCACTTCGGCGCCTCCGACCTGGCCGGGCTCAAGAAGGCCATCGGCGATGATGTCTGGCCGGTGGAGCTCCCGTATCACTCGCCATTTTCCGACGCCATCTACATGGCGTTCGACTTCGCGAAACACGGGCATCTCGTCAACGAGGAGCGCACGCTCAACTCGCCCGGCTACTTCGAGGACATCACCGACCCCGCCGCCGTCGCCGATTTTCCATGGCCCGACCCTTCGGCCTACATCAGCCCTGCGGAATGTGGTGCCGTCGCGGACGCGGTGCCCGGCGACGACGCGGTGCTCGGAGTCGTCTGGTCGGCGCATTTCCAGGATGCGTGCGCGGCGTTTGGGATGGAGACCGCCCTGATGAACATGGTCGCCGAACCGGAAATGTTTCGCGCGGTCATCGACCGCATCACGGAGTTCTATCTCAAGGCCAACGGCCTCTTCTACGCGGCTGCCGGCGACAAGCTCGATGCCGTGCTCATCGGGAACGACTTTGGAAGCCAGACCTCGCTCATGCTCTCGCGAGAGCTGATCCGCGAATTCGTACTTCCTGGCACGAAGGCGCTCATCGCTCAGGCGAAATCCTACGGGCTGAAAGTCATACACCACTCGTGCGGGGCAATCCGGGATCTGATTCCCGACCTCATCGAAATCGGCGTGGATGCGATCCATCCGATCCAAGCGCTGGCCGCCGGCATGGACGCCCCCGGCCTCGCCAGGGATTTCGGGAATTCCGTCTCGTTCTGCGGCGGGGTGGATGCCCAGAACCTCCTGGTCAACGGCACCCCGGATGAGGTCAAAACCTGTGTGCGCGAACTCCGGAAGATCTTCCCGACCGGCCTTGTGATCTCCCCGAGCCACGAGGCCATTCTGCCGGACATCGCGCCGAAAAATATCCGTGCACTTTTCGCGGCGGCACATGAATAACCGCTTCAGCTTGCCGATGATTTGTTTGCCGATGATTTGTTTTGACAGAATATTCATCGCTGAATAATTTTTTTTTGAAAAATGAAAAAAGATCACTTTGCAGAGATTGCGGCCGGGAAGGCTACGAACCGGCAACAATTGTTGGCACCGGCACCATTGGAGAGGCCCGGGAATGTTCTTCCGCTGGGCGCGGCCGGGACGGAATGGCCGGAGATCGCGAGGCTCGGGACGCAGGAGGCATTGGAGCGTGAGCTGGAGGGTCAGCGCGAAGCCCATGCTCCCTTTTTGCGGCGGCTCGCGCCGGCATTGAATTTCGCGCGCAAGAGGCAGACGCTTGTTCGTTGGCAGTGGCGGATGGAGACGGAGGAAGATCGCCGGGATTTCGGTTCGGTGCTGGCCGGGGCCGGAAGCTGGGAGGATGTGACGATCCCGCATTATGGTGGGCCGGTCGGCCGGGCGGTGGCGTATTACCGCACGGAGATCGAGGTGCCGATTCTGGAAGGTGGTCTCGAGTGGACGCTCTGTTTTGAGGCGGCGGATTATGTGGCGCGGGTTTACTGCAATGGCCGGTGCCTGGGCGAGCACGAAGGGTTTTTCGCGCCGTTCGAGTTTTCTGTCGGCGCGTTTTTGATCCCGGATGCCGTGAACACGATCGTCGTCGAACTCCACAACGACGCCATCTGCGGCGGCGTGAAATTGGCCGATGGAACGATGGTGCAGGGCGACAAGCTCTACGCGGCCACGGGCCTGGGCTGGGATGATCCGGTGCGGGGCTGGCATCATTGCCCGCCGGGGATGGGAGTTTTCGGCGAGGTGCATCTCGAAGCCCGCGCCCATTCTTGGGTGAGCCACGCCTGGGTGCGCACGCTGGATCAGCAGGGAAACATCGAGATTTTTCTGGAGATCTCGGGACGGGAATTCCAGAACCGGCCGGTGAGCGTCGAGTATGCCATCTACGGCGAGAACTTTGAAGCAACGGCGTTGGAGCCCGCTCTCCTGCCTTTGAGTGTGCCGGAGAAACGGGGGCCAAATGCCGGGAGAGATCCCGTGGGCCGGGGGCCGAACCTTTACCGCATTCTCGCGCAAATCCCGGCGGTGCGCCTCTGGGAGCCGGAGTCGCCGTGGCTGTATTCCTTGCAGGTGACCTTGCGGGACGGCGGGACGGTTCTGGATGCACGCAGCCGGGTCTTCGGCGTGCGGACGTTCGAGCTGGACGCCAGCTCCGAGCCGCGAGGCCGCTTCCTCCTCAACGGCCGGGAGCTGCGCCTGATGGGTGCCAACACAATGGGGTTCGAGCAGCAGGACGTGATGCGCGGGGATTTCGACCAGCTCCGTGACGACATGCTCCTCGCCAAAATGTGCAACATGAATTTCCTGCGCCTCACCCAGCGCCCGGTCCAGGATGCGGTCTATGACATGTGCGACCGCCTGGGGATGATGACCCAGAGTGACCTGCCGCTCTTCGGAGTGCTGCGGCGGAAACAATTTGCCGAAGGGGTGCGGCAGGCCGGGGACATGGAACGGATGCTCTGCCCGCACGCCTGCAACATCGTCGTGAGCTATATCAATGAACCGTTCCCCGCGGAATGGAATATCGCGATCACCCGCCACCTCACGCGCGACGAACTGGAACGGTTTTTTACCGCAGCCGACCAGATCGTTCTCTCGATCAACCCCGACCGCGTGATCAAACCGGTGGACGGCGACTACGATCCTCCCGCTCCCGGGCTGCCGGACAACCATTGCTACACGCTCTGGTATGTCGGGCATGGCATCGACGCGGGCGCGCTCCATGCCGGACATTGGATGCCGGTCAAGCCGGGATGGAATTTCGCATGTGGGGAGTTCGGTGCGGAGGGGCTTGATTTCGCGGACCTCATGCGCCGCCGGTATCCCGCCGGCTGGCTGCCGAAAGCGGGAGAGGACGATTGGACCCCGGCGCGGATTGTTGATGCGCAGACCGGCTCGCATTCCTGCTTTTTCTACGAGCGCCCGAAGACGCTCGAGGGCTGGGTGCAGGCCAGCCAATCGCACCAGGCGTTTGCCGTGCGGTGGATGACCGACGCCTTCCGTCGCGAGAAGCGCATGGTCTCGTTTGCCATCCACCTGTTCATCGACGCATGGCCCTCGGGCTGGATGAAAACCATCATGGACTGCGAGCGCCGGGCCAAGCCCGCTTGGTTTGCCTACCGGGATGCCCTGTCGCCGGTTCACATTTCGTGGCGCACAGACCGGCTCACCTGCTTTTCCGGGGAGACGGTGCCCGCGGAAATCTGGGTCGCCAACGACAGCGGTCGACAACTTGACGGCGCGCAGATCCGGTATCAGATCCTCCAGGGCGAACGCGTCGTTTCCGGAGGATGCCACGTGCTGCCGGGGATCCCCAATGCCGATGCCCTTGGCGTGGGCGTCGTTCCCTTTCATGCCCCGCCCATTTCCGTGCGGACGCGTTTCGCGCTTCGCGCCCTCGTGAGCGATGCGGCGGGAAACATTCTCCACGAAGCCACCGCATCCATCGAGGTGTTCCCGATGGCCACTGCGGAGCGCGGGTCGGTCCGCGTGCTTGCCGGATTTTCTCCCGATTGGCTGCCGCACAACCTGATCAGCGTGGAGCTGGAAGATCTTGAACCGGCCCAAACGGTCGTTTGCAGTGGAGCCGTCTGGCTCAGGGAAATCTGGCCCGCGCTCCTGCGAAAAGCTCATGAGGGAGCGCGCGTGGTCGTGCTGGATCCGCCGCCCGGAACCTTCGAGATCGATGGCGAGCGCAGCGCGGTCATCGAAGCCTGCGGGATGGGCCCGAGGCACTTCGTTTCCCGCGATACCGGCCACCCGCTCGTGGAATCGTTCCAGCCGGACGATTTCCGGCTTTGGTATGACGGCGGGGCGGGCCGCATCACACCGCTCCTCAACAACCTCATCGTGGGCGCGGGCGGACGTCCGGTCCTTTCAAGCGGTCAGCTCGAATGGGGGCGGCCGTTCGTGCCTGCGGACGCGGTGCGCGAATACGACCTTGGCGAGGGCTCGATCATTCTCTGCTGCCTGGAACTCAAGTCGCGCCTCGCGAACCCCGTGGCGCGCGAATTCCTCGAGCGGCTGATCCAGCCCGTGGACGCGGGCCTTGCCTGACGTGTCCGCCATGACCAAGCACGGGAACCGGAAATGGCAGCAGATGCCGGAGGCAGGATCTCCCCCGATGCCTTAGCCACGCCGCGCCTTGTCAATCCGTAAAGTTTCTGTATATCCACCATCCTCATGAACAAACTATGAATACGTCCAACAGAAAATTCCACATCGGCTCCGTTTGCGCGGGGCTGTGTTTCATGACGCTCGCCGCCACCGGGCTCCGTGCGGAGCCGGAGGGCAAGCTCGTCAGCCAGTGGAAGATGTCGAATTTCGATGGCAGCGAGGTCAAGAACGGCGTCCCTGAAGCAGGGGCTCTGACCCTGGAGGACACCAAAGGCGTCCCTGTTCCCGCCGAAGAAGCGGAGGTCAAGGGGCTGCGCTTCGAGAAAGAAGCCCTAAACGGAAAAAGCATCGAGATCCCCGATCTGGGGGCATTTTGCGATCCCCAACGGCCGTTCGCCGTGCGCATGGTCGTCGTTCCGATCGAAAGGCAGTCGGGTGCCTATGCGGGGCTTTTTCAAGCGGGTGGCATCGGGCAGAAAGGCTTCCGGATGTTCATCAACCAGCAGTTCAAGATCGGCATTAACATTAGCTCCGATGACGAGAACTACGCGTTGTGCGGAAAGACGATATTGGCTCTCGGCACCGCCTACACGGTCGAAGTCCGTTTCGCGGGCATGACCGTCACGCTGCTTGTCAATGGTGAGGTGGAAGCGGAAAAAGAGGTGCCTTCCCTCACTCCCTACGAAGGGTTGTTTAGGATCGGCCGAGCCAGCGGGCAAGATTACGACTTCAATGGCATCATCGGAGAAGTCTCGGTTTTCGCACTCAAACCTTAGCCCGGGAAAACATCTCTATGAAAATGCGGTCTCGATCCCGACGAAAAAACAGCCTGTCTTCTCCTGCTGGAAGTTCTTCCCATTCGCGGGGATTCGCGTGATTTGCCGGCCTCTTCCGCCGTTTTCGGATTTAATCAGGGCAGCGCAAAAAATCTAACGTAACCGATTCCTAATGAGCAAGCTCCCGACGGTTGCCGACCCCATTTCCCCCGCTCGCCGATCCGTCCGCTGGCTTTTTCAACGGCCTTCAACCCAAAAGCAATTTTCTGGATTTCTGAGCTTGCATCCATTCAGATAAAAGTATCTTTGACTGGTGGCTTGCCACCATTTCCCATATGAATACGTCCAACAAAAAATCCCACATCAGCGCTGTTTGCGCGGGGCTGTGTTTCATGATGCTCGCCGCCACCGGGCTCCGTGCCGAGCCGGAGGGCAAGATCGTCAGCCAGTGGAAGATGTCGAGTTTCAATGGCAGTGAGGTCGAGAACAGCGTCCCTAATGCCGGAGCTCTGACCCTGGAGGACATCCAGGCCGTCCCAGTTCCCGGCGAAGAATCGGGAGTCAAGGGGCTACGCTTCGAGAATAAAGAAGCCCTGAAAGGAAAAAGCACAGAGATCCCCGATCTGGGGGCATTTTGCGACCCCCAACGGCCGTTCGCCGTGCGCATGGTCGTCGTCCCGCTGGAAAGGCAGACGGGCGCCTATGCGGGGCTTTTTGAAGCGGGCGTCTATATGCACAGCGGCTTCCGGATGGTGATCACCCAGCAGCTCAAGATCGGCATCGAAATCAGTTCCGATGACCAGAACTCCGGGCTGGGCGGAAAGACGACATTGGCTCTCGGCACCGCCTACACGGTCGAAGTCCGTTTCGATGGCAAGGCCGTGACGCTGCTCGTCAACGGTGAGGTGGAAGCGGAAAAAGAGACGCCGTCACTCACTCCCTTCGAAGGGGTGTTTAGGATCGGCCGAGCCAGCGGGCAAGATTATGACTTCAAGGGCATCATCGGAGAAGTCTCGGTTTTCGCGCTAAAACCTTAGGTCCCACAATAACCAAGCGGGATTCCCTGCGCGCTATTCTGGACGGACGCTTAACTTCAAAGATCTCTTTTGAAAAATACCCCAAACACACCGGCACGCTCGGGTGTCCGGATTCTTTTTGATCTCATCCAGCGCTACCCGCGACTGCTTTGGTCGATCACCATCCTGGCCTTCCTCTCCAGCCTTGTTGGCGCCCCGGTGCCCTACCTGGCAAAGATCATTATTGACGACCTCATTTTCCGGGGAAGCACGACGGGAGATGTGACGACCTGGCTGGGCGTTTCCCACACGGTCTGGATGATCGCAGCCATCGTCCTTCTGGGCGTTCTGCTGAAGCTTCTCAGCAGCCTGCTCGGTGGGTGGCAGAGCCACTACATCCTGCAAATCACCCGAAACTCGCTCTACGAAACCCGCCTGGACGCGGCACTCACGCTCATGGGCGGACAGCAGAAGTCGCTGGAGAAACTGGAGTCCAGCCGGATCGCCTCCCGCTTGGGATTTGATGTCAACCAAATGGATACGTCGATCTCCACGGTTCTCCGGAACTTTCTTACGAGCATCTTCCTCGTCGTGATCGTCGTCTCCTTCATGTTGTTCCTGAATGTGTGGCTGACGCTCATCCTGCTGGGGACCATGCCGCTGACTGCGGCGCTCACGGTGTGGTCCTACCGGAAGCTGCAGGTCTTCAGCCTCGAGGAGTCCGACCGCGTGGCCGATTTGAATGTCTCCACTACCGAAACCTTCGCCGCCTTGCGGGTGATCCGCACGTTCTGCGCGGAGTCATTTTTCTTAAACCGCTTCATGGCGAAGGCCGAAGCTCTTCGATTCGAGGGCCTGCATCACTGGACGCGATTCAATACGATCAACCTCCTCCTCGTGATGCTCAGCAGCCTCGGAGGGGACATTTTCCTCTTGGTCGGCGGAGTTCTGGCAATCCAAGGCCAGATCTCGTTCGGATCCTTTTTTGCGTTTTACGCCTACC
>JBAXXD010000055.1:0-26028 GCA_037128135.1 Verrucomicrobiia bacterium
TTGACCGTGATCTTGCGGCGTCCTTTGCGGACCAGTTGGTTGATTGTGGGCATTGGGTAATTCTTTTTGTCGGGCCGCCGGATTCCATGAGGCAATGAAAATCACACAGGGTGCAGATTCGGAATGCCCCGACGCCATGCGGGAGGTGAGAGACTAATAAGCCGGCACAGGGGCGCAAGACAAAAATCGCAAAAAAAATCACTGGCTGGGTGCATTATCGAAAAAGAGCAAAACACAGGGGGGCGGGTGCCCCGCGCGTTGAGAGACGGAGCCTCGTAGAGAAATCCGTGTCGCACACGGGCGGGGGTGCCCATGCTCCCTTGGAAGAGCTCTGCGATTGCACCAGTCGGAGCATGTCCACTGGAGTCGCGGCGCGTCCATGGTTGCAAGGATGCGGGGGACAAGGTAGCAGGGAGACATGAGTATTTATTTGGACAACAACGCCACCACGCGGGTCGCGCCGGAAGTATTGGAAGCGATGCTGCCGTGGCTGGGGGAACAGGGGTATGGAAATCCGTCGAGCGCGTATGGGCTCGGGCGCGCGGCGGCGGCGGCGCTGGAGGTTGCGCGCGGGCAGGTGGCCGCGCTGGCAGGATGCCGCGAGGAGGAGATGATTTTCACGAGCTGCGGGACGGAATCTCTCAACACGGCCGTGCAGGCGGCTCTGGCGCTGGATCCGGACAAGCGGCACATCGTGACGACGACGGTCGAGCACTCGGCGACGATCAAGCTTTGCGAGCATCTGGCGCAGCGGGGATACGAGATCACCTGGCTGCCGGTGGATGCGTCCGGCCAGCTCGATTTGGATCGACTTGCGGCGGCGATCCGTCCGGACACGGCGCTGGTGACGCTGCTCTGGGCGAACAACGAGACCGGCGTGCTTTTCCCGATCCATGAAATTGCAGCCATCGTGGAGAAGAAAAAAATTCTATTGCATGTGGATGCGGTGCAGGCGTACGGGAAGCTTCCGCTTTCGCTCGGCGATGCGGGGATCCATTTTCTCTCGATGTCCGGGCACAAGGTTCATGCGCCCAAGGGGGTCGGGGCGCTTTATGTGAACCGGCGGATCCGGTTCACGCCGCTCCTGCGCGGGAGCCAGGAGAGCGGGCGGCGGGGCGGGACGCAGAACGTGGCCTCGATCGCGGGGTTTGGAAAAGCCGCCGAGATGGCGTCCGAACACCTCGGGAGCCGGCAGGTGATGGAATGGCGCGACGCATTTGAAGAGCACATGCTCGCGGACGTTCCCGGGACCGCGGTGAACGGCGACCGGAAGCGCAGGCTCCCGAATACCACAAATATTTTTTTTGAGGGGATCGAGAGCGAGGGGGCGTTGCTTCTGCTCGATGCGGACGGTCTTTGCTGTTCGGCGGGATCCGCCTGCACGAGCGGATCGGTGCATCCCTCGCACGTGTTGAAGGCGATGGGGCTTTCGAACGAGCGCGCCCGGGCGAGCCTGAGGTTTTCGTTCGGGCGCTTCAATTCGGCGTCCGACATCCAGCGCGCGTGCGAGCTTGTCCCGGCGGCCGTCGAAAAGCTTCGCGCGCTCTCGCCCGCAGGGAGCCCGGTGAAGACGGCCTGAAAAATCCGGGTTGTCAAACCGGCCGTCCTGCTTACGTTGAACCGGATGTTTCGACTTTTGATTTTTGCCGTGATCGCCGCGGGGATTGCGGAGGGCGCGCCTGTGGCGAAGAGCCTTGTGAGGATTGAGGCGACCTTTCAGGAGCCGACCTACAAGGCACCGTGGAATCCCGGGGAGGTCTCGGGCGGGGTCGGAGCCGGGTTTGTGATCTCCGGAAACCGGATCATGACGAACGCCCATGTGGTGAGCAACGCGAAGTTTCTGACGGTCTCGAAGGAGGGCGACCCGCGGCCATATCCCGCGAAGGTTTTGTACGTCGCGCACGACTGCGATCTGGCGGTGCTGACCGTCGAGGAGCCGGGATTTTTCAAAGGCACGGACGCGCTGGAGTTCGGCGGCATCCCGGAGATCGAGTCCACGGTCTCGGTTTACGGGTATCCGATCGGCGGATCCCGCCTGTCGGTCACGCAGGGGATCGTCTCGCGGATCGACTTCCAGACGTATTCGCATTCCGGGATGGACTCGCATCTGACGATCCAGATTGACGCAGCGATCAACCCCGGCAACAGCGGCGGCCCGGTGCTCCAGGGCGGCAAAGTCGTGGGCGTCGCCTTCCAAGGATACAGCGGGGACGTGGCGCAGAATGTCGGCTACATGATCCCGACGCCGGTCGCGAAACGGTTTTTGAAGGATATCGGGGACGGGCACTACGACCGGTATGTGGATCTGGCGCTGAGCTACAAAGCCCTCTTCAATCCGGCCGCGCGGCGGGCGCTGGGGCTGAAGGACAACGACCGCGGGGTGCTGGTCGGGAGCGTTTACGAGGGAGGTTCTTCCGAGGGCATCGTGAAGCCGGGCGACGTGCTTATGGCGATTGACGGGCTGCCGATCTCGAGCGATGCGACCATCCCGATGGACAAGGATTCTGTCCAGCTCGCGGAGGTGGTCGAGCGAAAATTCAAAGGCGACACGGTGACGCTCGACGTCCTGCGCGACAGCAAGCCGCTCCAGCTCCAGATCCCTTTGAATGGCCCGTGGCCGTTCACGCTGCACGGCAACGCTTACGACGAAGACCCGCGTTTCATCCTCTTCGCGGGGCTGCTTTTCCAGCCGGTGGATCAGAACTGGATGACGGAATACCAGCCGGACGACCTCCGGCTGCGCTATATGTTCGACTTTTTTATCGAGGACAAAATCTACAGGGAGCACCCGGAAATCATTGTCCTGAGCGGGATACTTGCCGACCCGGTCAATGCCTACGCGGCGGATTTCCGCAACGGGATCCTTGATGAGATCAACGGGCGGAAGATCCTGAAGCTGGCGGATGCGGCCGAGGAATTCGCCAAGCCTGCGGAGTATTATGTGATCAAGATGGCGGGGAGCGGGCGTCCGATTGTCCTCGAGCGCAAAGCGGTCGAGGACGCCCGCCAGAGGATCCTCTCGCGATACGGGGTGACCAAGGAGCAGAACCTATGATCGTTCGCATCCTGCCCCTCTTTCTCGCGCTTTGCCTGCCGGCTGCTGCGGGAGTCATTCCCCAGCCGAAAAACAAACCGGATCCCGCGTCGAAAATCCTTTCCGTCGTGCGGGTGAATGCGACCAGCCAGGTCTATGACTTCGTGCGGCCGTGGGCGAAAAAGCCTCCGGTCACGAAGCGCGGGCTCGGAACGCTGCTCGAGGGCGGGAGGCTCCTCGTGACGGCCGAACTCGTCGCGAACCACACGTTCATCGAGCTGGAAAAAGCGGCCACCGCAGAGAAGTCGTCGGCCGAGGTCGAGCGCGTGGACTACGAGTGCAACCTGGCCATTTTGAAACCTGCGGATCCGGCATTTCTCGAAGGGATGAAGCCGTTCGCGCTCGACAGCGGGGCCCGCGTGGGGGATCGGGCGACGATCCTCCAGCTCGAGCCCAACGGCGAAATCGCCCAGACCCTGGGAACGGTCACCTCGATTTCCGTCGGGGGATATCCACTCGACAACATGGGGCTTCTGCTTTTCCGGCTCAGCGCGCCCATGCAGCAGCGCGACGGCAGCTTCACCCTGCCGGCTGTGCGCGACGGGAAGCTGCTCGGGCTCCTGATGAGGTATGATGCCCGCAGCCAGACCGCCGACATCATTTCCACGCCGGTCATCGCGCACTTTTTGAAGGAGGCCGCGAAGCCATCCTACGGCGGGTTCGCGCGGGCCGGGCTTGCGTTCGCGAGCACGCGCGACCCGCAGCTCCGGCGCTACATCGGCTTGAATGAGGCCGGAGGGGTCTATGTCACAGAGGTCATGAAGGGCGGGGCCGCCGAAAAGGCCGGGCTCAAAAAAGCCGACGTCATCCTCGCGGTGGACGGGCATGCGGTGGATCAGGATGGCAACTACGAGGATCCCGGCTGGGGGAGGATCGCATTCAGCCACCTCTCGAATACGATCTTCCATCCGGGCGACACCGTGCCATTCCGGGTTTTCCGCGAAGGCAACATTCTGGAGATCCCGGTGAAGCTCGAGGCCCGCGACCGGTCGAAGATTATCAGCGAGTCGTATGTGGTGGACCGTGCGCCGCGCTATGTCATCCTGGGCGGAGTCGTCTTCATGGAGCTGTCGCGCCCGTATCTGCAGGAATGGGGAGGAGAGTGGATGAAGAACGCGCCCCAGCGGCTTGTCTTCCTCGATGCCTTCCAAAACGAACTGCCGAAGGACCGCGGGAAAATTGTTTTCATTTCGCAGATCCTCCCGACTCCCGACACGCTCGGCTACGACGAACTCGACAATTTGGTCGTCGCGAGAGTGAACGGCAAAGAAATCCGCTGCCTGGATGATGTGGTGACCGCCGCAAAATCTCCTGTGGACGGGTTTCAAAAGATCGAGCTCGACGAGGATCCCGGCCTGATTTTCCTTGATGCGGCCGCGATCGAGGCGAACCGCGACGTGCTGATGCGCAAATACTCGCTGCCCGCGCTGCAGCGGCTGTGATGCGAATTCTCTTCGCGCCGTTCGGAAGTGAGGGTGACGTCAACCCGCTGCTCTGGCTGGCAGGGCTGCTGACGGCGCGCGGGCACCGGGTGGAATTTCTTCTCACCCCGCACTACGGGCACCTCGCGGACCGGCATGGGTTCGCATGGCATCCGATGGGAACCGAGGCGGATTTTTTGCGGACGGCAAACAATCCGGCGATTTGGAAGCCCGGCATCGGAACCTGGCTGGTGGCGCGGGCGATGAGCGGGTCGCTGCCCGCCTACCAAAAGGCATTTGAATCCTCGGGCGGGGATTTTGATCTTGTCGTGACTTCGTCATTCGGCCTTGCGGCGGCCGCGCTGGCCGAGGCCCGCGGGATCCCGCGCCTCATGCTCCACCTGCAACCGATGTGCCTGCGGAGCCATTGCGATCTTCCGGCGTTTCCGGGCGGCGCCGGCTTGTCCCGCGCCCCGGCAGTTTTTCTGGACGCGGTATTTTTTTGCGTGGATGCGATTCTCAATCGAACCCTCCTGCCGCCGCTGAACCGGTTTCGAGCAGGCCTCGGCCTCTCCCGGCTCCGCGATTTTTACCGCGATGCGCTGATGCGTGCCGACGGGCTCGCGCTCCTCGCGCCCGAATGGTTCGCGCCGCCGCAGCCAGACTGGCCGAAGGGGCTCCGGCAGTTCGATTTTCCTCTGGGTGGGAAAGGCCCGCTTCCGCAGGATCTCCTCGCGTGGCTCGGCTCCGGGGCGCCTCCGGTTTTGTGGACGCACGGCTCGGCGAATGTCCATCTCGCAAAATTCCATCGTCTGGCCCGCGAAGTCACCCGACAGATCGGCGGGCGTGCATTGCTGGTCGGAAAAGTGCCGCCGGGTTTCTCCCTGCCGGACGGAATGTTTTTTTATCCGCATGTCGCGTTCGAGGACGTCTTCCCCCGGTGCCGCGCGGTCGTGCACCACGGCGGGATCGGCACGACGTCGAAAGCCTTCGCGGCGGGAATTCCGCAGCTCGTGATTCCCCTTGCCCACGACCAGCACGACAATGCCGCGCGAGTCGAACGGCTCGGTGCCGGGCTCGAAGGCCGGCCCCGCGATGCCTCCCGCAAATTGAGCTTTCTTTTCACGTCCTCAGAAATCGCAAGGGGAGTCGAAAAATGCCGTCTGCTCGCCGCGCGGTCTCCGTCCCGTTCGGCCCTGCTCGCCGATTGGGCGGAGGAACTCGCCGCTGATCGAAAAATGGGATTGAATGAATTCTGGAAAAGTTCCGAAGTGATGGGCCATGGCTAAACCAAACCAAATGCGGCCGTCGGAATTGATGGGTTGCTGGATTTCTCCAGGGCTCTTCGCGGCATTCGAGGCCGAGGAAACATCGGCCCACCGCCTGTTCACGTCGAAGAATGCCTGGGTGGAACGGCTCGGTCGCGATGTTTTGATTTCGTTCAAAGCCGATGCCGCGCGCGACGAGGCGCTTGCGGGGCTTCGCGAATGGGAGCCGCGCGCCGGGTTCCAGAGCGATCGGATTTTCTCGCGGTTCCTGCCCCGGCAGAATGCGGAGCGTGTCGCTCCGGTGCTCATGGCCGGCGATCCGGCGGCTTCGCTTCACTCCGTGGTGACCGAGCGCGGCGTCCGCTACGGGATCGACTTCGGGGCCGGGTATTCGGCCGGACTCTTCATCGACCAGCGGGCTAATCGGGCTCATGTGCAAAACCTCGCGCCCGGGCGGATGCTCAACACGTTCGCCTACACCTGCTCGTTTTCTGTCGTGGCCGCGCTGGCCGGCGCGCAGACGCTGAGCATCGATCTTTCCAAAAAATCGCTCGACCGCGGGCGGAGGAATTTCGAGCTGAACAATCTGCCGATCGACGGTCACCGGTTCCTGGCCGACGACGTGCTCGACGTCCTGCCGCGCCTGGAGCGGCGTGGAGAAAAGTTCGATCTCATCATTCTCGATCCGCCGACATTTTCACTCGGCAATCGTGGCCGCCGCTGGCAGGTGGAAGAGCAGATCGAGGATCTGCTGCGCGCCGCGCTGGAACTGGCGGCTCCCAAGGCCTCGCTCTTGATTTCCACCAACTGCACCAAGCTCGATCTCCCCGCTCTGGAGCGAATGGCCCGCTTTGCGTTGAAGACCGCGAGGCTCGGCGGCGACATCTCCCGCGAACCCCCGCTGCCGGATTTCCCGCCCGGCGAAGGCGCGCAGACGCTGTGGCTGACGCTGAGGTAAAAGCGGTGCTCTGTGTCGCGGCGCTCTGTGAGCGTCGCAAGAATTCAGGAAGACGAAAAATGCGACGGTCACAGGCCGCCGCTACATCTTTCTATGACGCGCGAGTTCCGCGCTTGAGCCCACGGTGCGGTGGGGATATTCTCCAACCTTATGAGCAAACCCGCCTGCCCGATGTGTGAGATGACCGATGTTCTGGAGCATCCCGATAAATGGGAGTGCATGACCTGCGGACATGAGTGGGAGCGCGGCCCGGAACCGGACAAAGCCCGCGTCGTCAAAGACGCCCACGGGAACGTGCTCGCCGACGGCGATTGCATCATCCTGATCAAGGATCTGCCGTTGAAGGGCTCGCAGGTGCTCAAAGGCGGAACAAAATCGAAACCCATCCGCCTCGTGGATGGCGACCATGAGATTGATTGCAAGGTGGACGGAATCGCCGTCGGGCTCAAGGCGTGCTTCGTAAAAAAGGCCGCCGTGTAGCGGCGCTCTGTGAGCGTCACAAAAATTCGGGGGAAAATGTGACGGGCGCAGACCGTCGCTGCAACTTCAACGCTGGCGTATATGTGGGATCTCTCCCGGTTTGAGATCCAGCGCTTCCATGATTTTCAGAGCGGCGAAGGCGTCGTTTGCGGCGTAGCCAAGTTGCCGGGGCGTGAGTTCGGCGGCCGCCCAATTGCTGGTGGTGATGGATTTGGATTTGGGAAAGCTTAGGTTGAGAACGGCTCCCATGGCTGCGCGCACGCCGATCTGCCCTTTGTAGCCCCTTTTACGAAAAATGTGATCCAGGTCGAGAATGGAGCCGGGTTTGACACCCAGCCGGTTGCGGATTTGCCCGTGATCGTTCTTCAGCCCGAAGCCCACTTTCAGCACGTGTTCGGATGCGATGAGGCCGGCGACCACTTTCAGGGAGTCCGGCCGATGAAGCTGGAAGATGAACGCTTTGTCCGTGAGGGCAAACTGGACGACATGCGGCCCGCCGCTTTTCTCGCCGACCCGGAAGATCGGCTTGGCCTCGGTGTCAAACCCGGCGACCCCTGCGGCAAGGATTTCGTCGGCTGCCGCCTCGCACTCAGCTTTCGTTTTGGGAACATGGATGCGATCCGGTGGAAGACCGGCGAAAGGCCGCAGAAGAGCGGTCTCTGCTTTTGTTGGCGCGACCGGCCTGCCCTGCGAACGGGCGGGTTTATGCGAAGAACTCACAGGCTTGCCGAGCAGTCGCGCGATCGACCGGGAAAGCCAGGATGACTTGGGCGGACGTTGTTTTTTTTCGTTGGGTTTCAAGCCGGTCACTCGGATTTGAGGGAAGCCATATCAATCGAGAAACGATACTTCACATCGGCTTTGAGCAACCGTTCGTAGGCTTCGTTGACCTTCTGAATCGGGATCACTTCGACATCGGCCGTGATGTTGTGCTGGCCGCAGAAGTCGAGCATCTCCTGGGTCTCGGCGATTCCTCCGATGAGCGATCCCGAGAGATTGCGTCGCCCCATCAACAGGCTGAATGCCGAAACCTCCAGATGTTTTTCCGGCGCACCGACGAGGGTGACCGTGCCGTCGGGACGGAGCAGATTGAGGTAGGCGTTGATGTCGTGATGGGCGGAAACGGCGTCGAGGATCAAGTCAAAACTCCCGGAGTGGGTTTGCATCGCATTCGCATCGCGGGAAACAACGACTTCGTCGGCGCCGAGGCGCAACGCATCCTCCTTCTTGTTCGGTGAAGTGGTGAAAACCACGACGTGGGCACCGAACGCATGGGCGAACTTCACGCCCATATGGCCCAGCCCGCCAAGACCGACCACTCCCACTTTCTTGCCTTTGGTGACGCCCCAGTGGCGCATCGGCGAATAGGTCGTGATCCCCGCACAGAGGAGCGGCGCGGCCCCGGCGAGATCGAGATTGGACGGGACACGCAGGACGAACCGTTCGTCCACAACGATGCTTTCGGAGTAGCCGCCGTAGGTGACAGGGCCGGCCTTGTGCTTGTCCGGCGAGTTGAAGGTGAGGGTCATGTTCGGGCAAAACTGCTCCTGGCCAGCGTTGCACTGCGGGCACGTGCCGTCCGAGTCCACCATGCAGCCCACGGCGGCGAGGTCGCCCGCCTGATATTTGGTGACAGCGGCGCCGACCTTGGTGACACGTCCGACAATCTCATGGCCGGGGACAATCGGATAGACCGTGGGCATGACGCCGCTCCACTCGTTGCGGACTTGGTGGACATCGGAATGGCAGACGCCGCAGAAGAGAATTTCGATCTCCACGTCGCGCTCGGTTGGATTCCGGCGGTTGATCTTGCTGGAGGCCAGCGGCAAAGTCGCGCTGGAGGCCGAATAGGCTTTCGTGTGGTTCATCAGGATGTCTTTCTTTTGGTTTAACTCTTGAGTGAAGCCTACACCAAGAAGGCTCGGCTGTCATCGCTCGAAATTAACCGTCATTTTCTTCCGATCCAAGGGATCCGAGAACTCCGTATCTGAGATGGCAGCACTAGGCCTTCGCGTAAACCTCCGCCCCCTTCTCGACAAACTCTTTCGATTTCTCCGCCATTCCGGCTTTCAGCGCCTCTTCTTCCGCGATGCCCTGCTCGGCGGCATATTTTCGGACGTCCTCGGTGATTTTCATACTGCAGAAATGCGGGCCGCACATCGAGCAGAAGTGGGCGGTCTTCGCACCTTCCTGAGGCAGCGTCTCATCGTGGAATTCGCGGGCGGTTTCGGGGTCGAGGCCGAGGTGGAACTGGTCCTCCCAGCGGAATTCGAAGCGGGCCTTGCTGAGCGCGTTGTCGCGGTATTGGGCGCCTGGATGGCCCTTGGCGAGGTCGGCGGCGTGGGCGGCGATTTTGTAGGCGATGACGCCGTCCTTGACGTCTTTTTTATTCGGGAGGCCGAGGTGTTCTTTCGGCGTGACGTAGCAGAGCATCGCGCAGCCGAACCATCCGATCATGGCGGCACCGATGCCGCTGGTGATGTGGTCGTAGCCGGGCGCGATGTCGGTGGTGAGCGGCCCGAGCGTGTAGAACGGGGCCTCGTGGCACCATTCGAGCTGCTTCGCCATGTTTTCCTCGATCATGTGCAACGGCACATGTCCGGGGCCCTCGTTCATGACTTGCACGCCCTTGGCCCAGGCGCGCTCGGTGAGTTCGCCCTGGGCCTTGAGCTCGGCGAACTGCGCCTCGTCGTTGGCATCCGCGATCGAGCCCGGGCGGAGCCCGTCGCCAATGCTGAAGCAGACATCGTAGGCGGCCATGATGTCGCAGATGTCGTCCCAGTGTGTGTAAAGAAAGTTTTCCTTGTGGTGGGCGAGGCACCATTTCGCCATGATGCTGCCGCCGCGCGAGACGATGCCGGTCATGCGCGAGGCGGTGAGCGGGATGAACCGCAGGAGGACGCCCGCGTGGATCGTGAAATAATCCACCCCCTGCCCGGCCTGCTCGATCAACGTGTCGCGGAAGATTTCCCATGTGAGATCCTCGGCCCGGCCGCTCACTTTTTCCAAGGCCTGGTAGATCGGAACCGTGCCGATCGGGACCGGCGAGTTGCGCAGGATCCACTCGCGGGTCAGGTGGATGTTTTTTCCCGTCGAGAGATCCATGACCGTGTCGGCGCCCCACTTTGTCGCCCACCGCATTTTTTCGACCTCCTCCTCGATGCTTGAGGCGACCGCGCTGTTGCCGATGTTCGCGTTGATCTTCACGAGGAAATTGCGGCCGATGATCATCGGCTCGAGCTCCGGGTGGTTGATGTTCGCCGGGATGATCGCGCGTCCAGCGGCGACTTCACTGCGGACAAATTCCGGGGTGATGACCTCCGGGATCCGCTGGGGAAAGCGGCGGATGACGGAGGGGATGAAGTCGTTGCGCTCGAGCGGCGCGTGTTGTAGCGGCGCTCTATGAGCGTCGGAAGAAGTGCGACGGTCATAGAGCGCCGCTGCATGCTGCTTGTTCAAATCGTTGCGGACGATGTCGGAGGAGAGATCCGCGACTTTTGCGCGGTCCATGTTTTCGCGGATCGCGATGAACTCCATTTCGGGCGTGATGATTCCCTGCCTGGCATACCAGAGCTGGGTGACCGGGTGGTTTGCGGAAGCCCGGAGAGGCTTCCGAAATGCGAAATGCGAAATGGGGAATGCGGAACGGCTAAGAGGGGAAGGCTCCGGGCCAAGGTCGCCGGTGGCGTGGATCGTTTGGTCGTCGTGTTCCGCGACATCGTCGCGCTCGCGGATCCACTCCGCGCGGAGAGCCGGCAACCCCTTCTCGACCGAACCCTGAAAATCCGGGTCGCCCCACGGGCCGGAACAGTCATAAACGCGCACCGGCGGATTTTCTATCAGGCGGCCGCTGAAATCCCTTGTCGGCGAAAGCGCGATTTCGCGCATGGGAACCCGAACGCGCGGATCGGCCGGCCCGCGCACGTAAACGCGGAAGGATTTCCGGGGGGGGCTGGCAGCGGCTTGTTCGGCACTCATTGTTCAGGTGAAGAGATCCTTGAGCCGCTCGTAGAATCCTTTGTGGATCGGGCTGTTGTCCGCCCCGCAGAGCCCGGCGAATTTTTCGAGGGCGTCGCGCTGGTCGTGATCGAGCCGGGTCGGGACTTCGACCTGGACGCGGGTGAGGATGTCGCCGCGCGAGACGCTCTGGAGCGCGGGCATGCCCTGGCTTCGGATGCGGAAAACCGCACCGCCCTGGGTGCCGGCCGGGATTTTCAGATTGACCGCGCCATCGAGAGTCGGCACCCGGATCTCTCCGCCGAGGGCGGCGGTTGTGAACGGGAGCGGCAGCTCGCAGTGGAGATCCATGCCGTCGCGCACGAAGACGGCGTGTTCCTTGACGTGGATGACCACGTAGAGATCGCCCGCCGGACCTCCGCGCAGGCCGGCCTCGCCCCCGCCGGTGCTCCGCAGGCGCGAGTCGCTGTCAATCCCCGGCGGGATCTTGATTTTTACGCGGGAGGTTTTTTCCGCGCGTCCCTCGCCCCGGCAAGAACGGCAGGGTTTTTCGATGATCTGTCCGCTCCCGTGGCACTGCGGGCACGTCTGGGCGACCTGGAAAAATCCGCGCGAGGCGACGACCTGTCCGCGCCCGCGGCAGGTCGGGCAGGTGACGGCCTTCGAGCCTTTTTGCGCCCCGGATCCGCCGCAGGTTTCGCAGGCGTCGAGCTTCCGGATTTCGATTTCCTTTTCGGCGCCGAACGCGGCCTCCTCGAGGGTGATCTGCATATCGTAGCGCAGGTCGGATCCGCGCGGGCGCCCGGTCTCTCCTCCTCCTCCTCCTCCGAAGAAGTGGTCAAAAATCCCGCCCGATCCCCCGCCGGCCCCGAAGACCTCGCGGAACAGGTCGAAGGGATCATGGAAGCCGCCCGCAGCACCCATGCCGCCGTGCTGGAACGCCGCGTGGCCGTAGCGGTCGTAAGCGGCCCGCTTCTGCGGATCCATGAGCACGTCATACGCTTCGCCGAGCTCTTTGAATTGCCCTTCCGCCTCGTGGTCGCCCGGGTTTTTATCCGGGTGGTATTTGACGGCGAGCCTGCGGTAGGAGCGCTTGAGCACGTCTTCGGCCGCCGAACGATCCACCTCGAGGATCTCGTAGTAATCGCGTTTTTGCCGACTCATGCGGCGACACCCTTGGACACGGTGACGCTCGATGCGCGCAGCAGGCGGTCTTTCATTTTGTAGCCCTTGCGGATCTGGCGGACCACATGGCCCTCCGGCACATCGGCGCTGTGTTCCTGGGCCACCCCTTCGTGGTGGGCGGGATCGAATACGGTGCCCTCTGCCGGGATGTGTTCGACCCCGTGGCTCTTGAGAAAATCCTGGAGCTGCTTCTGAACCAGCGCCATCCCCTCCGTGATGGACGCGGCATCGGGAGCGGTGCGGGCGGCGTCGAGGCCGAGCTCGAAACTGTCGAGGATCGGGAGGAGCTTTCCGAGGAGCGAGGAGTTTGCGTATCGGATGGCCTCCTCCTTTTCCCTTGTCGCGCGCTTGCGGTAATTGTCGAGGTCGGCCTGGGCACGCATCGCAAGGTCTTTGAAACGCGCCGCCTCGGCCTGGTAATCCGGCGCGGCCTCTTCGGCGGCCGGCGGGGGTGTAGGCGGCGCGGACGTCGCCTCCGGGCTTTTTTCCGGCGCGGCTTTTTTCAGTTCGGATTTGTTCATGTTTTTTCGATGGCGAGCAGCGTGATGTCGTCGTGCTGGGGGAAGTTTCCGACGAAGGTTTTGACATCTTCGGCGACATATTTCACCACACTGGCCGCGCCGTGTGGCGCGCTCGCCTGGAGGCTTTGAACCAGTCTGGGGAGCCCGTATTCCCCCCCGTCCGGGTTGAGCGCCTCGGTGGCGCCGTCGGTGTAGAGCAGGATGCAGTCCCCCTTTTCCAGCCCGAAGCTGTAATCGGCGCAGACTCTATTGAAGACTTCCCCGCTGTCAATCCCCAGCGCCATGCCCTTGGGGTTGAGCTTTTCCACTTCCCCGGTCGCGGCGCGGTAGAGAAGGGGAGCATCGTGACCGGCGCGGGCGAGCGTGACCTGCCCCCCGTCGGCGTCGAGGATCAGGTAGGCCATGCTGATGAACATGTCCTCCTTGATGTCCGGGTAGAGCTGGCGGTTGACGAGCCGGAGCACTTCCGAAGCGGAGGTTTTGTTGACCGCCTCGCTGCGGATGACGCTCCGGCACATCGCCATGATGAGCGAAGCGGGAATCCCTTTGCCCGAGACATCGGCAATCGCCACTCCGAGGCGGGAGGGATCCATCCGGATGTAATCGAAATAGTCGCCGCTGACCTGGCGCGCCGGGATGTTCAACCCGCTGAGCTCGTAGCCTTGCACTGAGGGCGGGCGCGACGGCAGGAGGATGCTCTGAATCTCCCTGGCGATTTCCAGATCGTGGTCGAGACGCTTTTTTTCTCCCGCCTCAAAATAGACCACCTCGTTATACAGGGCGAACGCCCCCTGTTCGGTGATCGCCTTGAAAACCTTGAGATCCGCTGAACCGAACGGCGTGCTCGCCGGCCCGTTGGCGAGGCCGAGGACGCCGAGGATTTTGCGCCGGTAGATCAGCGGGCCGACCAGGGCGGACTGCGTGCCGCAGATCGAGGTGGCCGTGCCGTCCAGGACCGAGGCTATGCCGCTTTTCCAGCATTGGCCGATGATGCCGTCGCCGCGCCGCACCGGGTGGAGGCGCAAAAAACTCTCGAGGGCGATGGGAGCGGAGGCCGACTGGTCGAGCACGTGGCGTGGCACCTCCACCATCGGCGGGCAGCCTTTGGAAATGAAGGCCGGGGCAAGAAGCTCTTCGTTTTTTCCCGCCAGATACAGGGCTCCCCCGTGGGCATCCAGGATCCGAACCGCACTCTCGACGATCAACCGGTGGAGCTCCGAGCTCCGCACCCCCTCGGAAAACGCCTCGCCGAGCCCGTGCAGAAAATCAAAAACCCGGTCCTCCTCGACCTCGATCTCCGCCCGCTGGCGCTCCAGCTCGCTGACCTTCTTCGTGAAAGCGTTCAGAACGACCAGCAAGGCCACGAACGTTCCAGAGAACAGGGCGAGATAGATATAGGTCCACATGAGTCCGCGAAGGAGAGAATAATATCGGGAACGGCTTCCCCCGGATCAAGAACGATTAGTCGTCCGTCCGGTTTTCTTGTGCCAGCTCCTGCCGCAGGTATTCGACGACGTCCTTGAATTTCCCCACATTCTGCTCGGCGGCCGCGATCAGCGCCTCGTGGGCGGCGAGCACCGTGCCCTTGGGGTCCGCCTGATCTCCCGGGCCGGCATCGCGGAGGTTCGATGGGGCGGCGGGAGCGGGCCCGGCCTCGACAGAAAAAAGATGGTCGAGCCCGAGGCTTTCCAGCAGCGAGGAGTTCCGGACGTTGACGTTGACGGCCCGGAGCCCGCCCTGCCCGATCTCGCGCAGGCGGAGCGCCACGCCGGCCAGCGTCCCCATGAACGTCGAATCCATCAGCTCGCACCCTTCGAGATCCACGACGAAATCCCGGTGGCCGCGCCGGATCATCTGCTTCACGAACTCTTTGACCCCGGGGCTGTTCAAAAATGTGCCGCGCCCATCGACTTTGACCCACACGGTGCGGCCGATGTTTCCAACAAGAATCGAAGAGGGAGTACTCACAGTTTGGCCGAGTATCACTAACCCCGAGGGGGCGGTGATGTCAAATGCGGGCTACTTCCACAGGTACGACTGGCGCAACCCGACGATGCGGCCGTCCACGATCAAAAGCGCGCGCCAGGCTGTCACACGCCCGTTTTCCAGATAATCATCCCCCGAGACCGCGAACGAGGATTTCCGCGATCCGCGTGTCCCCGGACAATACCGTTCCTGCGCCATCACATGGTTTGCCAAGCCGGCCTGACGGTATTCCAAGCGCACGGTGACATCTGCCGTGTTCTTCGAGCACCAGAAAAAATTGTAGTAATTCCCGTTGCATGCGGTGATTTCCATCCCGTCGATCGCTCCCCAAGTCGCGCGCCTCCGCTCGAAATCCGCCGCCTCGCTCGTCGTGGGTGGCTGAACTCTCGTGTTGTCCACGGTCGCCTGCTGGATCTTGCGGAACTGGAAGGAATCGTCGAGCGCGAGCGGCAGGACGTTCGCTTTCTCCAGTTTGTTGGCGGGGCCTTCGGGAGCGGCACAGCCGGCGATCGCGAGCGCCACGCACAGGAGGACTGGGATTCGAATCATGCTGTGGATACAAGCGCGTTTCCGGTCCGGTGTCAATCGAAGGCCGCGAGAGGTGCGAGCAAATGGACGGGGGCGCCCCGCTGCCGGAGCGCCCCCGTTTTGAGATGGCTGTAAGCCGGATTCTGTCCAGCCCGCGGCTTGCGCCGGGGCCTGTACGGCCATTTGTCTTGCCCCGCGCCTTGCGGGCGGGGCAGTCCTTGCGGACTGCGACTATTACCCGGAGGTTCCCCGGCGGCTTGCGCCGCGGGTTCGGGCAGGCAACCCGGTTCCTCCTGTTCTGTCTTGCACCGCATGGGGTTTTTCGTGCCCCCGGGCTTGCGTCCGGGGCGGTGGGCTCTTACCCCGCCTTTTCACCCTTGCCGCCCGGCTTGCGCCGCGCGGCGGTCTGTTTTCTGTGACACTTTCCGTTGGCCCGGGCTTTCGCCCAGACCCCCCGCGCGTTCTACGCGGCATGCTGCCTTCCGGTGTCCGGACTTTCCTCTCCCCTCACGCCTTTCAGCCTGCGGAGAACGGCCGTCCGCCATCAAGCGAGAACCTACACCCGCCGCGCGCGGAACTCAAGCAGGAGTGTGGCAGCCCTGCGCTGCACCCGCTCATGACGATCTCAAACTGTAGAAGCGGCATCTTGCCGTTTGGGGCTTTCCGGAAAGCGGCAAGATGCCACTTCTACAAAAGCACCCGATCAAACACGCGGTCCGGGGGATCGTCATGATTGGGCACTACCTGGCCGTCTTGCTCGTATTTGCAAAAACCCCGGCCTGCCCCGCGATCCGCTGCCGGATGCTGCCGCACACGTGGTCGCACATGGCGAAGATCGTCTTGTCGGCGATGTGGTAAATCACGTTCAGCCCCTGCTTCCTGCGCCCCAGAATCCCCGCTTCCGTCAGCGCATGAAGCTGCCGCGAGACGTTCGCCTGCGCCAGACCCGTGGACTTCACCAGCCCGGTCACGTTTTTTTCCCCATCCTCGAGCGCCAGGATCAGCCGCAGCCGGCTCGCCTCGCTCAAAACCCGGAACCGCGCCGCAATCATCTCCAGCGCCTCCGGTCCCATCCCTCCGCGATTTGTTTGGTTCGACATCACTTTCTCTCTTTATAATATTGACTATATGAGCGAACAGTCATAATGTCAATCCTGTGATTTTAAAAAACATCCTGAAGAGAAAACTGGCGATGGGTTTGATGGGGGTTCTGGCGGCGGGTTTGGCGGTATCGTGCAAGCCGCACGGCGGAGGGGATCGAGAGCGGGCGGGCGGCCCTCCGGTCGGGGTGGGCGCGCTGACGGTGACGTCATCTCCGCGCGAGGTGGTCGAGGAGGTGGTGGGGAGCGTGCGGACGAAGACGCGCGCGGTGGTCGAGGCGAATGTCAGCGGGCGGATCGCGAAGATGCCGGTGGTGCTGGGGCAGAAAGTGAACGCGGGCGATCTGCTGGCGGAGATTGACGCGCAGGAGATCCAGGCGCGGTTTGAGCAGGCGCGCGTGCAGCGGGAGCAGGCAGCGCGCGATCTGGAACGGGCATCGGTGCTGATCAAAAAGCAGGTCTCCAGCCGCCAGGAGTATGACGCCGCGGAGTCAAAATTCCGGGTCGCCGAGGCCGCGGTGCGCGAGGCGCAAACGATGCTTGGTTACGTGCGGATCACCGCTCCGTTCGACGGGATCATCGCGCGGAAGCTCACCGATGTGGGAGATCTCGCCGCTCCCGGCAAGCCGCTCCTGGAGATCGAGGACCGCGGGACGCTCCGCTTCGAGGCGGATGTTCCCGAGGCGCTGATCGGAGGGATCGCGGCCGGACAGAAAATTTCCGTTTCGATTCCCGCGATTCAGAAAATTCTTTTGGGCGATGTGGTGGAAGTTTCGCCGGCGGCGGATGCCTCGAGCCGGACATTTTTGATTAAGCTCGACCTGCCGCAGGAAGGCGGGCTGCGCGCCGGGCAGTTCGGGCGGGCGGCGGTTCCGGTCGGGAAAGCTGATTCGATCCGCGTCCCTGCAACGGCCGTCGTCCAACGCGGGCAGATGGAGTTGGTCTTTGTGGCGCGGGGAGGGGAGGCCGGGCTGCGGCTGGTGAAAACCGGGAAGCGGATCGGGGAGGAAGTCGAGATTTTGTCGGGGCTGGCACCGGGCGAGCAGATCATCACCACGAAGGTATCCTCGCTGGTTGACGGGCAGCGCGTGGAGGCCGGGAAATGACGGCGTCCTACGGGCTGGCCGGGCGGATCGCGAAGGCGTTCATTGATTCGAAGCTGACGCCGCTTCTGGTCATCACGTCGGTTCTGCTCGGGCTGTTCGCGGTGATCATGCTTCCGCGCGAGGAGGAGCCGCAGATCAAGGTGCCGATGATTGACGTGCTCGTCCCGATGCCGGGGGCCAGCGCGAAGGAGATCGAGGAGCGCGCGACGCGTCCGATGGAGCAACTCCTCTGGGAGATCCCGGGCGTGGAATATATCTATTCGACCTCGCGGCCGGGCGAGAGCCTGCTCATCGTCCGGTTTTTTGTCGGGTCGGACATTGACCGGAGCCTGGTGCTGCTGAGCGAGAAGCTGCGCTCAAATTTCGACCGGATCCCGCACGGGGTCGGGACGCCGCTGATCAAGCCACGCTCGATTGACGACGTGCCGATCCTGGCGCTGACGCTGCACAGCCGGCACTACGACCACCTGACGCTCCGGCGGATGGCGGCTGAGTTGTCCGATGCGGTGAAACAGGTGCCGCTCGTGGCGGAGACACGCCTCATCGGCGGTGCGAGGCGGCAGCTCCGCGTCCTGCTGGACCCCTCCCGCCTTGCCGCACGAAACCTCAGCCCGGCGGGCATCGTGCCGATGCTCCAGCAGGCGAACCGGCAGTTCGCATCGGGCGGGCTCACCAGCAACGACAAGGAAATCGCGGTCGAGACCGGCGCGTTCCTGCAGTCGGCGGATGATGTCGGCCAGGTCGTCGTCGGCGTGAGCGCGGGGAAGCCGGTCTATCTGCGCGAGGTGGCCGACATTGTGGACGGCGCGCAGGAGCCCGAGCAATATGTCTTTCACGGCGCGGCCGGGGCCGAAGATCCGGCCGTCACGATCAGCCTGGCGAAGCGCCCGGGCGCGAACGCGACCGCGGTGGCCGATGCCGTCCTTCGCAAGGTGGACGGGCTCAAGGGGACGCTGATCCCCTCGGATGTCGAGGTGTCGATCACGCGGAACTACGGCGAGACCGCCGCCGAGAAATCGAACGAGCTCCTCGTCCACATGGCAATCGCGGTGATCGGCGTTTCGCTGCTCATCCTCTTCGCGCTCGGGTGGCGCGAGTCGGTGATCGTGGCGATCGCGATCCCGTCCACCCTCGCGCTCACGCTTCTCGTTTTTTATCTCCTCGGCTTCACGCTGAACCGGATCACCCTCTTCGCGCTGATCTTCAGCATCGGGATCCTCGTGGACGACGCGATCGTCGTGGTCGAAAATATCGTCCGGCATTTTCACCTGCCGGACAACCGTGGAAAAAACTGGTCGGTGATTTCTGTGGAGGCGGTGAACGAGGTCGGCAACCCGACGATCCTCGCGACGTTCGCGGTGATTTTCGCGGTGCTGCCGATGGCATTTGTCGGCGGGCTGATGGGCCCTTATATGCGGCCGATCCCGATCGGCGCGGGTGCGGCGATGCTCTTCTCGCTGGCGATCGCGTTCGTCGTCACCCCATGGGCATCGGTGCGCGTGCTTCGGTGGAGGAACGGCGAAAAGCGCCTCCTCTCGCACGCGCCGTCCGACGGGAAGGCGCACTCGCATTTCGAGCATGAGGAGGATTTTTTCACGAGGTTCTACCGCCGCGTCATGGGCCCGCTGATCCACAGCCCGGCGGCGCGCGCAAAATTTTTGATCGGGATCTGCGGTCTTCTTTTGCTTGCGATGGCGGGCGTCGGGATCGGCTGGGTGAAGGTGAAGATGCTGCCGTTCGACAACAAGAGCGAGTTCCAGATCATCCTCAACATGCCGGAGGGCTCGTCGCTCGAGCGCACGGCGTCGGTCGCCCGCGAGATGGCGAGGGCGATCCGCAACGAGCCCGAGGTCACCGACTACCAGATCTACACCGGCACCTCCTCGCCGTTCAATTTCAACGGGCTCGTCCGGCATTACTTCATGCGGCGCGGGGCGAACGTGGCGGACATCCAGGTCAACCTCCTGCCGAAGCATGCGCGCAAGGCCCAGAGCCACGAGATCGCGAAGCGCGTCCGCCCGGCGCTCACCGCGATCGCCGACCGATACGGCGCGCGCGTCGCCGTGGCCGAGGTCCCGCCGGGACCGCCGGTCCTCCAGACGCTGGTCGCCGAGATCTACGGGCCGGATGAATCTGCGCGGCACGCCCTCGCCCGAAAGGTCATCGGGATTTTCCAGAGCACTCCCGGGGTCGTCGACACCGACTGGTATATCGAGGCCGACCAGCCGAAGGCGCGGTTCGTCGTTGATAAAGAAAAGGCGGCGCTCCACGGGATCACGGCCGAGACAATTTCCCAGACCCTTCGCCTTGCGGTCGGCGGCCAGGCGGTGGATCTCCTCCACCTCCCGAAAGAAAAAGAGGACGTCAACATCGTGCTCGAACTCCCGCGCTCGCTCCGCACGACTCCGGAGGAACTCCTCGGGCTCCGCGTCCGCTCGGGCGATGCCAACGCGCTTCCCGAACCCGGCACCTCGGCCTCCGGCGCCCCGCTGATCCCGCTCCGCGAGCTGGTGACCATTGATCACACGATCACCGACAAAAGCATCTACCACAAAAACCTCATGCCCGTGACCTATGTCATCGGCGATGTGGCCGGCGCCGTCGAGAGCCCGGTCTATGCGATCCTCGCGATGAACAACGCGCTCGCCAAACTCGACACAAAAGAATTCGGCGGCGATGGCACAAAACTAAAAATCTACAATGCGTCGCTTCCGTTCAGCGACGCGCAGCCCTCGATGAAGTGGGACGGCGAGTGGCACATCACGATCGAGGTCTTCCGCGACCTCGGGCTCGCGTTCGCCGCAGTCCTCGTGCTCATCTACGCGCTTATGGTCGGATGGTTCCGCTCTTTCCTCACGCCGGTCATCGTCATGGCCGCGATCCCGTTCTCGCTGGTCGGAATCCTTCCCGCCCACGGACTCCTGGGCGCGTTCTTTACCGCCACGTCCATGATCGGGTTCATGGCCGGCGCGGGGATCGTCGTGCGCAACTCGATCATCCTGGTGGATTTCATCGAGCAGCGCCTGCGGGAAGGCATGCCGCTCGCCGAGGCCGTGATCGATGCCGGAGCCGTCCGCTTCCGCCCGATGCTCCTCACCGCGATGGCCGTCGTCGTCGGTGGCTCGGTCATCCTCTTCGACCCGATCTTCCAGGGCCTCGCCATCTCGCTCATGGCCGGCGAAATCGCCTCCCTCCTCATCAGCCGCATGGCCGTCCCCGTCCTCTACTACATGGCGAACACACGCCAAGCCGCCTGAAAAGGGAGGTGGGCACTGTTCAGACCTCACTAAACGACCTCGTTTTCGATGGAGAGGCAAACTTCCGGCCTCCGAGTTCCGGGTTCAATTCGCCATGAGATCCACACAGGCGACGATGGAGCCGCCGCGGATGAAGAGTTTGTTGCCGACGGCGGCGGGATGCGAATAGATCTCCACGTCGTCCTCAAACACACGCAAGCGCGAGATGATTTCGCAGTGATCAGCCCCGGCAGCGAGCAAGAGGAGTTCGCCGCTGAGAGTAATCACGAGCACCCGCTCCCCATCGGCGATGAAGCTCGCGTGGTCGCCGAAGTTGTCGTCCTTCCATTGCCAAACGCGCTTGAGGTGCTGCCGGGCATCAAGGCAATGCAGCCCAAGGTGCGCGCCGAACACCCGGCCCCCTGTCACAACCGGCGTTGCCGTATCAGGTGACAGGCCAGCGTAGTCGCCCAGCGGCTGCGGGATGATTTTTCCCGAATCATCAAAACCATAGAGCCGCGTCCCGTTGTTCTCGGTGGACACGATGAGCTTGCCGTCCATCGCCACCGGTGTGGTCACGTTAAAATCACCCTCCGTTGACGGGATGAGCTGCCAGAGACGAGCGCCCGTCTTCACCTCCCAGCCGCCGAGCGAGTGTTGATCGTAACCGACGATCTGCCTTCGTCCGCCGAATTCACCGCAGATGAACGACGAATAAGCCGCCGGCAATCCCGGCGTTGTCCAGCGCGTGCGGCCCGTGCTGCTGTCCAACGCGGCCAGTGAGGCGTTCGCCGCGCCGGGATTCACGATCACCATGTCATCCACGATGAGCGGAGTGGAACACATCCCCCATGTCGGCAACCCGGCTTTGAACTCGCGAGGCAGGTTGCGCGCCCAAACCAGCTTGCCATCCGTCAGGCGCACGCAGCGCAAATGGCCGAACGCTCCGAGCAGATACACTTTACCATCATGGATCACCGGCGTGGCGCGCGGGAACTGGCCGTAGTCGAGTTTGCCCGGTGCGGGAAACTCGATGCGCCAGACCAGCTCGCCGTCCTTCGCATTCAAGCAACGATACACATCATGCTCCTCGCTGAAGTCGCGCTCGGCCAGAATCAGGCGGCCATCGCTGACGCTTAAACCAGCAAGGGAGCCAATCATGGCGGCCTTTTTCCAGATGAACTTCGTTGTGTCCGGCAATCGCGCCGGGAGTCGTGGCACATGGCCATCGCGTTCCGGCCCGCGCCAGTCGGGCCAGTCCCGGGCCGGCGTTGCGTTCAAGATTTTCGGTTTCTCCGTCGGCATCGGGATGAACCCATCCCTGCTCTCCATCGCCTGGAGCATCTTTGCGTCCTTCCTGATGGACAGCAGCGCATCAATGATATTCTGCTGTTCCGCCGCAGAAATATTCTCGGAAACAAACGCGGTGACGAACGGCACCGGCTCGGTCTCGCCGATGACTTTGAGATCACCCTTCTTGATGCTGCCGCAACCTTCGAGCAACGGCAGCGCGTAGCTGGAAATCACCGCGACCGGTGGCGGCGATTGTTTGCTATCCAAAATGTCCAGCGCGCCGTCGCTGCACGCGGAACGCGTCTCAGGCGTGGCCGGGGGAGTGATGCCCGCAGTGCCCATCGCGGCAATGGCGGCGGAATATTTTTCATCCGCGTCGGCCGGGCCGAAAAACACGCGCCGCCCGTTGATGTCCTTCAACTCCTTTGCCGTATCATCAGAACGCGCGACAAAGAGGCCGGTGATCGTCGTCCCTCCGTCCTTGCCAGTAAGTTCGCAAACGGGATGACACTTCAACCCGGCAGGTTCGGCATCGTGCAGCACAACGGACCGCTTGCCGATGACGATGACCTCCTGCCCCGGACTGAACTTTGACATGGAGTCAGAGAGGCTGTCCGAGAATTCGATGATGACATGATGCCGCAAGGCCTTCTCCAATCGCGCGGCGAGCTTGCCGTAATCGCGCCCAGCATAGCCCTTCACGCACGCGCACGCCAATTCCTTCGCGAGCGGATCCATAACGATAAGCGCGATCGGCTCCTTCTTGGGCGGCTCGGAAAACGGAGCGCGGCCGAAGGCGCAAGTCGCCCCAAAGATGAACGCAAGCATTCCGATGCGCGCGCTCAACCCCCACGCCTTGGCTTGACGATCCATGGGAATCCTTCGGTGCAATCGGCCTCTCATGAACACCGGGCTTCAGTCCGATGTTGAATGAGATGAAAAGCGGCTCGCATGATCCGAGGGGGCATTCAACTCTTCGCCCCGAAGATGCGGATGGCGTCCCGCGCGGTGTCGAGCATGTAATACCGGCTGCCATCCGCGCTGATTTCCACCGTGACGCGAACACAATCCCCCTTCCCCTTCACCACGGCGACGACGCCGAGAAATTTTCCATCCGCCGTGAACCGCTTGATGCACGTGGGCGGGCCGGACTCAGCCGCGAGAATGTCGCCATTCGGCAGGATGCGCAAGTTCTTGGGCTCGCAGCACCCGCCAAAGTCGTCCGGCTTCACCTTGCCCGACTTGCCGAACTTGGCGAGTTGTTTGCCGTCGCGATCGCAACATTCGACCTGATGCCGCGCGTTGTGCGAAATCCAGAGTTTGCCGTCGTGCGCTTGGATATCCATCTGCCCGCAGCAGCCACGCAACTTCTCCACCACCAGCTTGGGATTCGCAAGGCTGTGGTCCAAGCGATACACTTGATAAGAAAAATCACCGGGCGCGGGACAAGCCAGGAAGACATCCTCGTCCGTGACCGCGAGGCCAGTGACGTCAGCGCGACGCATTTCCAGCGAGGCTTTCATCTTCGGCAATTCGTCCTTCGCGGTGCGCCCCGATTGTTTGAGCATCTCCTCGATCTCCTTGCCGATGACCACTGGCTCCTTGGCGACCGGCGAATCCGCGGATGCCAGCACCTTGCCCTCTTGGTCCAGCTTCAACAGGCGTCCATCCCCGGCGACGAAGATCGTTCCATCCTTGGTCACACAAACAGCGCAGGGTTTGATGTCCAGCGGCAGCGTCTTGAGCAACGCTCCCGCCGGGGAATAAACCCGGATGCCAGAAACCGACTTTGCGTCGGTGGATTTGGCTGTCTCGCGCACCGCGAAACAGGCGAGGATGTTGCCATCCGTGTTCAGACAGAAGTTGCGCAGTGCCCCCGGGTTTTTGGCGTCGCCCACTTGGATTGAGCCGACCTCGGCGCACGCGGGTTTCCACGCTGGATCTTTTTCGCGCGCTTCGGCGGCGGCCTTCTGCTGAGCCTCGTAGCTGCTCATCATGGCCGCGGCTTCAGCAGCCTCCCCGGTGGTGGCCGCCACGCTGTTCACTGCACCATTCAAATACGCTCCTGCCATCGCCGCGAGCGCAACGATCCATCGCCTGTTCGATTTCATGGGGCAACAATAACTGAAGCGTCAGGAATGTCGAGTCTTGCGGATTGAGAAGCCAACCGGCCAGGGCTGATATTTGACAGTTTTTCTTCTGTATTTTGAACAGGCCGACTGGGGAGTCTCGCCATCCAGGCGCTGAGGCCGGAAGAGGGCCTCATTCCCCGATGATCTTCACAAGAACCCGCTTCCGGCGAAGGCCGTCAAATTCCCCGTAAAAAATCTGCTCCCAGGGGCCGAAGTCGAGCTTCCCTCCGGATACCGCCACCACGACCTCGCGCCCCATGATCGAGCGTTTGAGGTGGGCGTCCGCATTGTCCTCTCCTCCGTTGTGGGCGTATTGGGCATGGGGTTTCTCGGGAGCCAGTTTTTCCAGCCACTTCTCAAAATCCCGGTGCAGGCCGGATTCGTCGTCGTTGATAAAGACGCTCGCGGTGATGTGCATGGCGTTCACCAGGCACAGCCCCTCGCGGATTCCGCTCTTCCGCAGGCAGTCCTCGATTTTCGGGGTGATGTTCAGAAACCCCCGGCGGGACGGGATTTGAAACCAAAGCTCTTCACGGTAGGATTTCACCGGAGTTTTTTCTCAAGGATTTCACCGGCGATCGCGGGGTTGGCCTTGCCTTTCGAGAGTTTCATGAGCTGGCCCTTGAGGAAGTTCAGGGCGGTGGTTTTTCCGGCTTGGTAATCGGCGGCCGGGCCGGGGTGGGCGGCGATGACCTCGTCGGCGAGCGCCTCGATCGCGCCGGTGTCGCTGACCTGTTTGAGACCCTTTTCCTCCACGATCGCGGCGGCCGCTTTTCCGGCGGAAAACATTTCGGCGAAAACTTCTTTTCCCTGTTTCGAGTTGATCGTGCCGTCGTCGATGAGGTTGACCAGCTCGTCGAGCGCCTCTGGCGGGACCGGGCAGCTCGAGATCCGGAGCGAGGCGGCGGAGAGCGCGCTCTGGAGGTCGTTCAGGATCCAGTTCGCCACGCTCTTCGGCTTCTTTGCGCCCCTGGCCGCCGACTCGAAATACGCCGCCAGGCCGAGGTCGTTCGCGAGAACCGCCGCATCGTAATCGCTGACACCGAAATCCGCGACGAACCGCGCGCGCTTGTCCCACGGCAGCTCAGGATGGCGTTCGCGCGCGGCCGCGACCAGCGACTCCGTGCGCACCGGCAGAAGGTCGGGATCGGGGAAATACCGGTAGTCGTGCGCGCTCTCCTTGATCCGCATGAGCGTCGTCTCGCCGCGCGCGTCATCCCACCGGCGGGTCTCCTGGTCGAGCGTGCCGCCCGCCCGCAGGATCCCGATCTGGCGCGGGATTTCAAAGGCCAGCCCGCGGCGGACGCCCGAGATCGAGTTCAGGTTTTTGAGTTCGATCTTCGTCCCGAATTTTTCCGTTCCGACCGGCCGCACCGAGACGTTCACGTCGCAGCGGAGCTGGCCTTTTTCCATATCGGCATCGCTGATCCCGCCGTAGATCATGACCTGCTGGAGCACGGTCAGATACGCGAACGCCTCCTCCGGCGAAGAGATTTCCGGCTCGCCCACGATCTCGAGCAGCGGGGTGCCCGCGCGGTTGAAATCAATCCCGGTCGCGGTCTCCATGTGGAAGCTCTTCGCCACGTCCTCCTCAAGGTGGATCCTCACCAGCCCGATCATCTTGTCCTTCGTCGCAATCGTCTTCTGGGCATCCTTGGGATATGCCAGATCGTGCAGCGGCACGGATCCCCCGAGGCAGAACGGCACATCATACTGGCTGATCTGGTAGTTCTTCGGCATGTCCGGATAAAAATAGTTTTTCC
>JBAXXD010000056.1:0-25509 GCA_037128135.1 Verrucomicrobiia bacterium
CAACTAAACGCTTCGCGCAAAACTCATCTGTCATATTAATTTAGCGAAATGGTATCAGTCGATTTTAAGGGCTCACTCGGATATCCCGAGTTTATGGGAGTTGTCGATCTCCCGGCGGGCGAATCGACTCTGGGGGTGGAAATCATCAGCAAGAGGGGACCAAGCAAGGGATTCTTTTTCGGCTTGGAATCCATCAAGTTGATTCCGGTGAAGCCTCCCGGCGGACCCCGCCCCTAATCTGAAGTTATTTTGACAGCAAGGCGCCCATCCGAGCGCGCACCGAGTCAAGATACGTCCAGTCACGTGTGTAGGTGGTCCAATCCGGCACAACCTTTGTCGCGACCTCGTCCAGAATGTCCCTCGCCTCCGCATTGCCCGATTCCGCAAGTTCCCGTGTCATGCAGAGGTACTCGTGGTCTTCCATGGCTTTCCGGATGATCTCCCAGCGGATGGAGCCGTAGATCCGATCGCGGGGCATTCGTTCATCGCGGGGCGGGTAAATCACACACGGGTCTCCGGCAGGATGGCGATGCGTGCTTGGGTCATCCCATGGGTTGTGAACCTTCTTGCGGATGGCGGACCAGTAGTTGTAGCCCCAGTGCAGGAAGCCCGGGATCCGTTTTTGGAAGCAGATCCAGGCGAAAATGCGGACGCGAATGAGCGGGTATTCGATGAACCGGTTGGGCCACCTGCCGCACGGGCCGCAACAGTAGTATACCCAGATGTCTTCGGCAGTTCGCTTGGACTTCGCCAGCACCCGGTCATAGGAGCTTTCCAGCGGCACAGGAATATCAGTGACATCGGCGAATTCCGGATCGCTCAGGGCGTCCATGAACCTCATCCCGGGCGCGGCGCGGCGCACCAGGTTGGCCAGACGACGAAACCGTTTGAGCTGGGAAAGGTTGGGCTCGTCGGAAATGTGCTGGACGAAATGGTCGCGCCATCCCCGCTTGCCCAGGTGCGACCACAGGGCGGCAAAGAACTGCGCGAGGAACTCTTCATATTTCGGGTTCCGGGCATCGCCAAAGTCGACCGCCTGCTTCCGGCCCGATGGGGACACGACCTGGATCGTGACCGGTTTCCGCGAGGCCCCGGCGAGATGCTGTCCCTCAAAGAGGACGAACCCTCGTTTGAGAAACATGTTGAACCAGCGGTCGAGTTGCCGGAAGTCGAACGCATATTTCCGACCGCGGCGTCGGATCCCGACAAGCTGAGGGTTGACGTCTTCGTTTTCGGCGCCGCCGAATAGTGGAGTGAGAATGACGTTCTGACGATGCGCCGCCATGTCGTCCGCCGCCACTTCGATCAGATGCCAATAGGCGGGGGTTCCTGCCCGCACCTTGTACCAGGACGCCAGTTCGGCAGGCCAGAACCAGTTCGTCATGAGCAGGCGGGAGCGTTCGGGCATGTCGAAATCCCAGACGCGCAGGCGAAACCGGATGGCGGCGCTCTTCTCGAAGCTGATACTCTCAGGCTGATTTTCCGCGTTGAATTTCTGGCGGCCCACGAAAACCGTGATCACGGCATCATAGATCCCCGCGGCGGCTTCGCGCGGCACGCGGATCCTGACCCAAATGGAGCGCGTCGGGGGCATCCGGGGGCCGCAAACATCAAAAACCACATCCGGGGCCAACGGATCGGGAAAGAATGCCGGCGGTATGCGCTCCATATCGCCCGGAAACTGGTGGGTGGCAGCCCATTTCACGGGAACGAATTCAGGGTAAAGGATGTCCACCTGTTCGGCGGCAATCGTTGCGCCACGCGGTCCCGTCAGATCGGATACGGTTGCGCGAATGTGGTTCGGATTGCCGGCATGGATGCGGCTCGGATCGACATCGTCTACACGCACCCCGACCTGGCAACACTCTACCTCGCCGCGCGCTGCGCAGAGTTCAAAGACACCCTTCCGTGTCTCCGGTGGCAGATCGCCAGGGAAAACCCGTGTCATCGGGCCCTGGATCCATAGACGAAATCCTTTGCTCATCCTGCCTCTCCTCCTGATTTTCGAGATAAGAACTTCATTGTGCCTCGATGATCATTCTGAAATCAATGTTCTTCGGTGGCGGAAACTCCCGGCCCGCACGAGCTCGAACGGTGTCATCGACCGGCTTCCCTTCAGCAAGCCTTCTGGCGTGGTATTCGAACCAGATGTCGGTGAGGGTCGTTTCCCCCTCGCGAATCGTGGCGAAGGTCTGCTGGAAGAGCGGTTCCACCTCGTCCAGATTCCCTAACTTCACGGCGGCAGCGGCAGCGAAGATGCGAATACGCTCATGGCTGCGGATGACAGCCGGCAGGCTGCGGGCAAAAGCGGCAAGCCGCGCATGCTGTCCGGTGGCCAACAACATCTGCGCTGCCTCGATGGCCACGGATACGATGGGCGGACCTGCCTCCCATGCCCGCAAGAACAGTTCCGCAGCCTCGGATGAAGGGGGAGGCTCATTCAGTATCCACGCATTCGCAGGGGGCCGAACCGACCGTGCCGTCAGAACGGCCAGATTGCGCAGAGCCCAGCCGGTGCTGCATTGTTCCATCGACTTTGTCCACGCCTGCTTTGCGCCGGCCGCGTCCCGGTTTTCCATGCGCATATTTCCCAGGTGCCACGAGGCGAGCCAGTGGTCACTGCGGCCCTTTTCTATTGAACGCTCCAGAATAGATTGCCATTCCGGCTGCGTCATAAGATGTCCGGGCGAATCGGCGGGCGGCAGGCTGTTTGTCTCCAGAAGCGCCAGCCACGGGGTCTGGTCCGCACCCGGCTCTCCAAAATCCAATTCGGCCGGAATGCGGTCAGGCAATCCCTGCGCCGCAAGACGGCACCGCTCCAGGGCGGCCCAACCGGAACCGGCAAATAGCATCTTGTCGGCCCGGCACGCGGCGGATTGTGCAAACCCGCGGTCATACTCATTCAGCAGTGCTTCCGGCAACCGTTGTGCGAGTTCGACCTCGATACAACCTTTGGCAACGTTCCAGTCACTGGAATGTGCCTGGGTTGGATCGACAGCGATTCCGCCAAATGCCTCGGTCCACTCCCACGTCGCTCCCGCCGGCATTGGCACATGCTGATTCTGGGTGCGGGCCAAGCCCGCCTGGATCTCGATGTAGGATCGGCCAGGCAACGAGAGAAACTCCTGCCAGTTTCGCCCTCCCTGATTCATTCCCCAGTAGAACACCTTGCGTCCGCGCAACAGCGCCGTGGACACCTGAAGCAGCCCCGTCCCGTCAGCTTCCACCGCCGCCTCCCAAGGCCGCACCCCTTGCGGGATGCAGAAGAAGTATTCATGCGCCGCCGGCATGTTGCGCGCATAGGTCAGGTCAATGCCTGGTGACTGCATGGGAACGCTGGTCCGGGCGAACCGGCCATCGCCCATGGGATGCAGGGCTGAATCGGCCGGACAGATCACGCGCGTGCGTTCATTCTCGGGCACCGCAATGTTCGTCCACCAATACATGGGCAATTCATACTCATGAGGATTCACTATCCTCACATGCGTAAGAAGGAATCGTGAGCCCGCCGGCAGGTGGAAATCGATCTGGTAGGGAAAACACTTTACACGATTCCATTCGTAAATACGCAAAGCCGGCTCCCCTCCGGGGCTCCGGAAACTGGCAGCGAACATCGGCGAACAGGTGAGGTGATGGTGCCCATACTGCCCGGCATTAAATTCCACGCCGCCGCTGCACCAGGCATTGCGCAAAGCAAGGTTGGCGGGTTGAAACACAGGATTCCGGTCAAGCAGTTCCCGCCGGGCATTTTTATCGAAAAGCGACAGCAGCTTCCCGCCAAGCTCCGGTGCAACCATCACCCGCAGGTGCTCGTTCTCCAGCACGACAACCTGAAGCGGACGGAGTTGCCGATCACGGTCATACCCGTCTTGGAGACGATACGGAAGGATGCGTGGCGCACAGCCCCAGCCAAGCCGCCGCCGCTCATCCTCGTCAACGGACGAGTCGGCATTCACCGTGAGATCATCGGCGGCGTGTCTGAATGCGGGCAAAGGATTCTCGCCGCCGAGTGTTGCGGCCGGCATTGGAATTGTCTCGACGTGCAACTTGGTCATCACCTAAGTGGGGAAATAAATTTCAAAGAGGATGGAAAGGATCTGTACGACGCTGAAGTGACTTCAGCTCAGCGCGTATTCGGTTCTCTTGATGACTTCCATTTTCAGCTCCTGCGAGAGGCGGTTGAAGTGCGTCGAGTAGCCGCCGATGCGGACGATCAGATTTTTGTGGAGCTCGGGATGGATGAGCGCATCCTCAAGCTCCGCCCGATCCACCACGGAAATCTGCACCTGGAGCCCGCCAAGCCGGAAATAGGTTTCGATCAACGTGCGGAGCCTCTGGCGTCCGTCCTCGCTTGCGAGCGTCGGCTTGGAAAATCGCATGTTCAGCACCGGCGTGCCTACCGCCAGGCGCTGCGGCAGGCGCGCAATGCTCCGCAACATCGCTGTCGGGCCGTTGGTATCGCGGCCTTGCATCGGCCCGGCGGAATCAGATAGCGGCTCTCCGGCCCGTCGGCCATCGGGAGTTGCGCCGACGGGATGGCCGGCGTAGACAAAGGTTTCAAACATGATGTGCGAGGGCAGAAATCTCCCGCCGCGAGCGCAGGGGAATGAACGAATTTCGTGGTAAACGAAGCCAGCTACGTCAGCCGCCAGGGCATCTACGCCGGGGGAATCGTTGCCATATTTTGGGGCTGCGGCCAGCCGCAGCCGCAGGGCTTCATGACCCTCGAAATTGCGCTCCAGAATGTCGCAAAGCTGGCGCGGAGCGACCGCCCGATCGTTGAACACCACGCAGCGCAGCGCCTCCAGCGAGTCGGCGATATTTGCCAGGCCTGCCACGTTGACGATCGACCAATTGTAACGCGCCCCGCCGTCGTTGAAGTCGCGTCCTCGCTCCACGCAATCGTCCATCAATAGCGAGCGGACCGGCTGGGGCCGATGAAGAGCGCGGGCTGAAAAGTGTTTGTTAAGCGCGCCCAGAACCTCGTGAATAACGCCCCGCATGTCGGCTCGGAATGCTGCGAGCACCTCCTCAAAGGTCACCGAATCGTCGCTGAGCGTACGGCGGAGCGTGCCTGTAAAAACCAGCGGCATGTTGAACCCGGCGTCCAGGGAACCGACGTTCGAGCAGCCGTGAACCATCGTTTCCGTGCAGCCCCCGCCGCACCACTGGACGAGATCGTCTTCGGCAAGCCCGAGATCCGACTCGCGCAGGCCCGCGAGGTATTCTGACTCGTTGTAGAACGCGGGCTGGCCGTTGCCTGAAGCGAGGGAGTCGAAGGCGGCTTCCCAAAGCGAGTCTGGCATGTCGGGCCGCACGCGCAGCTCCAAGGTCGGCCGAAAACGGCCGTGGGTTGCGGCAAGCACGATTTCCGTCATCGCCGGGTAGTCCGGGGTGCCGTCGGCATGAGAGCCTCCGAGGGCAGCAGTCCAGCCTGAGTTGGCGCTGATGTTGTCGGCGAACTCGCTCAGGAGTGTGATCGCGTTCTCCCGGTCGGGAGCCGCCTGGTAGTATGGTTCCAGCACGGCATCGAGCCGGCCGGGGTTGTCGCAGCCGTCTAAATAATAGACGAAATTGTAAGCCACCATCGCCTCGTAGAACGAACGGGCGGGCTGAAACGGCACCCGGGAAAGTGCGGCGATAAGGCGGTCCCGGTTCGGTCCCGTGCTTTGTCGCGCTTGCTCGATCGAGCGGGAATGCAAAGCGCGGATCCCTGCCAGCAAGTCGAGCAATCCTGTGTAAAACCCCTGAGTCGTGGCGTCGGAGGATCGATCCAGTCCGGCGCGAACCCGCGCTTCATAAGCATCCAGGCCCTCCGCAAGCACCCGGCCATATTGAACAATCGCGTGGGTCCACCCATGTCCTCCGACAGAGTGGGCGTTCCAGCCAGCCTCGCCAAAACAGACTTGTTTGTCCTCCTCAACCAGCAGCCGTTTGAGGTCTTCAAACGCCTGTCGCGTGGGAGCGTCGAGCTGCGGCAAACGCTCGTCGAAGCCGCGCTGATTCCAAGCAAAGGTGAACGAATAGCTGGGCGTCACCGTTGCGGATGTGGCGGGCTTCGGCCCGCCGGGATAGAGATATCCCCCTTCGTAAGCGGCGAGCGGGCCGTCTTCAAACCAGCGGCGGCAAGCGCGGGCATAGCGCTCGAAGGGCGTGGCCTCCGGGCATTCGCAGAGCCCTGCGGCAAAAGGTTCCCCGGCTTCCAGGAGCAGCCGGGATTGAGAGAGTGTGTCTGCTGCCGTCATCATTTATACTCCTTCGCGAAATCGCCGGATCATATCGTTCTGTCCGTCTGCGGACAATTTAACGAACGGCATGGAGAATCCTCCGATGCGGACGAGCAGCCCGGCATTTGTCTCCGGGGCGCGCTGGGCCTCTTCAAGCATTTCGACCGATAACCCGTTGAGCTGGAGCTGCAATCCGCCCAGCTGGAAATACGTGCGCAGGAGGGCTTGAACTTTTTTCCGCTGGATGGCGTCTGCGAACAAGCTCGCCTCGATCGAGAGATCCAAGGCTTGACCGCCGAAAAATGCCCGCTGATCAATTGTCGTCACCGAGCGGAGGAGCGCAGTCGGTCCCGTTCGTGAGCGGTTGATCCCGACCCCCACGTTTTTGGCGAACGCCTCGCCTGCCTGCCTGCCATCCAGACTCGCTGCGGTGATCGACCCCTTCCCGACATGCGCGTCGAGCGTGTGGAATGATGGGGCGAACGTATAAATCTCATCGCTGTGATTTCTCACCGAACGGGCGAATCGCTCGGCCAGCCGGCGAGCCATCGCATCCGCTTCAGGTTCGTCGTTCCCATATTTGGGTGTCCGTCGGATTTTATTGAGCATGTCGGAATGCCCTTCAAAGTTCTGCTTCGCTGCAAGCACCATTTGATCGAGGGTAAGCCGGCGCTCCTCAAAAACGAGCCGGCGAATGGCCAGCAGCGCATCGGCGGCATTGATCAGCCCAAAGGCCTCCACGATGACGGTGTGGTATCGGCAGCCGCCGAGCAGCCGATCTTTTCCGCGCTCAATGCAATCACCCAGCAGGGCTGACACGAACGGGTTCGGGCTCCTTTGAGCCCTTTTCCTGCGTGTTTCCTCCAGCAGCAGGGAAATCGTTTCATCCAAGAACGAGCAGGTCGCTTCGAACAGGTCATCGAAGGTCTGAAACTCCTGCGGCACGAGCGTGCGCAGCTTAAACGGGAATTCCTGGCGGAACGGTTGCCCGTGGTTCGTTGCCATCTCCACAGAGGTCAGAACGTTGACGACGGATCCCCACATATCGGACCATTCATTAGGCGCCATCATCAGGCCCATGCAACTGTTCGCGACCCAGCGGTGAGCTTCAGCACTCGGGATGCCGCGCTCGATCAACGCGGCCTTGCACGGTTCCTCGCCATAGAATGTCGGCTGGCCCATGCGCAGCAATTCCGGACAGAGCGCCAGTTCAAAGACTTCGTCTGCGGTGCCGCGATGGACCCGGATCGCGAGAATCGGCGAAGAGAGTTGAAGTCGGCTGACGACCTTCAGGATCAGGCGGGAAAGCGCGTTGAACTGATCCTGACCGCTCGCGTCACAGCCTCCGATATTGACGTTGCAGGCCGCATCGCCGAAGCGGTTCAGGGCCACGAAGAAGTCGGAGAGGTCACGTTCCAGCTCGGCTTCTTCGATCCCCTGCTGGAGGTCCCGCTGGAAGAGAGGAAGAAGATATTGGTCCAGCCGGCCCAGTGAGAGCGAGGCAGCCGATAGCTCGGACAGTGCGGTGGCGACGTGAACCAGGCGGATCGCTTGCAGGGCCTGTTTGAATGTGCGGGCCGGTTTGGCGGGCTGGATGAGGCACGTTTCGGCAATACTCAACATCCGCTTGCGGTGGGCGTCAGTGAGGCTGTCCTCTTGCGCGTGGGCTGCTGCCCTGGCTGCATAGCGTTCGCTCCAACGAATGACCGCGCGCAAGGCGATATCCATGCCCTCGAGCAGCTCCGCTTTCTCAGGGGAAGCCCCTTCGCATTCGCTCTCGATCCGGGATAATATGCCGTCCAACCCCTCGGTCACCACGCGCTCGTAATCGACCGTGGTGTGGGCCGAGCCTCCATCGCTGGGGCCCATGCCAAACCGCGATCCGAGCAGATCGAAATTGGAAGCCTGTCGGCTGGCGGCGGCTGCCGAACGAAGCTCGGCGAGCTCGCGGGACTCTGCCTCCAGCGTCCGGGCCTTATTTTCAAACTCCTCCTCCGGCCATCCGAAGTCGCCTGCCATGCCGTCGATCGCCGCGATGGCAATAGGCAAGTCCTGAAGTAGGCGATCAAAGCGAAGCGCCGCTTGCGTGGGAGCGGGAAATTCATCCTGTACGCAACGGTCATATCGGTTGCTGAGCAGACGAACAGATTTCCAGACTTGGTCGTTTGAAAGCAATTGATCGTTGTCGCACGTGCTCGCTGCCTCCGATGGGCGGGGGCTCAGGATTGCTCCCTGCCGCGCCTTAGCGGGCGAGGCTGGCAGAGGCTGGGCATCAGCAGGGAATGGCACTAAGGCAAGGCGGTTTTGGGATGTAGCCCATTCAGGGCAGGACGCATTATTGATGCGAATACCCAGGGCGGCGTCTGCTTCGCAGCCTTGCCCTGGGCTGTTGGATACAGCCCCGTTGGGGCTTAGCTGAGCGCCATTTGCATTTGCAGGAGTCGCTCTGCGCGGGGCGGATATCGTTGAGCTAGTCATAAAGCGCCTTTAGTTTTCTTTAAAAGTTCCACTCTTGGGCGCGACGCCTCCCCGTCCGAAAAACTCCAGCGCAAAGTAATACGGCTGGTCTTTCAAAAGCGACGTGATCTGCTTTTCTTCGCCGTAGATGGTTGCGCACTGGTAAAGTTTGTCCGGGGCAACTCCCCACAAGACATTGCAGCCGTCGGCATATTCGGGAAGTTTCCAGCGGAGGTTCACAACCGTATTGTCAAACCCTCCCGGAGCACGTGTGATCTCGATCGGATTGGCGGCGGATGGAGGCGGCACCTCATTCGTCGTGCCAAATAGCCGCAGGGCGCGGACTGCCGGATACCCGTTGCCCGACATCCTGTAGATCGTCAGCCGAAAATATCGCCCTTGGACTGGCTGGGCCATTTCGTAATAAGGGTGTGGAAGGTCACGCTTGGCATTCCGTTCGTCGACAACCACTTTCCACTCGATGCCGTCAAGAGATGCTTCGACCATATACGACGGCAAATACTCCTGATTCGGATCAGCCTCGTGTTCCATGAAGTTGACCTGGATGGCGTGAATCTCAGAAACCTGCTGAAGCTTGAGCTCGACGGTTGCCGGATTGCGGTCGGCAGCAATCCAGTAGCTGCGGCTGGATTCCTCGACAACAAGCCTGGCCGGATGGTTTTCCAGCTCGGAAGTGGCTTTCGCTTCGGCCCCGAACGACTGGAGCATCCAGCCCAGGAAAAGATCGGTTTCCTTTTCGAGCCTGCAGTCAGGAATTTGGTGCGGGTAGTCGCCAAATCGGGTGTCGGAATGAAGGATTCCATCCTGATCAACGAAGGTTGGAAACAGGCCGATTCGTCTTTCCCAGGGATGCTTGTCGGCGATCACCATGGTCGTAAAATGCCAGTGGTTTCCAAACTGATCCATATCGTTTGTGCCGTGTCCGGCCCCGAAAATAAAGCCATCGATCTTTAGCGAGAACGGGTTGCTGGTGCTCACAACAAAATCGCCGAGCGGCGAATCAGAAGTTGCGAAACAATCGGCATACTCCGGATTGCCTGTGCCCGCAGTTGCGTAATGAAGATAGTATTTCCCGTTATACTTGTTCATTTCCGCCCCCTCGTTCCAACCATGGCGAAACTCGGTGGTGCCAGGGACGTAGATGCGTTCCCAGCCGCGGGTATCCTGCCGGGGCTCGATCAAAACCTTCCATTCGGATTTGAGTTCGAATGTCGTGGCATCGAGCTCGGCGCCGATAATCACATGGTGAAAGACCGTTCCGTCCGGCGCGGTAAAGCTCTGCCGGTTTTGATAAATATAAACTCGGCCATCGTCGTCGCAGAACAGGCCTGGATCGCCGAGGTCCATCGGGTTGTTGACGAATTCCCACTTGTCGTTGAGCGGATCGCTTGAAACGTAGAACGGCGACTTGACGCCACTATTCGTGCGATAGACTTTCCCATCGATGACTTCTGCGGCGGGTGCCCAACCGAGTGCTTTTTCCGGCAGTGATTTTGTCCGGATATAATTCCAGTTGACCAGATCATCGGAATGGAAATATCCCCATGAGTAGGAGGTGAAAAGATAATAGCTCCCGCGGCAGGTCGTAAACGACGGGTCAGCCGCAGAACGATACGGTTGCTTGGGAATCCTGGATCCCTGATTTTGAACCTGATATTGGTATTCTAAGTTGATGGGGTTTGCGTAGGTTTTCATTGAGCGAGCAGTAAAGTAGGGGACGGTAAAGTTTGAATACGCTCAGTCTGAAGAGCGCGAAATGATCTCATCTTGTACCTTTTCATCGAGGGTCGTGAATCGGGCCGAGAGGCCGCAAATCCGCACGGTCAGGTTGGAATATCGTTCCGGATGCCTCTTGGCGTCGCGCAGCATGGCCGTGGAAACGACATTGGTCTGGAGCGTTGCGCCGCCGAGCGCCGCAAAAGTTCTCAGGGTCGCTGCCAGCGGAGAGAACAAGTCGCTGCTGGCGGGAGTCAGCGGGAGCTGAACATCCAGGACGGCGTTCCCGGGAAAATCGCGCATGTCAATCCCCTCCATGGCGCGCACGACGTCAGTCAGATTATTGGGTAGCCGTCCCCGGCTCGGACTAACGCCTTGGCTGAGCACTTCCCCTGCCTGCCGGCCATCTGGAGTGGCCCGTGTGTTTTTGCCCATCCAAACAAAAGCGTAATAGACGAATAAGCTCGGAACAAAGCGGCCTCCACGCTCATTTTGCAACATGGAGGTCTGGACGACGAGATCTCTGGCGAAGCGGGCAGCCAAGGCATCGCATTCGGCATCGCCATGGCCGAATTTCGTCGCGGAAACCATCCGGGCGTGGAGAGGTTCGTTGCCTGCCCAGTTTGAAGCGAGGACCTGGGCAAGCTCTTTCAACGAAAGGACGCGTTCCTCAAATACGATCTGACGAATGGCCTGCAACGAATCCACGACCGTGGCAAAGCCGACCAGAGCCAGGTTAGCCGGATTGTAAATCGCCCCGCCAGCCGTGTAGTCACGCCCCTGTTCCAAACATCCCTCCAGAGTGGAGGAAAAGAAAGGACACGGGTGGACTTCCTCCCATCCTTGTCCTGCCTCCTTCAACCACCCGGCACCCCGCCCAACCGCATATCCAAAAGCGGACATAAATTGTTCATAAAATTCCTCGAAGCTCGCAGGATCATCCGGAGAGGCTTGAGGAAGCACTTTCCGCAAGGCGATTGGATCGTGGTTCCCTTCCCGGGGATTGAGGAAAAGGTCCAGCAGCCGGGCCATGTTGAAATAATAATAGGCTCCGGCGCTGTGCTCGACCCCCTCGGTGATCGTTTCCTGGCAGCCGCCATTCACATAGAGCCGCGCATGGCGCTCGGTTTTTCCTGCTCTGACAAGGGCTGGAATCAAAACATCGTCGTTCAAAAACGCGAAGTTGTTGTGCCCTTCCCCGGCATGGAGGGCCAGGAGATTGATATAAGCATCGGGCGAGGTGGAACCGTAACGGCATTGCAACTTGGGGTTGATCAAGTTGAGCGAATGGTGGGTTTCGATAAATAAGCGCGTCACGTCGTTATAGACAGGTCTGCCCTCTTCATCGCAACCACCCAGTTCGATGCAAGTGCTTGTCTCGGGCCATTGCCCATCTTCGATGTGAAATTTGATATCCGTAGGAAGCATCCAGCGCCCGATGAGATCCCGGGCCTCGGCCTCGGTGATCACCCCCTCGGCAACGTCGTGCCGGTAAAGGCCGCCCAAAAGCCGGTCGGGATGCCCCAGCAGCGAAATTCCAATCGCCTCCAGCGATGCCGTCGCTTCGCGAAGGAATAGTAGCGCGGCCAAGCCTTCCTTGAAGGTTCGCGGCGGCAAGGCTGGAACACGGCGGGCCGCTTCGGCGATGAACTGAAAGTTGCGCCGGACCTGCGGATCTTTCTCCTCCGGAAGCCGGGCTTCCGCGGCTTGCGCAAAGCGTTCGGCCACCCGGAGCACGGCACGGCATGACCGTTCAGCCGCCTCAAGGAATGCAGCCGATTGAGGGTCATGAGCTGCTGCCCGGTGATGCGCAATCTCGGCCAGGATGCCATTCACGCCGACACGCAGCAGTTTGGTATAGCCAAGACTATGATGATCGTTATCGACAGGGTTCCAAATCGTCCAGATGTTCCACGGGCTCCCCCCGGACCTGAATGATTCAATGTTCTGCCAAGCCGGCAACGTTCGTTTTGCGGGCATGCGCTTGTGCCATGTCCACGCTGCCACGCAGGCCGTTTCCCGCCCGCCCGGGGTCCCCCAGTTTTCGGCGCACCGCATCCCCATTTCGAAGAAAAACGGATTGTGCGGAAACAGAATCGGCTCAAAACGCTCTGCAATCACCTCCTGCAGCTTCGCCTTTAACAAACACGCTGGCATTGACGGATTCGCCTTCTCGTAGGCATCCATCTCGGCCCATATCTCCGACCGCCGATTTAAAAAGACCGCATTTTCTTGCAGCCGATCATTCCGCAACGGAGTATAATATTTCGTCATTTCTTCGCGGATCGTATTCATTATAGTTTACTGGAATCGGCGCGTGGTGATTTCTGAGCGTCTGCAATGGGCTCGGCCATAAAGACGATGCGGTGCAGCGTGCCATGGAAGTTGAGGTCGAGCGCCACCGGGGTTTTGCCCCCCGGCTCCACGGCGCAGGTGATGGCGACGAGCACATATTGCGAATCGGCCAGCCCGGCTTTAATCGAGAGCGATTTGATGGTCTTCTCGGGATGCGGATTTTTCCATGGCATGGCGTTGAGTCCGACCGGCGAGGCGACCAGATTTCTGCCGGTCCAGGCAATCGAGGCGTTGGAGAACATCGACGGGCTGTGCCAGTCGCCAACGTCCATAAAGCGGCGGATGGGGATCGTCGTCGTGCTGCCGTCCTCATACTCGACCGAGTATTCTGCGACCACGTCTCCGGGATTTCCTCCGGCCCAGCCGAGGACGTGCAGGAACCAGAGTTTGTTGGCCTTGGCGTTGACCGGGATGGGGCCGCTCTGGCGCATCAGTTTCGGGGCGTGAAGGTCGCTGCCGAAGCTCAACACGGCTTTCCCCTCGTTTGCCTTGGGGTCGATGAGCTTGTAGGGAATGCGGTCGAACTCGACCTTGGTGGGGAAGGGGGGCACAGGGACTTCCATGCCGTCTTCTTCGCCGTTGCCTTTGCCGGAATGGTTGATCAAAAAGAAGCGCATGTCGTTGCGCCCCTGGTCGGTCCAGCCGCCGACGCCGTCGTCCGCCTTGCTGTCGATGAAGCCCATGTTGGCGAACTTCTCAAGGTCAACAAAGGAATACTGGTAGTCGACTTTCTTGGGGAATTTGAATTCGCACCCGAGGTTGGTGAGGATCGCCGATGCGATGCGCAGCACTTTGCCGGATTCGTTGGCGAGGGCTTTATCCCATTGGAGCGTATCGAAGAGGATCGTCCCTTTGCCCGCGCTGATTTTCACCAGGAACGCCGGGTCGGTGAGCGGCTTGACGTTTTGGGTGAAGAGGTTCGTATCGAGCGTCCAGTCCCCGGTTTTGGCGACGACGCTGGCGTCCTCGAAGAGCGGTCCGGTGTGGTAGATCTTCGGAATATACCAAGCGAAGTCGAAGTTCGAAAGCCCTTGGATCAACGGATCCTGAACGACCGGCATGGTTCCGATCAGCTCCTTGGGAACCTGCACGAGCTTGGATTGCTCGGGCAGGAGCGCGGCGATTTTTGGGAAGGTCTCGGGGGTGAAGTCGTGGAGCCAGAGGGTGCGCCCCTGGTCGAGGGCTTTCTTGAGCGCCTTGGTGTCAATCGTGGCAGAGGCGTCCACCAAGACCGGACCGGCGGTGCCAATCCCATCCGCGCTTTGGACGCCGGTGAGCTTGAGCGCTTCGCTGAGCGCCTCGTTTTGACCCGCGAGGAGGTTCAATTTTGTGGTGGTCTCCGGTTTGTGGGCGCATCCATACTCGATCAGGTTGGCGAGGAGTTGTCGGGCGGCGGGTTCCGGGCGGGTCAGCTCAAGGGTCGTCATGAGGAACGTCCCTTTGCCAATCGGAATATCGAGGAGCGGGCTCCAGATGAGGCCGAAGGTGCCCCCGGCATCCAGAACGACCTTGAGTGGCCCCTGCTGCGGCTTCTTGAAGGTCTCGTAGCTGACAATATTGTCGTCGTTCCAGTAGCTGAACTGCGCTTGGTCGAGGTTTTTGAGAGCGGGATGCCCCGGGGTGCGGACCCAGGCCTGCGTCGCGGCATGGCGCGGGTCGCGTTCGGGCAGTTCGACCCGGTAGGGCTTCCAATCTTTTTGCGGCAGCATCAGGACGGATCCGCCGTTCTCGACGAAGGTATCCAATGCTTTGCCCATCCCCTCTTTGTAACCGTCGACGCCGATGATGAGCAGCTTTTTGCCTGCGGGGATCGCGGTGTCCTCGACGCTTTGCAGGGGGTCGAGTTTGAGTCCCTTGAGCGCGCTATCCAGGCTCTTCTGGGGATCGATGAGAGCGATCTGCTTTGTCAGTGCGGAGAGGTCGATCGGCGGAACGATACAGACGTTCTCGACGTGGCGATCGACTTCGATGTCCTGCTTGCCTCGGGTCCAGATGAGTCGGGCCACGAATTCGGCCTTGGCGGGGTGATCGAGTTGGGGGATCGGGATTTCGACGACGCCGTCCCACTTGTGCCCCGGCGCCACATAGAATGCGATTTCCTTGTCGTACACGAGCATGCCATCCACGGTGAGGTAGTATTTAATTTTGCTGAGGGGGAGTTGTTTGTCGTCGTTGAACACGGCGAGATGGCGCTTGAAGACTCCGCCCGCATCGACGTTGGGATGGAAGTCGAGCGGCGCGACCACCATCGCTTTCAGCAGTTCATTGTCGTCTCCCGACCAAGGATTCAGCCCGGCGACGCCCACATAACGATAGTTGTTGATCGCTTTGCGCAACGCCTCGAAGAAGAAGCTCTTGTTTTGTTTATTGGAAGCACCGGTGTCCCGCCCGGAGTGGGCGAGTTTGCGCCACTTGATCCAGTTATAAACCTCGTCCCCGCCGCTGCTGGAGCCGATGTCTTCGTGAACACCGGCGTCGAACTCGCCGAGGAAGAGCGGGCGGTCCCATTTGAATTTCGTGTTCCAGCCCTCGCCGCCGCCCTGTGTGAGCCAATCCAGGTCGTTCGGGAAGGAGAGACCGGAGTTGGGGTATTTGACGCGCAGGGTTCCCGCACGGCCCTCGGGATAATGGATGTTAATGACATCCAAGAGACCGTTCCAACTGTTTTCGCCATCGCCTTGGAGGGGACGGGTTGGGTCTTCCTTGCGCATCACGTCAACGATCTGTTTGGCAACGGCCATTTCATCAGGGAGGTTGCGATCCCAGTAGGTTTCATTCACGAGGCTGTAGATCATCACCGAGGGCTCGTTGCGCAGGTGGCGCGCCCAGCGTTTGTAATAGTCGAGCACGCCCGGCAGCCACACCTTGGTTTTCTCGGGGGTGTGCGGATAGACGTTCGTCCAGGAGTAGGCCGATTCCGGCATGACCATGATCCCTTGCTGGTTGGCCCGATGGATGAGGTCCGAGTTGTAGCTGCCGAGGTGCTGCCGGAAGGTGTTGATGGGCGAGGGCTTTCCGGTGACAGAGGTTTCCTCGGGATTATCTTCCAGGGTTTTGAGGGCGTTGAGCGAGGACTCCCGCAGCATGACGACGCGATTGCCGTTGAGCAGAAAGTCTTTGCCCTGGATCGAGAATTCGCGGAACCCGAAGGTCTGCTGATAGCTGTCCACGAGCTTGCCGCCGCTGAAGAGCGAGACGTCGGCAATGTAGATTTCCGGGGTCGTGAGCGACCAGAGGATCGGGGCTACCCAGTTTTCCTGGATATTCGTGACGGCTTCCGCGCCCGGGGCGAGCGGGACAGGTTGGCCCGTGAACTCGCCGACCACCTGCTTGGGATCGCGGGCGGAGCGCACTTTGATGCTCGCGGTGACATGGGAGGGTGTCGCGGCGCTGTTTTTGAGGGTGATCTGAAAATCGATAGATTTGGTTTTGACGCTGGTTTTGACAAACACGTCGTCGATCGCTGTCGTGGGCCGGAATTCCAGCCGGATCGGTCCCCGGATGCCGCTCGATGTGCCGTTGCTCGGCGCGATATAGACTCGCGCCTTCGGGTCAATAATCCCTTCGCGCGGGGTGACGGCCAGCGCGAGTTCGTTTTTGCCCGGTTTAATATATGGGGTGAGATCGAAATCGAGCGGCAAAGAGGCCTGGATCGATTCCCCGGCGAGCTGGCCATTCACAAAAACGGCGGAACGGTAGGCCATCCCCGCGACGACGAGGTGAACGGTGTGGTTTGGAAGAAACTCCGCTGGAATCTCAACCGTCCGTTTATACCACGCGCTCAGCTTCTCTTTGACTTTGAACGAGCCGTCTTTGTCGAAATATTTCTCGGGCGCGGTGGTGCAATACATATACCCGGGATCGGTCGATTTCAGCTTTTTTAAGAGGGCGGTGGTGGGCACCTTGGCCGCTGCCCACGTCAGGTTTTCCGGGACTTTGCCCAGATCGAGGGTGTCGGCGATGCCCTCCTGCCAGTCTGGCCCGGCGAGATTGATTTCCTCCCGCGGTCCGTTGGCATAAGCGGGGGCGGCAGGGGTGGCGCTTGGGAAATACGACGCCAAGGCGAGGGAAAGCAGGATTCTTTTCATGGGAGTTATGTTTGTCTTATCTTAGTGCCATTCGGGCCGGTATAGTTGTTGGCAATCGGATTTCAGCTATCCGCGGATCACGGGAACGCGGCAGTCTCGGGCGACCGTTTCGACCCAGGTCGTGACCTCGGCTTTTTCGGGAAACTCCCAGTCCGGGTTCGAATCGGGGTGTCCGAGGCGTTCGAGCTTCGAGCGGCCGAGCGGGTGATAGGGCAAAATATGCACTTCTTTGATATTGACGAGCCGGTTGGCCAGCGCGGCGATCCCCTGGAAATGGTCCTCCCTTGCGTTGAGCCCCGGAATGATCGGGCAGCGAAGGGCCGTGACGGCTCCGAGCGCGTCGAGCTTCGTGAGGTTTTCCACAATCGGCTCGAGCGCCACGCCTGTGAATTCCAGATGCCGCGCGGGATCGGTTTCCTTGCAGTCGATATAGAAGAGGTCCACCAGCGGGAGGAGCGCCGACAGATTGGCGAAGGGCGCGAACCCCGAGGTTTCCACGCAGGTGTGCAAGCCATTTGCGCGCGCGGCTGTGAGGATCGCCCGGCTGAACTCAAATTGCGCCAGCGGCTCGCCGCCGGAGAGGGTCATGCCTCCACCGGAGGTTTCGTAGAAGGGACGATCCTTGAGCACCTCGGTGAGGACTTCCTCGACGGAGGCTTCGCGTCCGACAACCTCCAGCGCGCCCGTGTAACACCCGGTCACGCATTCGCCGCAGGTGACGCAGGCCTCGCGGTCGAGCTGGTGCTCGCCATTTTCTATTTTGTGGGCCCCTTGGGAACAGAGTGCCACGCAGGCCTTGCAGCCGATGCACTGGCCGGGAGTGAAGAAGATCTGGCGCTGGGGCGACCGGCTTTCCGGGTTATGGCACCAGAGGCAGTTCAACGGACAACCTTTCAGGAAGACCGTCGTGCGGATGCCGGGGCCATCCTGGATGGAGAACCGCTGGATTTGGAATATGCGACCTTTCATGAGAGCTAATGCGAATGCCGGTGGCGCTGGACGACTTCCCGCTGGACGTCGGGTTTGAGCGCGACGAACCGCGAGGAGAACCCGCCAACCCGCACCATCAGGTTCGGGTATTTTTCGGGTTCTGCAAGTGCATTCTCCAGCTCCTCCACGGAGGTGGTGTTGCCTTGATAAATTTGGCCGCCGGTGGCGATGAACGTCTTAACCAGGCTTTTGAGGGTCTCCGGGGTGGCCAGGGCCGGGTCGAGATCCCACATCGTGCTGGCGCCGCCCGAGAAGAGGCGCAAGGGGAGGGTATTCGCGGAAAGGATCGCCGGAGTGATGCCGTCCTTCATGGCGCAGCTTTGCGGCGTCAGCCCTTGGGCGATCGGGATGCCCGCCTTGCTTCCGTCTGGCGCGGCACCGAGCGAGGCCCCGGTGGGCGCGGCCATTGTGAAGGTCATCACCATCGGCTTGACCCGGCCGCCCAACCGGTTCGTGTAGGAGGCATAAATGTTGCAGATGGTGGTGCAGACACGCTTGGCCATCGCATCGGCCACTGCGTTGCCCTGGCCGAATTTTGGCAGGCTGGCCAGGCGTCGGCGCAACGGTTCGAGCCCTTCGAAGTCACAGTGCAGTGCTTCGAGAAGCTCGGTGGCCGAGAGGAATTTCTCCTCGTAAACGGCGATGGCGAGCGCCGTGAGCCGGTCGGCGAGATTTGGGATGCCCAGCGGCGTGGTCCCGAAATCCTCATATTTCGCACCGCCGCCGTTGATCGGCAGGCCGCGTCCGATACAATCGTCGATCTGGCTGGAGAGCAGGAAAGCCGGGCGCAGCCGGGCCGCTTCTTCAGCCGCGATGTCTATTTTCCGGAAGGTCAGATAGAGCGCCGTTCGGAGCTCGGCTTCAAAGGCCTCGTAAAACGCCTCGAAGGTCGGGAAATCCGGAAGTTCCTTGTGGTAGTGAGGGAGCATCTGCCTGGCATCAATAAGGCTGCGGCCGCCGTTGAGAACCAATTCGAGGAGCATTGGAGTGTTGAACCACCCTGTCATAAGGAGATCGCCGTTCATGCCGTGAGGGAAGATTTCCATGCAGCCGCCGCAGACATACATCCGGGCGTCTTCCTCGGGGATGCCCCAGTCGAGTGAGGCTTCTACAATGGCCTTGTCGCTGATGATCTGCCCCCGGTTGTTGCCGACGGCGAGGTCGTGGGCAGCCAGGTCGAGGTATTCCTCCGGCGGGTTTTCTGGCATCCGCATGTATACCGAGGGATGGCCGATCTTTAGATCGCTGATGGACTCCACCATCATATAGGAGAGGGGATTGATTGAGGAGGTTCCGTCCGGGTGGCTGCCTCCCACCACGATGGTTTCGACGGCAGTTTCGCCGGTGAACCCATGCCGCTCGTGAAATCGGACGAAGAGCTCGTCGATGAGTTCCCGGGCCGATTGCAATGTTTCGATGCCAGCCTTTAAGTCCTTTTCAAGAAATGGCCAAAGGAAGTAATCGAGGCGACCGGGGCCGTTACCACCGTAGGGGTTTTCATACATGGTCGCCAGATAGGAAAAATGGAAGGCCTGAACCGCCTCGCGGAATGTTTTCGAGCCGCGCCGGGGGACGTTCCGGCAGATTTCGAGCTTCCGGCGCAGCTCCTCGCTGAGGTTGGCATCCGTGCCGCGTGCGAGCTTCTCCTCGAGGGCTGCCACATGGCGGTCGTTCCATTCCAGCAGCGCCTCCAGGCAGATTTTCATCCCATCGAGCAGGTGCCGTTTTTCGGGATTTTTAGCGGCCGGAGATTGGGCAATCCGCTTGAGCAGACCTTCCACGCCGGACTCCAAAATCCACTCCCAGTGCCACGCAGTGTGCCCGAAGGTACAGGCGGACATGTCCACCCAAGCCTTCCCGCCGGGTTGGTTGGAGAGTGCGATAAGATCGGGAAGCTCGCTCTCGCATCTGCGCTCTGCGACAGAGGCGGCTGCGTGCTCCTCCCAAATGCCGTGTCCGTTTGCATCAGGGGTTCCCAAACCTTGAATGCGATAGAACTGCCCAACCAGCTCGAAGCCGTCAAAAATGAGCGCCGGTTCATTATTGAGAGCGTAGGCAAAGGATAATGCCTGCCGGAGTCGAAGCGGCTCATCCTTGTAAAGCTCAAAGAAGGCGTAGGTCCAGTTGAACTCTTTGGGGCTGCACATCCAGGCCTGGCTTTTGGTACTCGTCGCTCGCTGCCGCGATTTTTCCAGAAGCGCTTGGGATTTTTTGGAGAATTCGGTGTGAAACGTGTTCATGATTTTGGGATTGAGTGCTTCCTTTGGGAGTAGGGTTTATTGCGCCCAGATCCGGCGAAATGCCGTGAGCGGGCCGGTGACGCTTGTCATGTAAACCGGATTAGTCCGGTAGCCGCCCTCGGGATGCAAACACTCGTAGGGCGCGCCGAACTCTGGCCCTTTACGAAAGTCGTTCTCGATGAGCTCCTCGATGTAATCGTCTGCCAGTTGCCTGGCCAACGATTCATCCGCCTGTGCGATCGCGAAGCAGACCCAGCCCGTTGGAGTATTCCAGTAGGCGCCGTTCTGGTAGCGATTGAACGGGCAGCTCACAGTGCTTTCCCATGCGGATTGGTCGCTGAAGTCATCTGAGGTCAAGACATGCCGGATATTGCCCTTCCAAGCCAGCGTCCCAGCACGGAAGGCATCGGCCAGCGCAGAGCAAATTCTTTCGCTAACCTTCCCGGTCACAGCTCCGTTATAGACAGCATACGCCGACCCCCACACGTCCGGCTGGCTGCTCATCCCGGTGCTCGCGCGCAGCAGCCCGCCCGGATGAGCGAAGGTTTCTGGAATGGAATCGCAAATCGCATCAGCAATATCGCTGTAGCGAGAATTCCCGGTCAGATCTGCAAGCTGGCGAGCCGCCTGATACCGCAAGGCCGAGGCAAACAGGAGCTCGCCAGTATGAATGACGGCGTCGGTGAATCCAAATGAGACGCCGCGATTGCTCTCATCGCTCCAGACGAGCTGGGTGTCCGCGCGGGACGGCGGCACAGCAAATGCGAGCTCCAACCGCTCCAAAAGAGTCAAACCGAGGATTTTCTCATGCAGAATGTCACGCTGGCCAGCCTGTCGACAATACTGCCACGCCATATCCACGAAGTAGAAATGATCGTCGAGCGCAGGAAGTTTCCCCCAATCTCCCCCTTGCTTTGCGGGATCGAATGTGCCTGGGAAGTAGATTGGAATTCCGTCGAAGTTAATGTGGTCGGCAATCGCGCCACGAGGCACCAGGCTGCCTTTGGGTGTCTGCCAATCTTCCGCTTGTTGCGTGGCGGCCGTGAGCAACAGCGCGTGGCGTTGCTCCTCAAGAGTTATGAACCCGCTCTCCACCGACATCGTATAGTCGCGAATCCAAAATGAAGGATAACACCCTCGCCCGCCAGGCCGGATCAACGTCCCCCCAGTCGTGTTGCTTGGGATTGTCGGGTCGATTTTCTGCCCGGGGCGTACGCGCGACGATTCGATCACGTCTTTCGTGAGTTCTTCCAAAAATTTCATTTTCATAGCGAGCGAGGATTCTGCAGTGCCAGTTTTGTTATTCTATTGGTTGATCGGTCTAACGGATGGCATCATTGGCTTTGATCTACTTTCCCAGGTGTGACCGAAATCTTGGTTGAGCAGCTAATTTCGATCGCCTCCGTCCACGGTTGGGACGCTGGCTTTTGCGCCCAGATCTTCCGTGCGGCCTCGGGCAGGACGATGCGGGCACGAGAGCCTTTCGGCAGACTGACTAACAATTGGAAACCGTCGCCTTCGAGCGTCCAAGTGACGCCTATCGTCCCCAGCTTCGCGGGCAGCGTTCCGCGACACCAGCGCACGCCACCGGCGACGCCCGGCACGATCTTCACGTAGCGGTATCCCTCAATCGGCTGGATCCCCAGCACCCCTTGCACCAGGGAAACGGCAACCCCGGATGCGACACCTTGACTATAGCTGCATCCGGGGACTCCGGGCGCATTGTCACACCCGTCAAGCGCTTCCCAGAGCGTTCCGGGGCCCGAATCAACCTGTTTGCCATAGACTTTGCGAACATCCCGAACCAGCGCGTCGATATCGCCGTGAAGCGCGGCATAGTGGAGCCGCTGCATATAGGTGTATGTGCCTGGAGCGGACAGGCTGCTACCGTCGCGAAGCGCCTGCCACAGCGCCTTGCTCCGTTCTTCACCGGGGACTCCACACCAGAGCGCGAAATACTGCGTCCCTTCCGCCTGCTCCGGTGACGGCTCCAGCTCATCGCCCTTGCGCAGCAGGCAATCAGGAAAGATCGTTCCTGGGCAAAGCCGGCAGAGGGTTTCGCGAATGGCCTTGGCCTTGCTCCGATACTCCGCCTTGCCAGTCATGTCAGCTGCGGCATCCAGCACTCGGGAATACAGGGCATTGAGCGAAACCACGGTGCCATCCATCCGGATCTTTGACCAGTCCAGCCAGTTCCAGCCGGGTACATTCTCCAGCAGTCCTTCCTGGTTCTCGAATGTTCCCATGTTCTTTAGAAACCGGTGGATTCCTTCCTCAACTTGGGGCGCATAGTCGTTGTCGCCGCTCAGCTCGGAGTCCAGCTTGGCCTGCAACAGCCAAAACAGGCTGTGTCCGGGAATGATCTCAGTGCCGGAGTAGTGCGGCACAAACTCTGAAATGATTTCAGCATTGCCGGCAGGAGTAAAACTTTGCGAGCCCATCCGGCACATGCGGCGCAATACCGAGGCGTCGCCCGAGAGAAGCGTGTAGGTGAAACTTGTCCAGTAGCCGTCGTGAAACCAGCCGTTCCGCTCCCGCTCGGGACAGTCCATGAAGAGATCGATGGCGCAATTATTGGCCGTGTGGCGGGCCGCCTCGAAGACGCGGTTGAGCATCGGGTCGCTAGATAGGAAGGTCGCCGTGGGACGCGGGGCAACATAGGTATAGAGCGGCACCGCATGCAGCTTGACCGGCCGATTGCTTCGGTTGACCACCCGAACAAACCGCGCCGTATGCGGTGCCATGAGGAAAAATCTCTGCCGTCCGGCTCGCAAGGTATAACTGAACATCTGCCGCATCGGCAGATTGAGGCAGGGTCGGACCGAACCGTCAGGCCACTGCACCTCGTGCCAAGCCACATCGAGCACGGCGCCCTCCTCCCCCTCGACATCAATCCCGAGGAACCCCACATAGGGCAGACCGAAATCCACTGTCACGTCATGGTTGTTGCCGGGCAATTGGATCGGCCAAGTGGCGGAGACCGGCTCAACAGCCGGCAACCGGCTCTCGTTCTGCATGCGAATGATGGAGTCGTTGCTGGGCAGTTTCGTCAGCATGTCGCCGGTTTTCGCGCCGAGGTCACCCCCGCCGCGCTCAAATCCGATAATCTGTTCTGCGTTGACCTGCTTCACCTCAGGCATGGGCACGTCACGCGCTTCCATGTGGCTGCGCGGAGGGGTGCCGGCCGGCCCCAAATCCCGGGCTTCCCCCCATCCTGAGTCATCGAATGAGGGCAGCTGCCAGGCCGGGTCCAGCTTTCTCGCATCGAACACCTCCACCGGCACGCCTCGATGACCCAAAATTGGAGCGTCATCGTCGTAGGCACGCGGTTCGAGACACCGCCACCCGGACTCTTTTGCCCCCGGGCATTGGCTCAAATCGATCGAAAAAAACAGGGCCTGCGCTTGACAGATATATCCAGCATCCCAGCTCGCCGAGGATCGGGCGACCACTTCCACCGCCACGACGTTCTTGCCCGGCTTGAGCCACCGTGCCACATCCAGCTCATCGACCGTCGCGCAATCGGGCATGCTCCGTGCCGGACCTTGGGTGACCAACTGACCATTCACATGCAGCCGGTACATGGCATCCGCCGAAATGGCGAGCGGCACTTTCACGGGCTGAGCCTCCACGTCGATGGTTTTGCGAAACAGGACGTGTTGCCACTTTGCTTCACTCCTTACCGGCTGCCACCACCAATGGCCTGCCTTCCACCAATACGCCGGTGCCGTCGCTCCTTTTCGCGGTCTTTCCAGGAGTTCCCGGGAATGCTGGGATAACTCGGTGGGAACTGGATTCATAATACTTGGGGTGTAAGGCTTCCTTTCCATGTGCCGTTCAGGTTGAGAGTATTCATGGTGTGGAGAATGGCACCACGTTCGGGGTGAGGATGCCTTGAATCTTTGTTGAGCTAATCATGTCAGTGGTGGGAGAGTAAAGACGGCATCAAAGGGGGTTCCGGGCAGGTTTCCCGCGAGGCCGCCCGCCTGGTGCCCGTTCGGTCAGTTCGGCGAGCACGGAGCCGGATTTCTGAATGTGGAAGCCGAGGCGCTCAACAGCCAGATCGATGTCGCGTTTTTTCAATGCCGCGAGAATCTGCCGGTGCTCGTCGAATGCCTCGTCAACAAACGTCGCATGGGCGGCCAAAACCTTCATGAGATTCGGCCGGCAGGTGAGGAGCCGCTCCAAAATGGATGCCAGCCAGGGAGTTTTTTCAGGCGAAACCCAGAGCTGGTGCAGCTCGGCATCCAGTGCGAACCGGGCCTGAAGCCTCTTGTTTTTGGTTTTGGCGGCGTTGGCCTTTTCGACAAGCGCACCGAGCCGCTTCAGATCGCATGGGCGGATCGTCTCCCACCCTCGACGCAGCGCAAAGCATTCGAGCAGCTCCCGGAGCGCGTAGATTTCCCGGATGTCATCCCCGCTGAGCTTGCGAACAACGGGTGCGCGGTTGGGCTGCAGGATGAAATACCCGATCGCCGCCATGCGCCGCACCGCCTCCCGCAAGGGGGTCACTCCGATATCCCACTCCGCGGCCAACCGGGATTCCCTCACCCGGTCCCCCTCCTTCAGCTCGCCGGTCAAGATGGCCTGCCGCAGGCGCTGGAACGCGATCCCGGAAAGATCCGCCGCGCGCTTGTTCGATTTGGGTTTTTGAGGCATAGGGCAGTGAAAAGAAGACATTGACAGGATGGAGGAAATAAGTCTATAGACATTTTCTCTTCTCGGATTCCTTTTATGAAACTGACCAACAAACGAGCCGTCGTGACCGGTGCCGCCAGCGGCATCGGCAAAGCCATCGCCCTGTCATTCGCCCGCGAGGGCGCGGATGTGGTTGTGCTGGATATCAACGCGGAGAAATCCGCCGATGTCGTCTCCGCCATTCAGGCCATCGGGCGGAAGTCGCTCGCCATCGCATGCGATGTGGGCTACGCCGATCAGGTCGCCCGTTCCTTTGAAGCGGCCGAGGCCTTCCTGGGCGGCCTGGACATTCTGGTCAACAACACCGGAGTGATCCGGTTCTCGAAGATTGTGGACATGCGTGATGGATGGCTCGCTGCCATCCGCCGAATACTGCAAGGAGTGATTTCCGATGGCCCGCTACATTGACATCAGCATCCCGACCGATGCGCGGACGACGGTATTTCCCGGCGATCCGTCCCCCGAGATTTCCTGGCCGGGCTGGAGCCATGAGAAAGGCAATCCCGCGAATGTGGGTTTTTTTCATGGCGGCTTGCATCACGGCACGCATGTGGACGCTCCCTGGCATTTTATCCCCGGCGGCAAACGTCTCCACGAGATGCCGCTCGACCACTGGGTGGGGGAATGTCAGGTGCTGGATCTGACGGCTGAGGCGCGGTGCGTCACCGCCGGATCTTTGGAGAAAGCGGGGGTGCGCGAGGGGATGAAGCGGCTGCT
>JBAXXD010000057.1:0-25216 GCA_037128135.1 Verrucomicrobiia bacterium
GAGAGGATTCTCGGGCTTTCGTTGGATCAGATGCAAGGGGTCAAATCAACCGATCCAAGATGGCAAGCGATAAGGGAGGATGGTTCACCATTTCCCGGTGAAGACCATCCCGCAATGGTTTCATTACAGACTGGATTACCAGTGAAGAACGTGAAGATGGGAGTGTTCAACCCTGCAATCGAAGATTTTACGTGGATTGATATCAGCGCGTTCCCCGCCAAATCCGAAACAGCAGACCCGACGAGCGGCGTCTATACCATTTTTGAAGACATCACATCTCTAACGAAGGCCGAAGACGGACAGAGGGTCGCAAAAGTGAAGTTCGAGACCGAGGAAAAGGAGCGGAGGCGACTGGAACACCTCATCTTTGGAGCCAAGATTGGAACCTTTGAGTGGAATGTGCAAACAGGTGAAGGGGTCATCAATGATCAATGGGCAAGTATCGTTGGATGCACACTGGATGAACTCAAGCCGTGGAACGCCGAAACTTGGTCGACCCGCGTCCACCCCGACGATCTCTTTGTTGCCCAGGAGAAACTGGAAAAGCATTTTCAAGGGAAGACGGATTTCTATTCGCACGATTCTCGGATTCGCCATAAGGATGGGCATTGGGTCTGGATTCACAGTATGGGGAGGGTCATCAGTCGCGGCCCGGACGGGAAACCGCTCAAGATGTATGGAGGGATGCTGGACATCACAGAGCGCAAGAGAGCGCAAGAAGGAGCAGGAGGCGTTTGGCCTCATTGGCGGGGCGCAACCGCGCCTTGCATCAGGCGGTCAGCGACGGCATTCACGTTTTTGACGAGTCGGGGCATTTGGTGGAAGTGAATGATGTGTTCTGCCGCATGTTGGGTTATTCTCATGAAGAGATTCTACGGCTCAATATCGCTGATTTTGACGAGCAATGGTCGAAAGAGGAACTACGCGCAAAGCTGATAGAACTGGTAAGGGAGCACATAGAGCTTCCCGTCACCTTCGAGACTCGACACCGCAGCAAAGACGGCACGATCCGTGAAGTCGACATCCACGGGGTCAGCGTCATCCTTGATGGCTACAACTATTTTTATGCTTCTGCCCGTGACATTACAGATCGGAAACAGGCCGAGAGGGAGCTGAACGTTGCCAAAGAAGCGGCGGAATCTGCCGTCCGAGCGAAAAGCGCATTTTTTGCGATGATGACCAATGAATTACGCACTCCGCTCAATGGCGTGATGGGCTTTTCCGATCTCCTCTCCGACACGCAACTCAACGAGAATCAAAGGGAGTATGTGCAGACGATAACTTCCAGCGGCGCACATCTCCTCGACGTCATCAACGACATTCTCGATTTCTCGAGTATGGAAAGCGGTAAGTTGCAACTCCATGTCACGCCTTTTTCCATAGCTGAGATGCTGGAATCGTCCATTCAACAAGTCAGGACATCGGCCCTTCAGAAACGGCTGACACTTCACAGCGAGACGGGTTCGGTGGTGCCAGAGCAGATGACTGGCGATGAACGTCGCGTCCGCCAGATACTCATCAATCTGCTTGGAAATGCCGTTAAGTTTACTTCAACGGGATCTGTTGTCCTCCGCGTTGCAACATCAGTAATCGGCAACCAGCCTGCTCTGGATTTCTCGATCACTGGCCTTGGAATTTCCGCCGAGGCTCTCGGCAGGCTATTCCAGCCGTTCACACAGGCAAACTCAGCGGTCGGATATACATTTGGCGGATCGGGTCTCGGACTTTCCATCTCGCAGCGACTGGCCGAGGCCATGAATGGCAAGGTCACCGTGACATCCACTCTTGGCAAAGGCAGTGTATTTACACTCAGACTCCCCCTTGAAAGTTCATTTCCTGTTCCTGCCATCCCCAGTCCGTTAGTTCCCGTCGATTCAGAAGCTACGCTACCTAAAGATAATCTGATTCTCGTTGTGGATGACGACAGGGCCAGTGGTGTCGTTGCCGTAAAAATGCTTCAGAACCTTGGGTATCAGGTCGGGTTCGTAACAAATGGAGCCGAGGCAATCGAAGCATTCTGGCCGGGCAAGTATTCCGCCATCTTCATGGATGTAAGGATGCCAGTGATGGACGGACTTGTTGCCACCAGAAAAATCCGAGAGATCGAAGGGCCGACTGGATATCATGTTCCGATCATTGCATTTTTGGCGCGGCGATATTAGCCGGCGAGCGACTTCCTCCATTCGGGATACATTCACGCACTCACCATCTGCGTCTCCAGAACCCAGAAAGCCGTGTATCCTGGCAAGTTGCTCGCAGAGCCTCGTCCCGGCACCGACCAGGGCGGCCACCTTTTCGAGTTGCCCAGAATTGACACAATGGGTGGTCAGAGTTCCTTCCGCAATCGACCAGAGTCGGATTAGACGCCCCTCGACCAAACCCAGCACGGCAGCTCGTTGCTCCGGTGAGGCAGCATCCCGTAGATGGGTGTAGCCACCTGATGGGCTTTGCGGCGGAAGAGTCCCGCCTGAGCGGAAAGACCGCCCCCCTCGCTGAATTTCTTCAGCGCCATTCGTGAACGCATCGAAAGCCCCCTCGAACGATTTGAGAAACACCCCCCCGATCCTTGTCATCCCGGCTGGGCATCGGGGTAGGAGGCGAGCACTTCGGAGCGAGTCCAGCGGCGGAAAAGCCCCTGGCTGTCGGCGGGATGAAAGGGGAGGACGTCCGAGTAGCCGGGGATGATGACCTGGGCGACCGGGAAGCCGATGGCGGGATCGGTGAGATCCACGGCGATGAAGTCTTTTCCGAGGGTTTCGCAGATGGCGCGGGCATGGGCGATATCGTCGAGGCAGTCGGCGTATTGCGGGCCTTTATCGAATGGCACGAGGTCGCCCGCGCGGAGGAAGCCGGCGTTCCGATACGGGACAAATCCGAACATGAAGGCCGAGAGAAAATTGTCGCAGTCATCCGGCTGGGTGGGGAGGCTGCGGAAGTCGTGAGCGAGGATGTTCGCGAGGAGTTCCCCGCGGTTTTCGGCATCTGGGGCAAAGAACTCCTGGCGGCGGCGGCCCTGGGCATATTCGGTGAACGTCCGCAGCAGCGCCTCCTCGCGGTCGAAGGACGCGCCGACTTTGAAGAAGTGTCGGAACTGGTAATCCTCGGGAATATTGTGATCGACGAAATAGGCCGCGAGGCAGGGGAGGACGCCGCCGAAGGAAAGATCCTTGAGGATGATCTCGATCCCGCAGCTTTGGAAAAACGCCATCTGTTCGCGGGCGACCGGATGCGTGACGGTGGCGGGATCAATCGTCGGGACGACCATCCGGTTGCGGAGCACGGTGATGTGCGCGCGCCTTTCGAAGACTTCGTGGGTCGCGTGGACGACGGCCTCCTCGATGTTGTTGCCGGTGGCCTTGCCGTTCGGGCCGCTGATCACCTGCGTGTATTCGAGCGGCACTTTCAGCGTCCGCTCTTGGATCAGCGAGTAGCCGTCCACCCAATGAAACGCCTCGTCGAGCGCGCGGATGCGATCGAGGATCGGCGGGGTCGCCGTGGCGACATGGCCGAGGAGGGACTGGATGGGCAGCGCATCCGGCACCTCGTGTTCGCGCGCGCCGAGATAGCCCGGGAGCTTCCCCGTCTCTCGCGAGGCGAGCCACTCGGCACCCTCGGCCAGAGCGCCCGCCGTGCTGCATGCGGGGTTCACTCCTTTTCCCATCGAGCGGAATTCGAGGCCTTCAATAAACATCGCCGTCCAGTGGAGATGCTCCGCGACCGTCTCCTCGTGCAGCCAGTAATCGTGGAGGGGGCGGATCAGCGCATCGAGCCGCGCGATCGTTTCGGCGGGATCCACGCAGCGGTCGTGCGCGATCTTGATCCGGGATTGAAGCTTCATGAAAAAATCTCCCGGTGGATGGTGGCGGCGGCGGCGAGGCCTTCGGCCACGCAACGGGCGACCGAGGCGCCGCCATTGACGAGAGCCCCGGCGGCATGGACGCGTCCGGGATCCGCTGCCAGAGCCGCTTGGACGCCGTCCGCAACCTGCAGATCGAAGGCCTCGATGACGAGGCCCACGGGCAGCAGGGTTTCCAGTTCCGCATGGCGCAACCGCACGCCGCACACGCGGCCATCCCGGCCGACATCATATCCGAGCGGCTGCCAGTTCATCATCGCATGGACGCCGGGAGTCGCAAACCAGCTTTCCGGCATGTGCCAGTGCATGGCCGAGCGCGGGCCGCCGAAGATGACAAAGATTTCCTTAGCGCCGCGGTTCTGGGCCACGCGGGCGGCATCCATCGCGCAATCGCCCCCCGCGAGCACGGCCACGCGATCCGGCACCGTGTGGCGGGAGGATTCGAGGAATGCGAGCGCGGCGGTGACGCCCGGCGCGCTGCCCAGGGAAGATTCCTGCCAGAGGCCGGTGGCGACGAGCACGGCGGCGTGATGCAGATCGTCGAGCCGGAGGTCGGCTCCCAGCGTGCGATCGAAGTGGATCGTGAGGCGCGCGGCCGCGAGCGCCGGCGCGAGGATCGCCTCGATCTCCGGCTGCGGGTCCGGCGTCCGGTGGGGGAAAATCACGCGCGCCGGAACGCCACCCAGGCGGTCCGTCTGCTCGTAGAGATCGACCGTGTGCCCGAGTTCCAGGAGGCGGATCGCCGCGGCAAGGCCGGTCGGTCCGGCGCCGACGATGGCGACGCATTTTCCCGACGGATCCCGCGGAAGACGCACTCCGGTTTTCCCGCAGTCGCGCGCCCGCCAACTGATCGCATATTGAAGGTCAAGGATCGGCACGGGCGATCCCGTGAGCGTGGTTTCGATGCAGGCGCCCTCCCGCTCGATCCACGCCGGAGAAAGTCGGGCGGTCAGCTCGGGAAGCGGATCGCTTGCGCGGATGATTTCGTAAGCCCGGCTCTCGTCACCGTCTCGAAATGCCTTGATGAAAGCCGGGATATCCGTCCGCGTCGCCGATGCCGCCACGCAGGGAGCGGCTTCGCAGAGGTGGCAGCGGGCGGCGCCGACCAGAAGGCAATCGGCATCGAAGCGGCGCATCTGCCGGTAGATCGGTCCGTAGACAACGGGATCGCGGAGCACGCACCCGACCGGCTCGCCCTCCGCGCACAGCCGGGAGCAGGCAAAGCAAACCATGCAGGCCGCGCCCGCCTCCATCCGGCCGGTCGAAAAAATTTCCGATGGGGCGGACGGATACGCGAGCGCGGCGCGGCCGAGTCCGGCGATGTCGATCAGTCCGTCGCGGAGCGCGCCCGCGGCGACGTCCGGAACGAATGCGCGCAGCCAACTGAACCCGCTTCCCACGACCGGCAAATCTGGAACGGCATCGCGGAGCGCGCGGGCGAGGTGGAGTTGGCGGTCGAGTGTCATCAGCGGATGCTCGTCCGGATTTTCCGAATCGCGCAGCGCCTGCGCTCCCCGCTCCGGCCCGCGCAGACGGGGGCTCGCCGCGGTGACGTTGAGCAGCTCGAGTCCGTTCTCGCGCAGGTTCTGCACGAAGCGGACCGGACCGGATGGATCCGGCTTGCGATAGTCGCCAGGCGAAACTCCGAACCCCTCCCGCACGGCCTCGTAGGCGCAAAGGCGGGTCGCGAGCAGAAGATCGGGCGCGCGATCCCGCACGTCCGCCATCGCCTCCGGAAGCACATCGCGGGTGCCCTGGAGATCGACGCCATCGAATCCGGCCTCCGCCGCGAGTGTCGCGGCGCGGACGAGCGCTTCCGTGTGAGCGGGCGCAAGCTGGAGGACGATGGTTGGGTTGTCCACTGCGGACGACCGCATCTCCCCGACCATGCTGCGGAAAGCGGCGAGGGTGGATTCATTCAAACAGAGTTGGCCGGGTTTTTCCGGCAGGGCAACGGCGGTCAGCTCGACCCAGATCAGCCCGAACCGGCCTTCCGCATAACGGCGATAGCGACGCCGTGTCAGCTCACCCGGCGCACCGCCGGGGGTCGCGTCGCCACCGGAAATCGGCTGCGCACAAAACCGGTTCGGAATTTTTTTATGTCCGATGACGAGCGGCTGCGCCAGCCGGGCGAGATCGTCGTCCAGGGGAATTTGCAGGCCGAGCCGCGCAATCTCCGCGCGCAGGCCCGCGGCCGAAGCGAGGTAGAACGGCTGGTAGGCTGGGATCTCCATGCTACTGAGGTTTTCCAATGCAGGCGATGTAGAGGGCAAACTCCTCGCGTCCGTCCACGCCGAGCAATTCGTCCACATGCGGTTGGTCGTAGGAAAGCAACGCGCAGCAGCCCGTGCCGGAGGCCTGCGCGGCGAGGTAGAGATTTTCGCAAACATGCCCCGCCTCCATGGCGATCATGCGGTGCGCGAGGTAGGTATATTTCCATTCCGTCCGGGCTGGCACCGCCGACCAGATGAAGACGGCTGCGGCAGTGCCGGCTGCGGGAGTGCCGTAGCAGGCGGCCTGGAGGCTTTCAGAAATCCGCGCGTCCTCGCGGACGAGCACGAGCTGATGATCGAGCGGGAGGTAGCGGTAGAGGCCCGGCGCCAATCCCTCCACGCGATGGATCGCGAGATAGGTCTCCAGCGGGTAACGCGCGCCGGCCGAGGGCGCGGCGCGAAACCGCTGCACGACCGCGCCCGCCTCATCCCGCTGCTCGCCGGTGATCCCCTGGGTCGCCCAAAGCAAAAAACTCAACTCCTCGAGCGACAGTGCGGCCGCGCTGAAATCGCGCGTGCTCCGGCGCGCCGCGATGGCCGCCCGCACCGGCATGTCGCCGAGACGAATGTCCGCCGGCGGGACGAGCGCGATCCGCTTGGCGCCAGGCGGGACGGCCTTTTCCGCAGGGGGCTCGGGCTGCGCGCGGCTGCGGTCGCTGTCCGGCTGCCATTCGCCCGGGAACCCTTTGAGAAGGACGCGGAGCTGCGCGATCGGGATCTCGTTCAGCTCGCGGACTTTTTCCGGTTCCTGCCGGGGGTGCGGGTTGCAGCCGGAGAGGACGGCCGCCAGCGAGACGGCCAGCAGGGCTGCGAAATCTCTAATACGCGCCATTGAGTTCTTTGTAATACTCCGCGACTTTGCCCCGGTATTTTTGCGGCGCCTGATCCGGGCCGCTTTGGATCACGTTGTTGAGCGCGCCCGTGGAACCCTTTGTTTCCATGGCGCGGGTGGGGCCCGCAGAGAGTTCCGCCTGGGCGCGGGTCAGCGACGTGACGGCCTGCTTCCGGAACTCCCGCATCTGCCCGATGTCGCCATTCGCGATGGCCTCCGCCGACTGCTGCAACTGATGCGCGGCGTCCTTGAACGAATCGACGCGCACATTTTTTGTTGAGGCCTTTGCGAAGAGGGCGTCGGCCTTCCTGGCCATGAGTGCGGCCATGCCGTCCGACGAGCCGGCCTCCGTGGAATCCACGCGCTTCGAGCCGCCGCTCATGCCTACGCCATCGGCCTTGCCCGAGCCGAGCTTGCCGCCGCCGGTGGCTTTTGTGTCGGCCTCGCCCGCGAGATCGATCTTGCCGCTTTGGACGGGATCCTCAGTCCGGCGCGCTTCGATTTTGTCGTCACCTTTTCCGATCGTGCCCGAGCCGGAGGCGGTCTCGCCGGTGGACATGCCCTGTCGGCCGACATTCGAGCGGCCATCCTGTTCCTTGTGGCCGGGCCTCATGTTGCCGGATTTTCCCTGTGCGCCAAACGAGGAGATATCGCCCTCCATCACCTCCCAGCCGGATTCGAAGTCGGGTTGCGCGTGGTTCGTCGCGCCGTCGTCCGCTTTGTCGCCCATCTCCTTGGCCTCCTTCAGCAGGTCGCCCACGAGATCCTGCGCCGCCGCGGCCAGCTCGGCCAAAGCGACCCCGGACTTCGGCATTTCGGCTTTGTCGAAAGACTCGGTGGTGACCTTCACATCGTCCGCTTTATCCCTGAGCCACATTTCCATGGCATCGATCCGCTTCTGGGCCTCGCCCATCTTTCCGAGCATGACATCATCCTTCGCGATGGCGACTTCGCCCACTTGGACCTCTTTGTCCGGTGTTTTCGTCTTCGTGTCGGCCACCTGCTCGATCTCCTGGAAGACCGCGAAGACATCCTCCACGAGGTCATTAGCGACATTCAGATCGGTAAAAATGTGGAGGTCGGTCGGGACTTGGAGCATCGCCTCCACGAGGTTTTTTTTGATCTCAGCGAAGTCCTCGGTCATCTCGTCCAGCGTTTTGTTGTCCTTATCCTTCTGTCCCCTCACCTGCTCCATGGCGTCCTGCATTTTCTGGTTGAGGATTTCGATTTTATGGAGCTTTTCCTTCGCCTGTTTCACGGCATCCACCATGATGTCGTGCCTTTCGGCCTCCTGCTGGAGTTTGACCTGATCCAGCATCGCCTGGAGCGATTTCAAGCCGGCCGAAGCGCGTTCCTCGAGCGGCACCGCCTCCGGCGCCTGGTTCTGGTCGAGCCGCTCGGCAGCGATGACCATGTCCGCGCGGATTTTCAATTCGTCCGCGCGCTCGGCCATTTTCGTGAGCGACCCGGCGAGCGCCTTGTCGTTCTGCGCGGCCTGCACGGCTTCAGATTTGCACGAGGCGAGGAAGGCAGCCAAGTCGCCGCCGAGACGGTCCTGCGCATCCACGAGCGTGCGTCCGACCTTGGCCTTGCTGTCGGCAAACGCTCGCGTCTGCTTGAGCGCGTCCGCCTGATCGCGCAGCAGAGCTTCGAGCAGGGCGCCGAGACCGGACACGCTCCGGTCGATTTTCGACTCGCCCACGGCCGACATGGCAAAGCTGAGGAGTTTGAGGATTTTGCTTTCGAGGTCCACCGCCTCGGCTACCAGAGTGCCTTTGCGGGCGGCATCGGCATCGGGGAGCGACTGGAGCGCATCGATCGCGAGCACCATCTCGCCGGCGTAGAGTTTCTGAGCCCCAGCGGTGAGGCCGCCGAGCGGCTTCAGCGGATTTGCCAGGAGATCGCGCATGTAGGCGCGGATTTGTTTTTGCCGTTCCGTCGCTTCCGTCCACTGGGCCGCGGTCGAGTCCTTCAAGAAATCCCGGAGGGTTACGGTGTCGGAGAGGTTGCGTTTTTGCAGATCGATCATTTTCTGCAAGCCCCCCAGCGCCGCCTTTTCCAGCTCGTTCTGGAGCTTATCAAATTCCGCCTGCGTGGGGATGCGGAAGATGACATTGGCGGAGAGCGATTCATTTGGCTGATCCGGGCGGTTGTCGCGCGCCACGATCCGGTAGGCGATATCGCCGCTGCGGCGTGTCGGCGAAGTCGCGCTGGCCCAGACCCGGCGGAACTCCTTGGCGCCGTCCGCCGGGAACCGCTCGAGCCCGGTGCCCTTGTCCTCGCGGGAGGCCTCCGGCGTCACTTCCTCGACCGCGACCTCGGAGAGGCCGAAGTCATCGGACACACGGAATTCGATCTGCGGGCGCTCGCCCGGTGGCAGCATCGCGATGCCGTTCGGCGAGAGGATTTCGATACCCGGCGGTTTGTCGGGCTCGATCTGGAAGGGGACCTCTTCTTCGACCGTGCTGCCGAAGGTGTCTTCCCCTTTGAAAACGAGCGACGTGCCGGAAGTGATCTTCACTCTGCCCTGCCAGATGGCCGGATTATTTTCCACCTGGGCAAGCCCGGACGCTTCGCTGCCCGCGCCGCGCAGCAGCAATTTTGTGAGCGGCGTATTGGCCGTCACGCGAACCCGCAGTTCCGAGCCCGCGGGCACGGACAGCCGGCCTTCGCGAGGATTCACCATGCGCGGGGGGAGTTTCGTGTAGGCCGGCGGAGCGACCGCCATCGCGAGCGACGTGAAGGCCGGCGGCGGACGCGTGGCGATCGTGAACCACGCCGAGTTCGGCGCATCGCCCGCAAGGAACCGGTAGCGCAGGCCGGCAGTGATTTTCTCGATCGGGTAGCTGAACTCCTGCCGGTCGGTCCCCTTGATGCGGCCGAGCGAGTAGAGGCTCTTCTTCGCGCCGGCCGGCTCGATTTCCACCTTCACCTCATGCCCATCAAATCCCTTCACCGTGCAGCCGAGCGCCAGCGGTTTGCCCTGGAGCGCCGTGGAATTTCCCGGCTGCACCTCGAGAATTTTCGTGAGGCATGGGGACTCGAGGTTGGAAAACGGATTGACCGTCCGCCAAACCGCCACCGTCCAGGCCCGGCCGAAAAACAGGGCCGGCAGCACGAGCAACACCGCCGCCACAGCGAGCAGGATCCGGCTGCGGCGGTGAGCCTTTTCATCGCGCATCTTCCGGAAATCGAGGCTCTGCCACTCCGGCGCTCCGGCCCGCACGTAGGCGGCCTTGAAGGGATCGCCGTCGGGGCTCCGCGCGAACTGGAGGACGTTGATGAGGTGGTTGTCGAGCTGCGGAAATGCCTTCTCCACCGTGGCCGCGACGGCCTCCGGGGTGAACCGCAGACGCAGCGCGCCGCGCACCAGCCAGAGCGTCGCGACGACCAGCGCCAGTAGGATGCTCCACGTCACCATGCGGTCGGTGCGGCCGAGCCGCAACCAAAGATCAACAAGACCCAGCACCCAAATCCAGCCGGCAATGACCGACAGGCCGAACGTGAGCTTCACCTCCGCTTTCCAACGGATCAATCTCCTGCCGATCTGATCGAGTTTGGCCAAGTAGGAAGGAGGCATGGCGGGCGACTGCGCGTTAGAAATTCATCGCGGGATCGGGGACTTTTGTGAGCCTGACATTGGCGATCGAGCCGGGCTTGATCATACAGATGTAGATCGTCAGGTAGCGGACTTTTTTCAGGTAGGTTTTCGCATCGTCCGAAAGGACAACGCCCGGCAGCTCGAACTTTTGTTCCATCCACTCCCCGTTCTCTCCCTTGAGCGGCTTGCTTTGGTAAACCATCCGCAACTCTGACAGCTCGGGATTGTCGTGCGGGCGGATGCCGGGCACCCACTGGTAGCCGGCGAAGTAAGCTCGATAATCCTCTCCCTTGATGGCGAGACTGCAGATGTATTTGAAGCCCGGCTCGAGGGGAAACGCGCGGGACTCCATCTTCACACCGGACGGGTAGGCATCGCCGAAATTGACGCACTTCCGCGCGCCATCGGTCGCGACCGTGAGCCTGTCCTTGTTCTCGACATAAAAATGGTTCTTCGTCCACGCGTAATCGGTCACCCAGCCTTTGAACGGATCTGTGGAATTTTTGAAGTCGCCGTTTTCGAGGAGCGACTGGGCTTGCGCCGCGAGTGGAAAAATAAGCGCGGCGGCAACGACGAGGAGGGAGGAAAAAAAGAATCTCATAATGCGGGAATAATCTATCTCAGGAGCCAAAAAGATCACGGCATATTTTGGGATTTTCGGATCAGCCAGGAAGCCGCGAGCAGAGTCATCAGGAGCGCGATGGCCGGCCATTCCTGCCAGAGGGTGCGGTAGTTCGCGCTCTTTTCCTCGGTGGCGTGGAGCTGGATCGCCGACAGGCCCTGGTTCAAGGCGTCGAGGTTTTCATAAAACGCGCCGCCGCTCGCTTTCGAGAGGGTCTGGAGGACATCGACGCGCGCCGGACGCGGCACGGTCTCGGGCGAGTAGGGGACCACGAAAAAGCTGAACGGTTCGCTGGTCACCGGCGACGCATTTCCCTTCGTTGCCGCGATCACCGTGTAGAGCCCGGGCACCTCGGCCGAGAAGGGAAGTGAAAATCCCGGGAAAGATTTCCCCGACGGGAGGGTGATGAGTTGCGGGGTCATGTGGTAGGGGATCTCGCGCTTGTCGGGCAGCGTGACGCGGGCTTCCATGGCATCCACTTTCGGCGGGGGCTCGCCGGCCATCCGGGCGTGGAGCTCCACGGTTTCGCCGAGGAAGAGGCGGTCGCGGTCGGCGAAGACCTCGAGGCTCTCACCTTTCAGTGATTCCTCGCGCGGGAGGAGCCAGGAGATGAGCTGTTTCCAAAAGCGGTCGTAGGGTTTTGCATTGCCGGACTCCGGCCCGAGCTGCCAGCGCCAGAGAGAATCAGTGAGGATCGCCGTCACTTTTCCCTGGCCAAAACGCTGCGTGACCACGACCGGCTGCGGGCCGTCCGGGGTTGCGGCGGTGACCAGCGCCTCCGCGCCCGTCGAGAGCGTGAAGCCGGTGAAGAGCGAGAGCACCGGCGGGATGCTCTTCCACAGCGCCGCATCGCCCGCAAAGGCCGGGTGGCCGGCCGCCGCCTCGCTGAGCCGCACAGGGAATGGCTTTGCGCCTTCGAGAACTTTCACGTCGTTGCCGCGCACGGGCAGGATCTTGCCGAGATCGGTTTGCACGAGGCCGCCGGCGATCCAGGCTTTGGTGCCGCCGAGCAGGATGAGGCTTCCGCCGTCCTCCACAAACTTCACCAGGTTTTTCGCCCGCTCCCCGCCGAGTTCCTTGGCGTCGATGTTCCCGAGCAGGACGATCTTGAAAAACGCAAGCTGCTGGGGCGACATGTCGGCGGAAAAATTTCCGGCTGGCGTGCCGGCCTGTGGGGCGCCATCGGCACCGGTGAAAAAAATCACCGGGGAGATCTGGGTTTCGGCGAGCAGCGTGCGGCGCAGGAACTTGTATTCCCAGCGCGGGATCCCCTCGACGTAGAGCAGGCGGCTGCGGGCGTCCGCCACGTCCACGTTGACCTCGTAGGCGTTGTCATCCTTGCTTTTCTCGCCCGGCAGCGGCGGCACCAGCACGCGGTAGGCGGCGACGCCGACCTTGGGATGCTCGAATTCAAAAACGAGTTCCCGCTCGCCGCCTTCGTCCGGGATCTGCGTCGGCTTTTCGGCGCGCAGGTCGCCGTTTTCAAAGACCTGCACCGTGACGGGCACGCCGCGGGTGCCCTGCCCGGAGATCTTCACCTTGAACTCCGATTTCCACCCGACCGTGACGCGCCGGGAAGTCGTCACGGCATCGATGCGCAGATCCGGCTCCTTCTGCCAGGCGCCCGGGGGCTCGAGGCGCAGCGTGTAAACGGGAAACGGCCGCTCGGCGGCCGCCCAATCGTCCAGCGTCTCGCGCGTATCCACTCCGTCGCTGAGCAGGAGCAGCCCCGCCACATTCAGACCCGCAGAACGATCGGCAATTTTTTTCAGGGCATCGCGCAGCCGGGTGGAGGTGCCCTCGGGCTCGAGCTCCTTCACTTTTTCCAGCGGGAGGTTTTCCCCCACTTCGGAGGAGAAGGGGAAAATCTCGACGGCGCACTCGACGGCGACCGCCGCCAGCCAGGGCTGTTTGAGCGCTTCCCGCGCGGCATCCCAGCGGCGGGGCACATCCTGCGAAGGGGTCAGCGCCATGCTTTGCGAAACATCCAGCGCGATGAGAAACCTGGGCTTTCTTAGCTGCGTGACCTCGCTTTTATTTCCGGGCAGCAGGAGGCACCACGCGATGCCGAGCACGGCCGCCGCATAGAAGGCAAAAAGGCCGGCCATGGCCCGGCGGCGCGGCAGAAAATTCCACGCAGAAAACGCGCCGGAGGCCAGCGCCGCGGCCAGCGCGGCGGCGATCAGCCAGGCGGGAAATGTGTGCTCGTAAACTGTCATGCGGCGGAGGTTGGTCGGGCGCGCGTCGCCACATGGCCGGCGGCATCGACGCTCACCTTGACGGAGCCGGATCTGCTGCCGCGCATCAGCGCGTTGGCGTAGGTGAATTCGATCGCCGTGAGCAGGAAGGCCAGCCACAGGAGGTGCTCGCCGTAGGTGCGCCCGATCCGGTGTTCCTCGATCTGCTTGTGCAGCATGGGCAGATCCAGCGCGACGTTCGCGCGATCCACGCCGAGACGTTGCGGGATTTCCTTGTCGTCAATGGGAGCAAGATCCGACTCCTCGCGCGGCAGGTTCACCGCGAGCGCTGGAGCCGACTGTGGCTGCTCGGAGGTGGTCAGCGTGTAGATCCCGGGCGATGTCAGGTTTTCGGCGTTGAGCACCGTCCTGCCCTGCACCGCAGCGCTGCGGATCGGCACCGGCTTTCCATCCGGCCCGGTTAGCGTCGGCGTGCCCTTGATTTCGGGAAAGCGGTCGCTGATCGAAAGCGAATCGGTCGCCCACACGAACGGCGATTTCGCCCCCGCTCCGGCGCCGTATTCCGCGCACTGGAGAACCAGCGGAAGGAAAAACGGCGAGAGCGGGAAGTCGCTCCAGGTGCGGTCGCAGGAGACGGCGAACATGAGCACGCGGCCGTCGCCGAACGGACGTTCGAGCAGGAAGGGCTGGTTGGCGCCCATGGAGATGATCCGCTGCGCGGACTCGTGCAGGTTTGTCCACTCCATCCGCCGCCGGACAGACAGCGCCGGCACGGCAACGCCTTCGCGCAGCGGGCGCACGAGGAGATGCTGCGGGAGATCCCATGTGAGGGTGCAGCCGCGCTGCGAGAGCGGCAGCTCGTTGATCCCGGACGGAATGCCCGGCAGGGAGTTCCAGGTCTTGTAAGAATCGGGCTCTGCGGCCATTCCCGGAAAAATCACCAGCTCGCCGCCGGTCTTCACATAATCCTCGAGCGCAGCGATCGTCTGCCCGGGGAGCGGCAGCGCATTGCAAAGGAAGATGCACGCATACGGGGAGAGCGGCTTTTCGGTGATCTGCCCGGGCTGGATCGCCGCCGCCGCCGATGCCCGTCCGAAGCCCGCCCGAAGCGCTGTCCGCAAAAACAGCGTCTCGCTTTCACTCCCGACGACGAGCGAGGGCATCTCGTCATGAACCCGGATCAGAAAGTGAAATGCATTGTCGATCGGCAGGTTGTCGTCCGGCGTCTGGATGCGCCCGGTGTGCATGCCGACCGGCAGCGGCGGAAGGGAAAAACTTTGCGACGAGGCATCGGGATCGCCGGCCTTGACCGGGCGCCGTCCGGCCTCGTTTCCGTCGATGAAGAGCGTCGCGACGGTATCTGCGTCCGAGCCGGCGCGCAGCATCTTCGCGGTCACCTTCACGTCCGCGCCCTTGCGTGCGACCGGCGGATCGAGTTCCACCGAGGCCACGCCGGCGTTCTCGGGCGCGGGCGCGCCGAGCAGCGAGACGAAGACCGCCGTCTTTTTGTCGATCTCCACCTTCTCCTTGCCGAGGCTTTTCCAAGGCAGCGCCTGATTGTCGGTGATGATGTGGATCTCGCGCTCGCGGTTGGCGTCCGCCTTGAGGAGCGCCCGCATGGCGGCCGCGACCGCCGGTCCCAACTGCGAACTGCTCTGCCCCGGCTGCAAGGCGCGGAGGCGGCCGAGTCCCTCCGGCTTGTTCGCGATCGGTTCGGCCACGAGCGTTTCCGGCTGGTCGCGGGCGATAAAGATGCAGAACCGATCCCTGTCGCTGAGCCCGCCGATGATCGCCGCCGCCGCCTCGACGCCCTTGTCCCAGACGGTGCCGCGCTCCGAGCGGTATCCCATGCTGTAGGAGGCATCGAGCACGATGGCCACATCGCGAGGCGCATCGCCGAGCCACGCGAGCCCGCTCTTGCGGATCATCGGCATCGCAAAGGCCATTCCCAGGCACGCCATGATGAGCGTGCGCAGCAGCCAGAGCAGGAAATTCTCCATCCGGATTTTCCGCGAGGACGATTTCTCGGCCATTTTGAGAAAGCGGATCGTGGGGAACGGGAGCGTCTCCTTCCGCTTGTTCTGCATGAGGTGCAGGATCAGGGGCACCGACGCGCCGAGTCCCGCGGCGATGAGAAAAAACGGGTAAAGAAACATGGCCGGTCTTTACTTGGAGCAGCGGCGGCGCTCCTCGAGATACGCGCGCACAAACGATTCGACCGGCTGATCGGTGCGCGCCAGCCGGTAGTCGATGTTCATCCCGGCGCAGGTTTTTTTATACCGCTCCAAAAACGCGCCGAAAACCTTCCGGTATTCCGCGGCGATCCCGCGCGGGTTCACGAGGAGGCGCTCGCCGGTTTCGAGATCGCGGAGCTCGCAGGCCTTTTTGAACGTCAGGTCGATCTCGGCCGGGTCGAGCGTCTGAAAAACGAGCACGTCATGCCGCTGCTTGCGGAGATGGGCGAGCGCCTTGGTCACCGCGGCCTCCTCCTCGACCAGGAGGTCGGAGATCACCACGACGAGAGCCCGCTGGCGCACGGCGGCCGCGATTTCATGCAGCGTCTGCGCGAGGCCCGAGCCGCAGCGTGCGCCCGGCGGCGCCGCCTGCACATGCTTGAGCATGTTGTTGAGATGCTGAAAGGAATTCGCCGCATCCAGCCGCAGATCCACTTTGTCGGCGTAGAGATAGAGGCCCACGGAATCGCGCGCCCTCACGATCACGTAGCCGAGCGCCGCCGCGAAATGGCAGGCGAACTGAAACTTCGTCGGGCCCCTGCCCGAGGAGTAGGCCATCGAGGAGCTGCGATCGAGGGCGATGTAAACGCGGAGGTTTGTTTCGTCCTCGTAGCGCTTGATAAAATACTTGTCGGTGCGTGCCAGCACGCGCCAGTCGATGTGCTTGGTTTCGTCACCCTGCCCGTAGGATTTGTGATCCGCAAACTCCGAGCTCGGCCCGCGCAACGGGCTGCGGTGCGCGCCGGCGAGATTTCCCTCGACGGTATACCGCGAGAGGAGCATCAAGCGCCCGAGCTTGTGCATCTCAGCGGGGTTCAGAAACGCCGCGATCCCTTCTTTTTTCGGCGCCTTCGCGCGGGCCTTTTCTTTCGGCTGTGGTGCGGAGGCCATCAGGGACGGGAGAGGATTTTCCAGTGCGTGTCATCGCAAACCACCAGGATTTTTTCTCCGGCAAAGGCGAGGTGGAGGCTGCCCGCCGCCTGCCCCACGCCGAGCAGCACCGAGGTTCCCGCGACACGGAATTTCACCATCGGGGAATTGCCCGGCGCGGCGATCACCTGCTGCGGCACCGCCGCGATGCGCGCGGCATAGGGCAGCTCCAAGGACTCCTTGAAATCCGACAGGTCGCCGAGGGCCGCGCTCTGCAGGGAATACTTCTGGTCTTCAAATCCCGGCACCTTCGCAAGACCCGACAGCCTGTAATTCCACGGCTTGCCGAACCGGTCGCCGAGCGGCGGCCGCGCATCCGCCGGCAATTGTTCGAGGGTTTTCGGATAGGCGACATTCTTGCGGTAATAGGCCTGGAGAGCGCCGGCGACCTGGTCGCGATCCATCCGCGACATCCAGCCCTGCGCCACCCGGCGCGCGCCATCGGTCACCGGGCCCGGCGGGGCGGTCAGATCGGCCGTCAGGATTTGCAGCGCCTCGCCGCGGCGTCCGGCACGCAGCCTGTGCCACGCCTCGAGACCGCGCACGACCGGCAGCAGCGGATCGCCCGGATGCGCCGACGCAAAATCCCGGCACGCCTTGACCACCGCCTCGTGATCGTCCGGCGTTTTCATGTGCTGGTTCCACAGCATCAGGAGCGCGTCCTCGTCGGCCGCCCGTGCGGGCAAGCTCATGCCGCAGACGGCGAAGAGAACGAGCAGGAGCCACCTGGCCGGTCGCGCGCCGTTCATTGCGGTGCGGCCTCCTTCGCTGCTGCGGCTGCTGCGGCGCGCTGCGCCTTCCGCTTCGCGATCTCATTTTCCAAAAACTCCATCCAGGCTTTCGGCCCGCCCCCCGCCAGCACCCGGTCGCGATCCGCCAGCAGGTCGCGGTCGCGGGATTCCAGATGCACCGGCCGGGGCCCCTCGGTATAGCTGTAAAAAATCGCTCCGGGATTCACATCGCCGAGCAATTCGGTCCCGACCGCCGGGCTCAGGCGGTCCTTGTGCCGCACGATCGGGGTCTCCAGGAGGATGGCATTTTTCCCCGGCTCGATCCCGGTGAGCCGACCGGTCACCGCGATGGCATCGCCGACTTTCGTGGCCGGATCTTCGCGCAGCAGGGAAAGCGAAACCGGCATCGTGACGGTGAATTTCACATCCATATAAGAACCCGGCTCGAATGCGGTGATCCGCAAACCCGGGCGACCATCCTCCGTCACCGGCTGCATCTCCATGATCTGCAGGTAGCGGAAAAAATGCGGCCGCCCGACCGCGTCCTTCGCCACGGAATCTTTCGCCGCCGGAGTTTTTGCCTCGGTGAAAGCCAGTGCAAAATCGTTGCCGTTGGAAGTCGCCGCGCCGGCGCCGCCGGCGAGTGCCAGCCAGAGAGTTGCCGAAAGAAGCGCGTGCCGGATCATCGCGCTCAATGGGTCACGGAATACGACATGACATTCTGCCCGATCTGGATGGCGCTCACCTCGTTGATTCCGCGGGCATACGGCGACTGGCTCATCTCCCATCCGCCCGCCAGGCCGAACGGGCTGTAGATCACGCCGAAGTTCCCATTGATCTCGATCCCGAAAAGCGTCGGCTCCATCCCCGCCTGGCCGGTCTCCTGCATCAGCGGCGGCGTGACGCCGACCATCGTGATGTTGTTTGGCTCCTTGAAGAGCGACGCCGTCACCGGGATGCGCGCCAGCGGCTTGTCGGGCAACACCGAGCGGATCATCTCGCGGAATGACAGGTCGAACCCCTTCCGCCCGCAGCACGACTCGCCAAAAAGAAACCCTCCGTTCTCGAGATACTTTTTCAGCGCGCCCTTTTCTTCCGCCGAAAGCTGGAACGCCTCATGGCCGGTCATGTAGATCACCGGGCAGTTGAAGATTTCCGGGTCGGTCAGCCGGAGTTCCTTCAGCCCGAACTTCACGGGGATGCCGGTGCGCGCATTGAACGTCTGCAGCATCACGGAAAGCCCGGCGTGCCGGGTCTTCCAGACTCCGTCATACTTCACCTGCGCGACGGAAACCGTGTCCGAGTAGGACTGGAGCTTGTCCACAAAAGTCATCGCCTGCGCCGCGCTCTTCGCCCAGGCCCGCATCGCCGAGGCGTAGGAGAGGATGTTGACGCCGAGCCGGAATGCCGACTCCGGTTTGTAGGCCTGCCACTCGTCCTTCACGTCGCCCTGCCAGCCGACCGCCATGCACCAGCGCGAGACGAGCGCCACCACCCGGCAGTTCACCTCGATCCCCTCAAACCATGGCTCGTCCCCGCGGTAGCCGGTCGCCGCGACCGCCTTCGTGTATTCGACGTGATCCACATCGTATTGCGAATGAAAAATGGGATGGTCCGGCGCCAGCCGTTGAAGCGGCTGCTCGGGAAAAATCTTTTTCAGTTCCTCGACGGTCGAGTCATAAAACGGTTTCGAGCCGAGCCCGGTGTTGAAAATGATCATACCTCCCGCCAGCAGGTATTTCCGCAGCATCTCGCGCTGCTCGGGCGTGTAGGAAAAGTGGTAGTGGCCCGAGCGGAAGAGGACCGGGTTTCTCTCCGGATCGTCGCTCACATCTTCCATCGCCCGGATGTCCATCTGGAAATTTGCATCCGTCTGATCCTTCATCGTCTTGAGCAGGTTGTTGACGTCGTTGGGGGTGGCGTTCCAATACACGTCCGCGCCGTAGAGCTCCTCGCCGCTCGCCTGCGCGGCCGCCCGCTGCGGGACGAGCGCCGCCAGCCCGGCCGCCAGAAATATAAAAACCCGCGCGCGCCGGACGGGAACCGAGAGGGAGCGGAGCAGATTCAATGGGTTCCGGGAAAAATGACGCATGGAAAGAAGTTGCTTTTTCTGGCGTTTGCAGCAAGTTTTGTCAGGAGAAAATAGCAGCGTTTCCAACTTGCAGCAAGGCGTTCGAGAAAAAACGACACGATTATGAAAATAGCCCTGGCAAACAAAGTGATCTGTTCGGCGCTGGCGGCCACGCTGTGCACGGGGACCCTCCTGGCGGGGGATGGCACGGGAGAGGCCGGGTTTGTTCCGCCTCCGCGCGAGCTCAAGAAACCGCCGGCACCGCCGCGGGTGGCGTCGTCGGCCGAGACGGCTCTTGCCTGCTGCTGCTGCCCGGTGACGCAGATGTCGCGCACCGAGGCGAAAAAGCCGCCGCAACCACCCGTCCTCATCACCAAGATCAAGGAAGAAGGCGCGAGCACGAAGTAGAGGGGAATTTGCGCCGGCTATTTTTCATGATCGAGCACCTCCCCACCGCTCGGGTCTGGGCGTGGGCGGTCGTTTGTTTTTTTGTCGCGTCCTCCGGGCTGTGGGCTGCGTCCGAGTGGCAGGTTCCGGAATCCTCGATACGCTACAAGCTGGAGCTCGCCGGGAAGCCGACGCATCCGAGCGCCGGATATTTCGTGCACCTGCCGGATGGCGGCATCCTCCCCGGATCCACGGTGACGACGGTCGTCATGACGGAGGAGGGCAAGGTGATCCCGGGCTGGCTTCTTTGGCAGAATGCCGACACGGGATTCTCGATGGTCTTCGCCGATCCCGGCAGTCCGGTGCGGGCGGTTTATGTTTACGTGCTGTCCGGTCGCGTGGCGCAGCTGTGGAAGCCGGAATCCGGGCTCACGCCGAGCGCGATCCTCTGCGCCTCTCCCGGCCACGACAGTCTCCCAGCGGCCCAGGCGCTGGCGAAACTCGGCCGCGTCGAGCCGTCTGTTCACTCCACGAACCACGCGGGAATTTCCAAAGCCCCCTTCAGCATCGGAGGCGACCTGACCGGACGCCCGCGCCCGGGCTCGTTTTATTTTCTCACCTACCTCGAGGCCGACAAGGCCGGGAGCTACTGGTTCGCGCCGATGATTATCGACGGACAATGCGAAATCTTCCTGGACGGCACGAAGCTCAATCCCAAGGAACACTCGAAAAAATGGGGCGGAACCGGCGCCTCGGTCGAGCTCACCAAAGGCCTCCACCGGGTGGAAGTTTTCCAGACCGCCGGCGGAACAGGCAACTACTCGGATAATAAAAAATCCGGGGGCCTCATGTTTCTGACCTGGCGCCCGCCCGACGAGGATCCCGATCGCAACAAGGGCACCGAATCCCGCGTCATCAACCGTTCGGAGATCGTCCGATCCGGCGACTGCAAACTCACAGCCGTGGAATCCAGAAATGGCGCGCCGGTCGCCGTCGCCACCGCGACTCCCGGCCTCTGCTACTGGTTTGAAAATGAGGATCCCCTGATCGTCTATGACCTGAGCGCTCTGACCGCCGGCCAGCCGGACGACGCGACCTACACATGGACTTTTCCCAAAGAAGGGGAGTTCGCGGGAGCGGATGTGCAGTGGCTTTTCCCCGGCTTGCGTGAAAACAGCGCCAAGCTCACCGTCAAATCCGGCAAGGGCACCTCGACCTGTGTCGTCCCGTTCTTTGGTTTCAGCACCCAGATGACCAACCTCGAAGAAGCCGACCAGCGCGAGGCGTTCCGAAACGTTCTCACCACGATGCTGAAAGCCTACCCGCGCAGCCCCGACCCGGTCGCCAACTGGAGCAGCACCTGGTGGAACAACATCCTGCGCACCGTCGAGGGCCGCGAGGGCTACACCCTGCTCCTCCAACTTTTCACCAGCCACCTCGACGCCGCGCGCAAAAAACTCTCGCCCGGCCAGCTTTTTGCTTTGCAGGATGTCCTGCTCGACCAGACCCAGCGGCAGAATCCCGGCGAGGCACTCCAGTGGATCCAGAAATTTCAGCCCGACGCCTCGTCGGTATCCCGCAGAAGCGAACTGAAACTCCGCGAAGGCGAAATCCAAATGTATGACTTCGACGACCGGAAAAAGGCGGAAAAAACTTTCGCCGAGCTGGGCGGCCCCGGCGAATCGTCCGAGCGTGCCAAGGTTCGCCTGGGCGACCTCGCATTCCTCGAGGGCGACCTCAACAAAGCCACCGCGTTTTATGCGGACGTCCAGAGGCGCGCCCGCGCCAGGCGCAACGCCGCTCCCTCGCTTGCAGGCAGTCTGGTGGCCGATCAGCTCGTTCAGGGAGGTCCCGCGCAGCCGGCCCAGCCGGATTGGCGCAGCTCCCAGCCCGCCTCGCAGAATCCGCTGAAAACCGGCGGCGGCCCCGAACAAAAACATGGCGCCCTCCAGGAGGTTTCCCTTTCGGAAAACGTCCGCACCCTGATCGCAGACAACTTTCTCCTCGAAGCCCGCCAGGCCCTCCTCGCATGGGAGATCGAATTTCCTCTGAGCAAAATCAGCGGCGACTACATCCTCCGCGAATCCGCCTTCCACATGAAAATGGGTGACTGGAAGCGCGCTCGGCCGATGCTCGAGGCCTACTGCCGCCAAATCGACGCCTCGGGCTTTCTTCCCGCTGCCGCGTCGATGCTCATCGCCTGCGTCGATGGCGCGAAGGAGACGCCGTCGCCAGCGCTCATCGAGACCCTCGGAAAAGTGAAAGACCGGCTGAAATACCACCCGGTCGCCGCCGATTTGGATCGCTTTCTCTCCGACACAGGAAAACCCTCGAACTGAGTCATGGCCATTCGCCCCCTCCTTTTCGCACTGCTGCTCGCCGGCTCCGCCTTCTCCGCGGATTCCCTCGAGCGGGTCCGGCTTTACACAATGCCCGATCCTGCAAACCCCGGCGGGCTCAAGGGACGCATCGTCAACCCCTCGCTCCCCATCGAGCAGATCCTCGCCATGCCGGACGTGAACCCCGAGGAACTTTACGCCGGAGAAATCACCGGCACGAAGCGCGACACCTTCCAGTTCACCGGACTCCCGGCCGGAAAATATGATCTCGTCGTCATCTGCGATTCCTCGTTTTACGAAGGCTTCCAGCTCAACCGCGACGCAAGCACCCTCACCCCGGACGACCTCAAGAAAATCGAGGCCACCATCCAAAAGTCCGAGCCTTTCTTTTCCAAAAAAGTCGTTCACCGGATCGAGGGTCTGACCGGCCGCGCCAGCGCCGCGCGCGCCATCTGCACATACCTTCGCGATAAAATCTCCTCCGAACGCGCGGACTTCCGACGCACCTACAAGGTCGTGATCCTCAAAGATGTCGGCCCCGGCTGGCAGATCGTCCGCGCCCGCGATCTCTACCCGGTCTGGACGGATCCCGGGCACTCCTTCCCGTCGCATCACTACAGCGCCAGTCTCAATCAACTCCGCGTTGCCGACCAGATCAAAGACCTCGGCGATATCGACCTCACCCGCTAAAACCGCACATCCCGACAATACCACTTTTTTATGCCTGACATCGAATTCCAAGAAGGCCCCTGGGCCGGCCAACGCCTCACACTTTCAGAAGCGCGCTGCTCGTTCGGACGCCGCTCCGACATGGACGTGCTGCTCGAAGACTCCCTGGTCTCCGGCGCCCACGCCGAACTCCGCTGCACCGATGAGGGCGTGTGGAAAATTGTGGATCTCGGCAGCTCCAATGGCACCCTGCTCAATGGCACCCGCGTCACCTCCGCCAGCCTTTCACCGGGCGATATCGTCCAGATCGGCGGTACCAGTTTCCTTTTCGACGGGGATTCCGCCTCGGAAACCGCGAAGTCCGCGGCCGCCACGTCCGTCGCCAGCGCGGACGAACTCGCCCTCGTCGCGAAAATGCGCGACCACGCCGACCGCATCCGGAACGAAGTCAGCAAGGTCATCGTCGGGCAGCGCGACGTGCTCGACCAGATCCTCATGTGCATCCTCGCGAACGGCCACGCCCTGCTCATCGGCCTCCCCGGCATGGGCAAGACGCTCACCGTGCGCACCATCGCCCAGGTCCTCAACCTGAAGTTCAAGCGGGTCCAGTTCACCCCCGACCTCATGCCGGGCGACATCATCGGCACCGACGTCCTGGAGACCAATTCCGCCACCGGCGAAAAGGAGTTCCGCTTCATCCGCGGCCCGATCTTTTGCAACCTGCTCCTCGCCGACGAAATCAACCGCACCCCGCCGAAGACCCAGGCCGCGCTCCTCGAAGCGATGCAGGAAAAAATGGTCACCGCCGGCAACACCTCCTACACCCTCGAGGAACCTTTCTTCGTCCTCGCCACCCAAAACCCCATCGAGCAGGAAGGCACCTACCCGCTCCCCGAGGCCCAGCTCGACCGCTTCATGTTCAACATCTGGGTGGACTACCCGCTGCCGCATGAGGAGGAGGAAATCCTCCGCGCCACCACGGGCGGCAAGCGCCCCGAGCCCCAGGCGGTCCTCACGCAAGCCGACGTCCTCCAGCTCCAATCCGTCGTCCGCAAGGTTCCCGTCTCCGACCACATCATCAAATACGTCACCCGCCTCGTCGGCGCCACCCGCCCCCAAAACCCGGACTCCCCGCAGGTCACGAAGACATACGTCAGCACCGGCGCGGGCCCGCGGGCCGGCCAGTATCTCATCCTGGCCGCCAAAGCCATGGCCATCCTCGAAGGCCGCATCCACGTGAGCTGCGCCGACATCCGCCGCGCCGCACCGCCCGTCCTGCGCCACCGCATCCTCACAAATTTCGCCGCCGATTCCGAAGGCCTCACCCCGCTCTCCATCGTCAAAAAACTTCTCGAGGAAATCCCGGAACCCGGACCCGAAGCCTACACCGCACCGCGGTGACGCGCCTTTTTACAGCCGTATCGGCCGAGGCCATCTGGCTGGCCCTGCATTTTTCGACGTGATGTGCTCGTACGGAAAAGCCTATTTCGACAAGTGGTATCGCGATCCGCGTCACCGCGTGAGCACGGCTTGCACGGTGGCAAGAAAGGCCCGGCTTGTTGTTGCTGTGGCCGAATACTACCTCGACCGGCCAGTGCGCACCGCGCTGGATGTGGGATGCGGCGAGGGCCAATGGGGACCGGCGCTCCAAAAGCTCCGGCCCGGCATCCGCTACACCGGCATCGACCCGAGCCCGTATGCCGTCAACCGGTTCGGAAAGCGGCGCAACATCCGCATGGGCTCGTTCGGCGCATTGCCCCGACTGGCCGCCTCCTACGACCTCATCATCTGCAGCGACAGCCTCTACTACGTGCCGGATGACGAACTCATCATCGGCCTGGAAATTCTTGCCCAACATTTGGGCGGCGTTGCGTTTCTGGAAGCGTATCCGGCGGAAACCCAACTCGACGGCGACACCGCCGGGATATTCCCCCGGAGCGCCGCTTTCTTCCGGAAGGTCTTCCACCATGCGGGACTCGTCTCCTGCGGCTCCCACTGCTACGTCGGCCCAGCCCTCCATGAGCGGGTGACGGAATTGGAAAGAGGGGCGTCCAGCCAGTGCGGGCGCTGATTTCCGTCTCTTGGAAATAACCCTGAATACCGAAATGGAATCTCGCGCAGAGACGCAGGGACGCAGAGGAGAGGAATTATACCATCTCTTCGAGTGGAGTGGATCATTGGCTGGAAGCCAATGCTACGATCGGCATCTTGCCGATGTTCTGAGTCCATTTGTTTTACAGAGTTGGTATTAAAATAGGTCGCACATCTTCCGGGTGATTGGTGATCTCCCTCCAACTCTCTGCGGCTCCGCACGAGCCCCTCCCCCTGCATTTTCCTTTTTGGGAGGATGGCCGAAGTCCGAAACTTTGCGTATTCGTCATTACGCAAAGTTACGACATCTCTGCTATTTCCCGATAGGGGTGCAGGACAAAATTCTGAGGGATCTCCAGATCGGCGTTTTTTGGGAACATGT